>JBEPVW010000045.1:0-21246 GCA_041690775.1 Acidobacteriota bacterium | reverse complement strand
AATCATGGCAGAAAACATCGGACAGATTATTAAAATCGCAGGACCGGCGGTCGACGTTCAGTTCGACGAGACACACATGCCGCCGATTTATCAGGCATTGCGCGTAACCAGCGAAGGCTTTGAAGTGCCAACGCCGATCGACGTGATCGTCGAAGTGCAGCAGCATCTTGGCGAAGGCCGCGTGCGTTGCATCGCCATGGAAGCGACCGAGGGAATGGTGCGCGGCATGAAGGCGCTCGATCTCGGCGGACCCATTACAGTGCCGGTGGGCCGGGCAACGCTGGGTCGCGTGCTGAATGTGATCGGCCAGCCGGTCGATGAAATGGGGCCGGTCAATGCCAAGGAATTTCGACCTATCCATCGCCAGGCTCCAGCATTCGACGAGCAATCCACGCGCGAAGAAATGTTTGAGACCGGGATCAAGGTCATCGACCTGATCCAGCCATTTTTGAAGGGTGGCAAGACGGGTCTGTTCGGTGGCGCGGGCGTCGGCAAGACCGTCATCATTCAGGAGTTGATCAACAATATTGCTTCCAAGCACGGCGGATTTTCCGTATTCGCCGGCGTCGGCGAACGCACCCGCGAAGGAAACGATTTGTGGCTGGAGTTTCAGGAGTCCGGCGTCATCGATCTGAAGCAGCTCGACAAGTCGAAGGCCGCGTTGATCTATGGACAGATGACCGAGCCTCCCGGAGCGCGTCTTCGCGTTGCGCTGACAGCGTTGACGGTCGCTGAGTATTTCCGCGATGAAGAAGGCGCGGACACGCTGCTGTTCATCGATAACATCTTCCGCTTCACGCAGGCTGGCTCGGAAGTTTCGACGCTGCTTGGCCGTATGCCGTCGGCTGTTGGGTATCAGCCAAACCTTGCAACGGAAATGGGCGAGCTACAGGAACGCATCACGTCTACCAAGAAGGGTTCCATCACTTCGGTGCAAGCGGTCTATGTTCCGGCGGACGATTTTACTGATCCCGCCCCGGCAACCACCTTCGCTCACCTGGACGCAACCACCTCGCTGTCGCGGCCATTGTCGGAGCTGGGCATTTATCCCGCCGTCGATCCGCTGGCCTCGACCTCGCGTATTCTTACGCCGCGCATCGTCGGGCAGGAGCACTACGACGTCGCCCAAGGCGTGAAACGCATTCTGCAGCGCTATAAGGATTTGCAGGACATCATCGCCATCCTCGGAATCGACGAGCTTTCCGAAGAAGACAAGCTCACCGTCATGCGCGCCCGTAAGGTCCAGAAATTCCTTTCTCAGCCCTTCCATGTCGCCGAGCAGTTTACCGGCATGTCGGGCCGCTACGTCAAGGTGGCCGACACAGTGCGCAGCTTCAAGGAAGTCATCGAGGGCAAGCACGACGATGTGCCCGAGCAGGCCTTCTACATGAAGGGCGATATCAATGAGGTTCTGGAAGCGGCAGGCAAGCTGAAGCAGATGGCGTAATTATGGCAGACGGAAATTCAATTCGCGTCCGGCTTGTCACGCCGGATAAGGTGTTCATCGACGGCACCGCGGACGCCGTGTCCCTGCCGGCGCGCTCCGGGTATCTGGAGGTGCTCTATGCGCATGCTCCGCTGCTCACGGAGTTGGGCGCGGGGGAAGTCACGCTGCATGGCGGCGATGTCGGCGAGCAGCAATTCTTCGTAGCCTGGGGATTTGCCGAAGTGCTGCCCGACCGCGTAACCATCCTCGCGGAAAGCGCTGTGCGGCCCAGCGAGATCGACGTTGCCGACGCGCGTCAGGAACTGGAGCACGGAAACCAGATGTGGAAGGAAGCCGGAGACGACAGCGCACGCTACACCGAAGCCAACCTCGTGATCCACGAAGCCGAGGAGCGCATATCCGCCGCCGAAGGCGCCGGCAAATCAGCCTGAATAGAAAACAGACTGTCGTTCTGAGCCGAAGGATAGAAAACAGCTTGTTGTCCTGAGCCGAAGCCGGGGCCCCCAGCGACAGGTCTTCGTCGCTGGGGTGGAAAGGCGAAGGATCTCGCGGTTTGCCGGCGAAACGAAACATCCCTTCATCGCACCCCGTTCCGTTCAGGACGAGATCACCAGGATTTGTTCAGCATTTTTACGCCCGCCCGTATCTCATGTGGCGCATTCCTAACTCCAGATCGATAAAATGGAGATGGAGACACTCCATCTTAAAACGAATTTTCTGAGCTCTTTTTGGATTTAGGTGCGTTGAAAACCGTTTTTTCGCATTTTTCGCATTTCCAAAAATTCCCGAAAAAGTGGTATCCAAGTACTCAAAAGTGGTACCCAGCTACCCACATTTTGACTCCGGCCCCTCCGAAAGTGGTACTCGGATACCACATTGCACCGTTTTCGCGACAGAATCCAGATGCGATAGAGTTTTTGCAACCAGGAAAAATAGCGCTTTTTGAAACCAGTAAATAGAGCTTTTGCAGGTTACGAAAAAATCGTCTGTGAAGCCGCTGCAAAACAGATTTGTTTTGAAGGCGCGGGATTTGAAATCCTGCTGAAATGAATCATCAGCACGGCCGGCGGGCTGGAATCTCGAGTGCTCCCGTCAGGCTCGCGATCTTGTCGACGTGGTGACGCTGGCACCAGTCCCGCAATCCATTTGCAATCCGCTCTACCGCGCGCGGGTCCGCATAACTTGCTGTCCCCACCTGCACAGCAGTCGCTCCCGCCAGCATAAACTCGATGACGTCCTCAGGCGCAGTAATGCCGCCCATGCCAATCACAGGAATGGAAACCGCATGCGCAGCTTCATGCACCATGCGCAGAGCTATCGGCTTAATAGCGGGCCCCGACACTCCCCCAGTAAAGTTCGCAATGCGGGGACGACGCGTTTTTGCGTCGATCGCGATTCCGAGAAATGTGTTGACCAGAGAAATTGCATCCGCTCCAGCATCTTGTGCAGACCGGGCCATAGCCGCGATGCTGGTTACATTGGGCGATAGCTTCACGATCAGCGGTCGGCGCGCGACAGACTTCGCCTGTGCAACCAGTTCTCGCAGCATAGCGGCATCAGTACCGAACACCATGCCTCCGCTGTGCGTGTTTGGACAAGAAGCATTCAACTCGTACGCGGCAATTCCTTCGGCCATATTCAGCGCCCGAATCACGGCGCAATAATCTTCAATCGAGCCCCCGAAGACATTCGCAATTGCGGGACAAGGGAGGTGTCGAATAGCAGGCAGCTTGTGCTCGACGAAAGCCTGAACACCGACATTCTGCAACCCGATGGCATTCAGCATGCCAGCCGCTGTTTCGATTAAACGCGGTGGCGGATTGCCCGGCATGGGCTCCCGCGACAGTCCCTTTGTAACGAACGCGCCAATCTTATTGAGCGCGACGATGTCCTCAAACTCCAAGCCATAACCGAAGGTGCCACTGGCGGCGATGACAGGATTGTGCAGCTCAATGCCGCAAAACTTCACCCGCAGGTCGGGCTTAGGAGTGGCCCTCATGGCTGGGGAGCGCTCGATTGCGGAGCAGGGGCTTGCGACGGCGTCGCAACGGTAGCTGGTGCGCTCCTGGCGCCCGATGTGTCAGTCGAGGCCGCGCGCCCTCTTCGGCGAGTTACTGGACGTTTGGACGGTATTTTTGCCTCAGGTTGAATCGCCTGGTTCAGGACATGCCCGACGCTCGCGGACGGCTGATTGATCCTTAGCAGAGAGGCAAGCGTCGCCGCGATATCGACCGGCTCAACGCGTCCGTGATACGTGCCCGGCGTAAAGGCAGAACCATAGAAAGCCAGCGGCACATGACGGTCGTAGGAATAAGGCGAGAAATGCGTCGTGCCGCCGCCGCCGGACGATTGCATCTGGTACGCACCCGGAACCAGCATGACATACCAGCCGCCATTCGGAGAATAGCTGTGCGCGATGAGCTCGCCGAATTCGGTTGGGGGCAATCCGGGCTGCATGGCGGACATCTGCAGGCGAGTAAAACTGCGGAAGATTCGCGGCTCCGGAGCAAGACGCGAAGCGCTCGGCTTTACTGCGGAATCAAGCCCGGTAGTATCGGCCGGTAGCAGTGAGGCCATTGCCGCCGGAAGGGAATCCTGGATGGCGCGCTCGCCTTCCAGCTCATTGATTCCGGCGTGTTCAAACACAGGAATGTTGAGAACGATATACGGCAGCTCCTGGTGCGGAAGCAGATACGCCAGATCCCGGCCCGGAGAAAATCGATCGTTCATGCTCTTGTTCAGCGTTGCGGCAACCCGTTTCAAATCGATGGTGGCTGCGGGCACTCCCAACTGCTGCGCCGTCGCAGGCACGGGAGCTACGCCGTGATCGGCTGAAAGGGCAATCCACACATTGCGAAGTCCGCCTGGAACATTGTGATCGAGCCAGCGGAAAAATTGATCCAGATTGCCGTCAAGCTGATCGACCAGTTGACGTTGCTCCGGAGCGTCGGGACCGACGCGGTGGCCGAGAATATCCGTTGAAGAAATGCTGATCGTCAGCACGTCGGTGACGTTCCCGGTGCCGAGCTTCTCTCCTTGAATCAACGCCTGTGCAAAATTGAGTTCGTATTCGATCGCCGCGTCCGTGGGACCGACCTTGTCAAAAAATGGGGCGTCGGTGGCAACGCCAGCCTCTGTGCGGGCCTGCGCGACAGCGTCTGACTGGTCAAATGCGGCGGCCCAATCGGGCAGAGACGGCATGTAGTAGGTAGAACTGATAAATGCGCCAGTTTTCTGATCGACCCAGAACGCGCCGTTGGCTGTGTGCCCGGAGAGCAGAATCGCCGCGCGATCTTTCAGTGAAACTCCAAAGAGCCGGGCTTCTCCTTTGGTCGCCAATCGAACTTCGTCGCCCACCGTGGTGGCCAATAGATTGCGCGGCGATGCTCCTTCCCGCGCTGATTCCGACGCGTTCGCCGGCAGGCCCACGAGGCTGTAGCGTGGATCTTCCACGGACGTAATGGGCCGCTTGGTATTGCGTTTCAGATCCCACCATTCATTGCCCGCGATGCCGTGGCCGTCCGTGTACGCACCTGTGCCGATGGTGGCATGGCCAGGCGCCGTGATCAGATTGCCGTAGTCGAAATAGCAATCGGGGAAAAATGCGCCGCGATCCAGAAATAAATTGAAGCCCTCGCCTTTGAAGTCGGCGCGGTAGCGCTCCAGATAATCCTCACGGAACTGATCGATCACCAGAATTACGACCAGCTTGGGATGTGCATCGTAAGCACTGGCAGCACAATAGAGTGGATTCGAAATGATAAGCAGGAGAGAGAAGAGGGCGATCCAGGCGCGCTTGAACATAGGCAATATTCGCACAATGGCTTCTGAGTGCGATGAAAACATGGTAACAAGAGCAAAGAGCCGTGGGTAGTGTCTGGATAGTTGCCGAAAACATCGCAGGGTGCTATCGCGTTCTGCGAACATGCACACCAACTGGATTTGTTAGACTCGGGCAGGAAATGAAGGAAGAATCGCCAAAATACCCGCCTGAATTTTATCGTGCATCGGATGTCGATGTTTCTCTGCTGCGTCCTGCTGTTTGAAAGCCTCTTGATTGCGGTCGCGCCCCCGGCTGCATTCCGGAAGCGTGCTAAAAATTGCCGAGGATTCTTTATTGCTGCGGGCCCGGACAGATTCCTGGGCTTATATGGCCCAACAATCTGGCCTAGCGGCAACATCCTGACGCGATTTACGAGACGGCTTTTTTCAACGCGGTGTTCGCTTTATCTATCCGCCGACATCGCTGCTGGCATATCGGGCGTGCGGTCGGCACGTGTTGTCGGTATCCAGCCGTTTACAGCCTTGAAAATCACATTGCTGATTGCTCTGCTGGGTACGTGGGGCCGCTGCCGAGAAGTTCTTCCTCGTATCACTGCCCGCCGGTGCCGTAACAGCCTCTTCCGCGTCTCAGCGATGGACCATCAGGCTGCTACTAGGACCTTGATGGACGCTGTTTCGATGGAGAAATCCACCCGGATGTTTTGGTGGCCTGAAATCCGCAGGCGCGGTTTAAAGGGCAGCTTCGATGCGGCTGCCCTCAGTTCTCAAACCGAGATTCCAAACGCATTATTTCCGACTTGACCTGGAACTTTGGCTATTTCGTCCCTTGACACTAGCTGTTTTCTTTCCAATCGCTTTATTGTCCGGAGATGTGGTTGCTTTCGGTGCTTCATCCTGCTTCCCACGATCTTCTCCCTCAATTTTTCCATTCACATCGCGAATTGAAAGTCCCTTTCCGCCATTCATCTGCGACTCCACCGGATGCAGCCCAAACGATGAGGTCCACGGTCCGAGGACGTCCGCGTCACCTTCACTGCCGGTGCCGGTCGATCCATTAAAGTATTCGTCTACGATTCCAAGGGTCGGTTTGAGCATGCCGATAGAGAAAGCGGGTTTTTTCAGGCTGTCTAAAGCGGCCTGAAATGCTTTCATGTGCGTAATCTCGCGGGTCATTAGAAACTGCAGTGTATCAATGGATCCAGGATCGTCGGTGTGATCAATCAATCGTTCGTAGACGATCTTCGCTCGAGCCTCTGCTGCGATATTGCTTCGCAGATCCACATCCAATTCGCCAGTAATCTTCAGGTATGTCGACGTCCACGCATTTCCCATTGAATCGCAGAGGTTCACGCCGCCCCCGCCCGCTATCGTCACCAGTGGTTCTATATCCGCAGCTTCTCGATCGGTCTTGAGTGGCTTCAAATGCATGCGAATCAGCGCTCCGACCACTTCAAGATGGCTTAGCTCCTCAGTGCCGATATCCAGCAGCAAGTCTCGGCGACCAAGGTCGTCGACACAGTTCCAACCCTGAATGGTGTATTGCATGGCGGCTGCCAATTCTCCATTCGCGCCGCCAAACTGTTCCAGCAACATATTCCCGAACCTTGCATTTGGCTCTCCGATATTGACCGTGTACATCAGCTTTTTGATGTGGTGATACATGACGATGAAACCTCGATTCTAATTTGCGCGCATCCCTCATTAGGATGCAGGAATCGATTTTCAAGGTGGGGACCAAGGCGCGCTCAAAGTGTTATATTTCGGCGGCATACTGTTATTTACCTGGACGCTGTTTCGATTGAGAAATCCGCCCGACGTTTTGGCGACCTGACGTCCTTCGATGGTGGGAGCTCGCCTTTCGGTCATTTCATGTGCGTGTCTTTACCCATAATGGATGGAAGGAGGAAGCTCAGTCAGCACCTTTGCCAGCCGCAGTTTTCCATTGTTCGGAGACGAGCGGTGGCAGTTTATCCATGTGGCTGAGGAATGTGGTCACCCGCCACATTTCCGGCTCGCTAAGAGATTGCTTCCACGCAGGCATCCCGCTCAGGCGGATTCCATGCTCGATGATGTAGAAATTTTGATTTTCAGGCATATCGGGAGCATCCTCCACAAACTGAGGAGGCCGGGGATAGAGTGCCTCCGCAAACATTCCATGAGGATGATTGATGTCGCCGTGGCAGCTTGCACAATTAGTTTGATAAATTTTCATTCCGGCAATCAGATTGGCATCTGTGGGTTCGACGGGATTTCTGGTTTTGGGAGCGCGGCGGTCAATGGCTGCATCGAGAGCCGGCATCGCGATCTTTTGTTCGAGGGCGTTCACGGGAATATCGGCCCGTGGATCCATCAAGCCAAATCGAATGCAGAGAAACGCCGCCAACAACGCCACAAGAACCGCTGTTATAAATCCAAGCAAAAACTTACGCATTGGAAACTCTCCTATAGGAATCATTGGTGAAGTAGCTGAGGATCGTCTGGGTTCCTAGTGCCAAACTCGAATCCCGAAAATGACCCGGCCGGTGGCCCACACAAGCCTTCTTTGGCTTGTGTGGGCGGTTCCAGTGCTGAGCAAAGCTGCCTCGCTGCTCCGTTTGCGCTTTCTTGCGGTCTACTCGGCATATTGCGAGCTTAGACGGCTGATGCTGTCCCACTCAAGCCAGAAAGCGACTTGAACAGGCCACCCGGCAATTGCTTACTGACGTACTCTGGTAGTTTGTTGCACTGGCTGCCAGCCCTTAAAGTGGCTCATTAGTACGATGCAGACTTCCAGCTACGACTGCACTCCACGCTTTGTGAATCCGTGAGGGTTATACACATCCTGCTTTTCCTGCAAAGAACGCGGGTGGCCATCGAGTGGGTCCCCGCCCCGGCCATCGCACCATTCCAACATGGCGCTCTGTAGAAATGGTTTGCAGGAGAGGCGATTTTCGGTAGGCTAGAGCTACGGAGAGGTGGCAGAGCCCGGTTGAATGCACCTGACTCGAAATCAGACATACCTTTACGGGTATCGGGGGTTCGAATCCCCCCCTCTCCGCCATTGATCCCTGCATTTCACTTCCAGCTAAATTGAAGAAACCCTTCGAAGTGTCTGGCCCTCGAATACACATCACGCCCGCGATGATTTTAAACTTCAAATGTCGCAAGGATTGTTATGGAGAGGGTTCCGATGACCGCTAACCGACGCGACATTTTCATGGGCAGACCCAGGCGATCTGAGTGAATCTATCTAAAAATTCAGCCTGGTCCGCAATTTTGAAGAGAAGGTTTGCGGCACTTTTTGCCGGGTTGGTTGCTATTGGTCTGCTTTCGATCACGGCAGACATGCCGGGTCGCGCGCAGACCGCGACCGGGGAATTGCGCCTGCACATCACCGATTCGCAACATCTGGGATTGCCCTCAACGGTCAGGCTTGTCAACGAAGCAAGCCAGATCGACAAGACGATGGAATCGGATTCTTCGGGAGAACTGGATGCGCGGCGTCTCCCCTTCGGCGTCTATATCGTTACTATCCAGCACGAAGGCTTTGCCCCGCTGATGAAGACGGTGGAGATACGATCGGCTATCCCGCTGCAGGTCGGCGTTACATTGCTCCCTGCGCGCGCCGAAACCTCTGTGCGCGTGCATGGGGAGCAGACTCTGATCGACCCCGACCGAGCCGGTGCGGTAAACGAAATCGGCAAGCGGCGGATTGAGAATCGCCTACCTTCGCTGCCGGGACGCGGATTGATCGACCTGGTGGATTCGCAACCCGGTTGGCTGATAGAAGGGAATGCTGTGTTGCACCCGCGCGGCTCGGAATATCAAACTCAATTTGTGGTCAACGGCATTCCGCTTACAGAAAACCGCTCGCCCGGATTCGGCGCGCAACTGGAAGCGAACGACGTGCAATCCATGAGCATTTATACCGCGGGTATCCCGGCGGAGTATGGCCGGAAGATGGGCGGCGTTGTGGAGGTGAACACGTTGCGCGATGCGCGGCAGGGTTTGCATGGGACTGCTGTTCTCTCCGGCGGGAGTTTTGCGACTGCTGACGGATATCTGTTCACTCAATATGGCTGGGGAAAAAACAGTGCGGGCATCGGCGCGGACGGAGCGTATACCCAGTGGTACGAGAATCCGCCAGTGCTTCAAAACTTTACCAACGACGCCACTACCGGCGATCTGTCTGGGCAATATGAGCGGGAGTTCTCGCAGAAAAACCGGCTGACATTGCTTGCGCGGCATGAGTTTGCGCGCTTTCTGGTGCCAAATGAGCAGGTTCAGCAAGCGGCTGGCCAAGTACAGCATCGTGATGTGCTGGAGACCGTCGGCACAGCGGCGTGGCGACATATCTTTTCTCCTCGCGCACTCAGCGACGTGAGTGGGATGGTGCGCGATGACACGACGCGTCTCAATTCAAATGAATTCTCCACTCCGATCATTGCCGGTCAGGATCGCGGATACCGCGAAGGATATGTCAAAAGCAGCTTCACCGTGGACCGCGGCAGCCAGGAATGGAAGGCCGGCCTTGAAGGCGACTTCATCAATCTTCATGAAGGGTTCAACTACACAATTACGGATCCGTCGCAGTTCGATCCGAGGACGCCTCGTGACTTTACTTTTTTTGGACGAGGAAGAGACCGTGAACAGAGCATTTTTGTAGAAGATAACGCGCGGTTCCACAATTGGAACCTGGCCGCGGGAATTCGCTGGGACAACTATGAGCTTGTGGTCGACCAGAATGCCTTCAGTCCTCGCCTGGCAGTGTCGCGCTATTTTCCGCATAGTGACATGGTGGCCCACATTTCCTACGACCGCGTTTTTCAGACACCCGCGTTTGAGAATATATTGCTTTCCAGTTCTCCCCAGGTTGTATCGCTCAATCCAGAAGTGTTGCGGCTGCCAGTTCTTCCGTCCACTGGAAACTACTATGAAGCGGGAGCTACCAAAGGTATTTTCAAAAGTCTTCGGCTGGATGGAAATGCCTATCTCCGAACCTTCAACAACTTCGCTGACGACGATCCACTTCTGGATACTTCTATCAGCTTTCCTATCTCCTTCCGCAAAGCGACCATCTATGGAGCTGAAGGTAAGCTGGACGTGCCCAACTGGGGACGCTTTTCTGGATTTCTCAGTTATTCCTACATGGTCGGCTCCGCATATCTGCCGGTTACCGGAGGCCTGTTTCTAGGCGATGAAGCCGCACAGGCTCTCCAGCAGCGGAACGGAAGGTTCTGGGTAACCCAGGACCAGCGCAACACCGTGCAGACTCGTTGGATTTATCAATTGCCGCGAGGCATGTGGGTCGGGAGCGGCGCGCGTTATGGCTCCGGGCTGCCGGTTGAGTTTAACGGCACAGAGCAGCAGGCGATTGCACAGTACGGCCAAGCGCTCGTGAACCGCGTCAACTTTTCTCGGGGGCGAGTGAAACCATCTCTAGCTGTAAGCGCGTCGGCAGGCATCCATCTTGTCAGGCGAAGGTTGACGAACCTGAGCCTGCAGGTGGATGGGGAAAACCTGAACGACCGAATCAATCTAATTAATTTTGCAGGATTGTTCTCCGGCAACGCTGTAGCGCCCCCACGGAGTTATACGATGCGTTTAACCCTGGATTTTTAAATTTCAAGATATCCTCCGCTACTGCTGCTCGCCACCGTATTCGGTTACGCAATACGATTTAAACGGCCCTGTTCCCGTCATGCTCTCAATTCGCGAACATAAAAACGTAAAATCAGATCCACTGAGGTTTTCGTGCGCTCAATTTATCTGTTTTCATCGATATCTAAATTTGCGGTCGTGGCCGGTCTCTCTTTGTCACTCTTTTGCACTGCACAGAGTGAGCGCTCCAATTTGCCATCGAACGTCTATTCTGGACATGTAGTTGGACCAGCAGGTCAGTCGATCGCCGGCGCGAATGTTCAGCTGGAAATAGGCAATCATGGCTCCGCGGCCGTTACGGACGCCGATGGCGGTTTCCGCATTCCGGCGTCCACTGGCGGCGCGGCCACCGTTCGAGTTAGCGCGGCAGGATTTGCTCCGTATCAACAGACAATCGTCCCTTCACAGACAGTCGAGCTGAGGCTTACACTCGCGACGAATGTTCAACGAGTCGTCGTCACGGCCAACCGAACTCCATTGTCAATCGGAGAGTCAGCCAACGCGGTGCAGGTGCTGCCGCGACAGGCTCTGGAGAGGAGCGCAACCATCACTTTTGGTGACAGGCTCCGTCAGGTGACAGGATTGCAGTTTTTCCGGCGCACCAGCACCATGGCCGCGAACCCCACCTCCCAAGGTGTATCGCTGCGTGGACTAGGCTCGACTTCCGCAAGCCGAACGCTGGTTCTTGCCAACGGAATTCCGGTCAGCGACCCGTTCGGCGGGTGGATATTTTGGGACCAGGTCCCTTCGCTTGCGATTGACGACGTTGAGGTTGTCAGCGGCGGTGTGTCGAACCTCTACGGAAGCAGCGCCATCGGCGGCGTCATCAACATCATCGAGCGCGATCCAGTTGCCACCGCCTATGCACTCGACGCCGGCTATGGGCAGGAAAATACCCCGCACGGATCGATCCTGGCGACCACTGCACTTGGGCCCTGGAGTGGAATGGCTGCCGCCGACCTGCTACGGACAGATGGTTACATCGAAATTGCGCCGAACGTGCGCGGCCAGATAGACACGGCCGCCAATCTGCATTATCAAAACGGGGAAGTGTATCTGCGCCGTATTTTTACGGATCGCGCGATCGCATTCCTACGGGGAAATGTGTTGAATGAGGCGCGCGGCAATGGCACCCCATTTCAGAGGAATGCCACACGCCTTTGGAGGTATTCCACCGGAGTCGACTGGACCGCGGACAACGCGGGAGTTTTCGGCTTGCGGATGTTTGGAAGCCAGGAGCATTACAGGCAGAGCTTTTCTTCTGTCTCCGCGGACCGGGGCAGCGAATCGTTGACACGCTTGCAGTACGTGTCGACGCAGCAACTCGGCGCATCCGCGCAGTGGACGAAAGTTCTGCTTCCCGCTTTCACGCTGGTTGCCGGCAGTGATGCCGGCGATGTGCGCGCCACCGATTATGAGGTTCCCAGGCTGCACGGAAATCCGAATGGATTGGCAGATACGACCGCTCGCCAGCGGGATGTTGGAGCCTACGCCGAGGGGCTGCTCGAAGCCCGCCATTGGACGGTTACTGCTTCATTGCGCGGCGACGATTTTCTCAATCTGGATGCAACGCAGCATCTGCAAACCGGGCTTGGACCCATAACTACTGTGCAGATTCCAGACCGAAGCGAGACCCTATTAAGCCCGAAAGTCGGCGTGGTCCGGCGCCTCAACAAAGACTTCAGCGTGAGCGCTTCCGGCTATCGCGCCTTTCGCTCGCCTACATTGAATGAGTTGTATCGCCAGTCGCAGGTAGGGCAGGAGCTTACGCTGGCCAATCCAGCGTTGCAGTCGGAGCGAGCGACCGGCTGGGAAACGGGTACGGAGTTTACGCTGCCTTCGCGCAATACCGCCATTCGAGCCAGCTATTTCTGGACGGAGGTAAACCGGCCAGTGACTGCGCTGACCTTGAGCGTGACTCCTACCAAGGTATTGAAACAGCGCGAAAATCTAGGCCAGATTCGCAGCCGGGGCGTGGCGCTTGCCTATCAAACTTCACCGCTTTCGTGGCTATCTATTACCGGTGGATACCAGTATGCGAATGCCACGGTGACACGGTATTCCGCTAACCCTGGACTGATCGGGAAGTGGATTCCCCAGGTTCCGCACAACATGGCAACCATGCAGGTGCGGGCCACAAAGCAGCGGCTGGGTGTCGCCGGCTTACTGGGAACGGTGAGCGGAAGGCAATTCGACGACGACGCCAACACCTTCCTGCTGCACGGATATTTTCAATTGGATGGGTACGTATCGCATGAGTTGAACTCACGGGTTGAATTCTATGGAGCGATGAATAATATATTCGATCGCTCCATAGAAGTTGGGCGCACGCCGATCTTGACGCTGGGTACTCCGCGCATGGCCAGCTTCGGTATACGGATTCATTCGCCAGACTCCGCTTCTCAATGAGCATCGCGCATTGAGGATGGTGTCCGGCGAATGTAAGCTCTATCGTGCAACAAGTTCTCCAACCGGCAGACCCAGTCCCTTTGCGACGCCTTCGCCATAGTTCCGATCGGCTTTATAGAAATGGCTGACCTGTAATTCTTGAATGCGGCGCGGAGCCTGGCCAAGACTGCCGACAATGTTGTCGATCAAGCGCTGCTGGGCCTCTGCTCCAATCAAGCGGAACAGGTCGCCCGGTTGCTTGTAATCGTCATTGCCTTCGCGATGGTTGTATCGGTCCGCAGGCAGGCCGTCCAGCGGCAGCGGCACTTCACGGTAGCTCGGGTTTTCTACCGGGCCGCCGAAACTATTCGGCTCATAGTTCGGCGAACTGCCGCCGTTCGAATCATGGCGCATCGCTCCGTCGCGATGATAGGTATGCACTGGGCACCCACGCGGCTGATTGACAGGCAGCGATTCATAGTTGGTGCCAATGCGATAGCGATGTGCATCCGGATAGGAAACAAGGCGCGCCTGCAGCATCTTGTCCGGAGAATACCCCATGCCCGGAACGATATTCACTGGCGAGTGCGCTGCCTGCTCCACTTCCGCGAAATAGTTTTCCGGGTTGCGGTCCAGTGTCATTTCACCGACTTCCATCAGCGGATAATCCTTATGCGACCAGACCTTCGTCAGATCAAAAGGGTTGACCTTGTAATTGGGGGCTTCCGCTTCTGGCATCACCTGGATGGAAACTTTCCACTTGGGAAAATCGCCGTCTTTGATGTGCGTAAAGAGATCGCGCTGGGAGTAGTCGGGGTCTTCTCCCTTGAGCTGGGTTGCGTCGGCGGCCAGCAGGTTCTTGATCCCTTGCTTAGTTTTGAAGTGCCATTTCACGTAGAACCGTTCATGGTTCGCGTTGATCAGAGAAAACGTGTGCGAGCTGAATCCATCCATGTGACGATGCCCGTCCGGTATGCCGCGATCGGAGAACAGGATCGTCACCTGATGCAGCGACTCCGGGGATAGCGACCAGAAATCCCACATCATCGTCGGGGACTTCAAATTGGTTTGAGGGTCGCGCTTCTGGGTATGGATGAAGTCGCCGAACTTCAGAGCGTCGCGAATGAAAAAGACCGGCGTGTTATTCCCCACCATGTCCCAGTTGCCCTCTTCCGTGTAGAACTTGACGGCAAAACCGCGTGGATCACGTTCCGTATCCGCGGACCCTTTTTCGCCGCCGACAGTCGAGAAGCGAACCATCACCTCTGTGGATTTCCCAACGTTCGAGAATAATTTGGCGGTTGTGTACCGCGTGATGTCCTGGGTAACCACGAAATGGCCGAATGCACCCGAGCCCTTGGCATGAACGACACGCTCCGGGATGCGTTCGCGGTTAAAATGCGCCATCTTTTCGAACAACTGAAAATCCTGGACTAATACAGGTCCGCGAGGGCCTGCACTCACGGAATTCTGGTTGTCGGCGACAGGTCGTCCCGCCGTGGTGGTGAGGGTGGGGTGCTTCTCCGCAGATGCTTCGTGGCCGTTCGAAGTGCTCCCGGCGTTCGGGATCTGGGCGTCATTTTTTGAGTCGGACATAGTGCACTCTCCTTGGTAAAAGCGATAGGGATGGAATCGAAAGGGAAAACCGAACGGAACGCGACTGTCCACCTGAGTGTAGGCGGTCGGCTTCCTTTAAGCCATAGGGATACCTCAATGTTTACAATAGGGAGAAGCTATAGGTGTAGTCAGCTATTGTGAAAGTGGATAGGCAAATGGAATTTCATCAGCTGCGATATTTTTGCGCGGTCGCCAAGGCGGCCAATTTTACCCGCGCCGCGGAGCAGCTAGGCATCTCGCAGCCATCGCTGTCACAGCAGATCGGGCGTCTTGAGAAACAACTAAGTGCGCCCTTGTTTGTCCGACTAGGCCGCACCGTTCGGTTGACCCCCTATGGAGAAGCCTTATTGCCGCGAGCGTTGAAGATTCTCAAAGACATTTCAGAAACGAAATCGTCCTTGTCGAACCTGCAGGAAGGCACGCGCGGAGTGCTGCGCGTCGGGGTGATTCCAACCATCATGCCCTACCTGATAGCCCCCCGCATTCAGGATTTCCAAAGCAAGTTTCCCGACCTGGAAATTAAATTGTCGGAGAAAATCACCGGCCGCATTGTGGAAGATGTCCAGGCAGGCCAGCTTGACCTGGCGGTACTCAGCCTTCCCATTAGCAATCCTGACCTGGTGTGTAGTGAGCTTTTTCGTGAGGCATTGTTTCTTGCGGTCGGCGAGTCTCATCCGCTCGCCACGAAGAAGGTCGTGGGTTTGGAGGAACTTGGGCACGAACGCCTGCTGTTGTTACGGGAGGGCCACTGTTTTCGAGAAAATGTAATGACCGCATGCACGCGCGCCAACGCCCAGGTGGAATCTGTATTCGAGAGCGACCAGCTGGGAAGCATTTTTCCTCTGGTTGCATCCGGCTTCGGCATTACCCTGATCCCGGCGATGGCCGCGGACTGTGCGCTTCGGTGTGTCACCATCCCTGTGAGCCCCGGCAGCGTCCGTCGCGTGGGATACATACGCTCCCGGCGTCAGTTCATAGGCAAGCCGATGCGCGCATTTGTCCAGTGGCTAAGGGCTATAACTCGATCCAGATAGACACGCCATGCGTATTCAACAAGCGCACGAGGCACTTCTCGTCAGCTACCTCAGCATGTCCGCTTCGTATGGGGTATGTTGATATCTGAATGAAATTGCCCTTGCCATTGCAGATGAAAAACTTTTCCTTGCTCTCTCTTCCAGTCCTTATCAGCGCGGCGATGCTGCTTGCCTCCGGCGGTGCTTTCGCTCAGGGTCCAGGTTCGCTGCCACCGGCGCCGCGCGCTCAAGTGACTACCCTCACACCTCCAGGTTATTTCAGCGAGCCTTCCGTGGCGGTCAACCCGGCTAATCCACAGCAGGTTGTCATCGCTTATCAGGTGCCTGCCGGCATTGCCTACTCCACCGACGCAGGCACGCATTGGGCCCTTGCCGCCAACGTTGCCCCGAAGAATTTCAAAATCTCAGGCGATGTCTCGGTCACGTTCGACAACCAGGGGCACGCGATTCTTTGCTACATCGCGTTCAATAAGCTGGGAACCTTCAATTACTGGGGGCACGGAACCAACACGAATGGCGTCTACGTCCGGCGCTCTTTGGACGGAGGAAAAACATGGGAGCGGTCACCCACAGTAGTGATGGAGCAGCAAAAGAAACCCGGCATTCCGATGGAAGACAAACCGTACATCGTGGCCGACCTGAGCCACGGACGCTATGCCGGCAATCTGTATCTTGCGTGGACGCGCTGGAGCCTCGCAGATTCCCGCATGGTTCTGTCACGTTCGACTGACGACGGAAAAAGCTGGTCCTCGCCGATGGAAATCGATCAACATCCTGGCTTGCCGCGCGACGACAATGGCGCGATCGAGGGCTTTGACGGGGCCGTCGGGGCGGACAGCACTCTCTACGCCGTGTGGTCGCTCGGCGATGACATCCAGTTCACGACTTCGCGCGATGGAGGCAAATCTTTCAGCAAGGTAAAAAATATCGTGCACACCGCGCCCACTATGTTTGCGGTGCAGGACTTTGAACGCGCCAACGGATTTCCGCAGATTGCCGTGGACGGCCGTAGCGGCGATTCAAAGCACGCGCATCTGTACGTAACCTGGAGCGATTATCGCAACGGGGATATCGACGTCTTTTGTGCGACCTCGCAGGATGGCGGCAAACATTGGAGTGCTCCCGTCCGCGTGAATAATGATGTCGTGCATGACGGCGCCGACCAGTTTTTTCAATGGCTGACCGTCGATCCGAAGACCGGGGCTGTTTCTGTCATTTTCTATGATCGGCGCGGAGACCCGGAGAACCGTAAAACTGTGGTCACGTTGGCGCGGTCCACAGACGCAGGAAAAAGCTTTGTAAATTACGCCTGGAGCGTGAAACCCTTTGTCGCGACAGGAGATTTCATGGGCGACTACAGCGGTATCGCCTCCTATAACGACCGGGTCTACGGGGCATGGACGGAGGAGACAGCCGAAACCCACAAGGTACCGCCGGTGAAGGCCAGGGATTCAGATACCAGCAAGGCGCATACTGTGGTGCGGGCGGGAGTTGCCGATTTTTCTGGAAAGAATGCGCAGACCTCAGATCGATAGGTCGGGACCGCTGCCTGCCGCGATTTCAACGTTCACGTGCCACAATGGAACCGGCAGGAAACATGCTATAGTTCCCTACGTCAAGCGGAATACCGCTGCATTTTCAATAATCTGATAGAAAACCATTGGAGAGAAATTCGATGCGAGTCCGATATTTCGAAACGCAATGGGGAGACAAAACGTCTAATCCCTCCGGAAATCGCTCCGCGACGACATGCCGCTTTCAATTACACTTTAACTTGTACTAATCATTTGTCTGTCTGCCTGAAACAGTTCCACTTATCCTGGATTGCAAGAGAGAGATTTCGTGAAGCCAAAGATATTGGTAGTAGACGACGAACGCGTCATTGCAGACACTCTGGTCATTATTTTGAATAGAAACGGTTTTGAAGCGACACCCGCCTACAGCGGGGAATCCGCTGTAGAACTGGCTCAATCCATGCAGCCGGAAATGATTATCAGCGATGTCATCATGAACGACATGAATGGTATTGATGCGGCGATACAGATTCGCGCCATGCTGCCCAAATGCAAAATTCTGCTGTTTTCGGGCCAGGCGGCGACTGCGGATCTTTTGGAGAAGGCGCGTACGCAGGGGCATGAGTTCGAAATCCTGGCAAAGCCTGTCCACCCTCAAGATCTGCTCACGCGTTTACGTTTATAGACGGTCGTAACGTCAACAATGCCGCCGCCGTTTACCTTGGAACTTCAAAGCAAACATCAAGTTTCGGCCAACGGTGGGTGTGATCTACATCACATCTCTCTGCGCCCTTCCATCGCGCGGGTTATTGTCACCTCATCTGCATATTCAATGTCAGCTCCCGCAGGAATGCCGGTTGCGATTCGCGTAATGCGTGCAGAAGTTCCGCGGAGTTGCTGCGCGAGATATCCTGCGGTTGCTTCGCCCTCAACGGTCGGATTTGTCGCCAGAATCACCTCCTGCAATCCGTCATTGCGAGCTCGCTCAATCAAGCTCTCGATGCGAAGCTGTTCCGGACCAATGCCATTCAGCGGAGACAAGGTTCCATGCAGAACGTGATAGGTTCCATTGAAATTCTTGGTTTTCTCAATGGCTGCGATGTTCGACGGCTCCTCCACCACGCAGACAATCGCACGATTTCGTGTGGGGCTGGAGCAGAACTGGCAGGGGTCCACATCGGTAATGTTATGGCAGATCGAGCACAGGTGAAGCTGAGCCTTCAGGTCGCGAATTGCATCCGCCAGCGCGAATGCATCCTGCTCACTGGCGCGCAGAATGTAGAAGGAAAGGCGCTGGGCGGACTTTCTTCCTATGCCCGGAAGTTTCGATAGCTCGTCAATCAATTGGTCGAGCGGCTGTGCGAAGCGTGACACGGAGTCCCTCAGTTTTCGATGCGGGCAACCTGGTGAATCATTGATGGTGTGGGCGGGCCCAGCACGATTCAGCGGCCCAGCATTCGCATCCATTCCATGCCGCCGAACATGCCCGACAATTTCCCCTGGAGCGCTTCATCGACACGGCGGGAGGCATCGTTTACAGCCGCTGCAATCAGGTCCTGCAGCATTTCCAAGTCACTAGAATTGTCGCCCGGGCCAGTGCCAACCGCCGCGGCAGAGGGATCGACATGGACTTGCAGCACCTGTTTCTGCCCGTTCATCCGCACGGTAATCGCGCCTCCGCCAGCCGATCCCTCCACCTGGGTTTGCGCCATCGTCTGTTCCATCTGCTGCTGCATTTGTTGGGCCTGGCCCA
Organism: Acidobacteriota bacterium; assembly: GCA_041690775.1. Taxonomy (GTDB): domain Bacteria; phylum Acidobacteriota; class Terriglobia; order Terriglobales; family Acidobacteriaceae; genus JAKAAZ01. Next base: position 2,070 of record JBEPVW010000045.1, on the reverse strand, counting down.
TCATGTCTTTTATCTTGTCGAAGTCCATCGAAAAACCTTTCTGCTGGATGGTTTAGCGCGGCTCGCGCAACGAGACAACGCTGCGGACTTCCGCACGAAAAAGTTCTTGCGCGTGGCGTATCAGCGGGTGGTCCTGTGGGCGTCCGTCTGTGGCTGCCGGATCGCGGGAAACTGGTTTTGCTCCTGTATTCCCGCCGTTGATCGAGGACACTTCGCCGGGTTCAACCTTTATCGCGCGACCGGAATTTGTGACCCGCCGGAAGACGTCGCGAACGATCTGCTGCGCGTGCGTGGTGTACACAAGGCCTAAAAGAGTCTTGGATGCCGCCACACGGACTTGCAGTTCGGTTCCATCCCATTCCCATGTCCCGGTCTCAAACAGGGAGCCAGCCGTTTCATGGCCGCCCTGGATCATGGCCTGGCAGATAGTGGAACGCAGCATTTCGGAATCTATCGACTCGCCCTGCTCATGGGCCTTGGGGGCAGTCGAAAATCCATTACGATCTGCCGCAGGAACAGCCGAAGAAACTTGCGGTGTAGACGCTGGCATGGATTCTGGCTGGGATGCAGGTCCAGTATTGCTCGTCTCAGACTGTTTTGGAGTCTGTACGTTTTGCAAGGGCACAGAGGTTTGCGCTGGCCGCGGAGTGGCAATTGCCGAAGCAGGAATGACTGGTGCTTGCGGCGCGACGGCGCTTGTAGCGCGGCCAAACATGCCATTTAGGGGATGAGCGTCAACAGTCGAGGGTTCTACTTTCACGCTGGCCAAGGGGGGCGCAGAGTTTTGAATAGGCTGCGCAGGAGCGGCCAGTTTCGCTGGAGCATTGCCGCCGGCTGTCAACCGCGATCCCTGTGTTTCGGCAACGGCGGACGTTCCCGCGCCACCGGAAAGCTGGCGAAACAGTTCTTCAAAGGGCAGCAGCCGTTGCATGTGTACCAGCTTCAGCAATCCCAGTTCGAGATGGAAACGCTGTTCCTGGCGGTAGCCCAGATCATCGAACGTCCGCAGCATGGAGTTGAGGAAACGCGTGAGGTCTTCCTCTGAAAAAATAGCGGCAATTCGTCCGGCGCGCGCGCTTTCCTCGTCAGAGATCTGGAGCAGTTCCGATCCCGCGCCGGCGAGCCGGGCCATCAGGCAGTTGCGCAAAAAGCGCACCATCTGGCGCGCAATCTGCTGCGGACTGTTGCCGGCGTCCAGCAATTGCGCTGCCTGCTCCAACATGGAAGAAGCGTTGTGTTGCTCCACGGCCTCCAACATGTGCTCGAAGATCTGGTTGGAAACTGCTCCCATCAGCGAGCGGATCTGGGCCGCATCAAGGGCGTGCTTCCCGTCGATCAAAGGAGCGCTGGCAATCGCCTGGTCCATGATGGAAAGCGCATCCCGCATCGAACCGTCACCTGCCTCCGCCAGCAACGACAACGCAGCGTCGTCAACGCCAATGGATTCCTGTCCCGCGATACTGCGCAATTGCGCGACGATCTCCTGGAAGCGCACTGCATGAAAACTGAAATGCTGGCAGCGCGAACGGATGGTTTGCGGAATGTCTTCCGGTTGCGTCGTCGCCATCATAAAAATGACGTGCGACGGCGGTTCTTCAAGCGTCTTTAGCAAAGCATTGAAGGCCGCATCGGTGATCTGGTGCGCTTCATCCAGGATGTAGATCTTGTATCGATCGCGGGCCGGGCTGTAGCGCGCGCCTTCTCGCAGTTCGCGAATCTCATCGATGCCGCGGTTGGTTGCGGCGTCAATCTCGATCACGTCCATCGCATTTCCGGCACGGATTTCGGTGCAGGCATCGCAGACGCCGCACGGCTCCGGTGTCGGGCGCTCCGGTGTTCCCTGCGGAGTGCGGCACTCAAGCGCCATCGCAAGAATGCGCGCGATGGTTGTTTTTCCGATGCCGCGATGCCCGCTGAAGATGTAACCATGCGCGATGCGGTCCTGCCGCAATGCGTTCAGCAAGGTCTGCGTGACGTGGTCTTGTCCGATTACATCAGCAAAGCGTTGGGGGCGGTATTTGCGCGCCAAAACCTGATAGGCCATAGGATCGTTCGAAAGGTACGTTGGAG
>JBEPVW010000044.1:0-21547 GCA_041690775.1 Acidobacteriota bacterium | reverse complement strand
CTGGCATATTCAGCGTCATGGTCCCTGCCAATTGGCAGACGCAGCGGGACCCTGGAAGTCACATCGTCTCCTTTATCAATGAGAAGTCTTACGCCAGCGTCAGCATGGGTGTGATCCTCGAAAACGCGGCAACTACCCCGACCGCCGACAAGGAACTGGAAATGGTCCAGGCCAAGTTCCCCGGGAATTGCCCACAGGCGAAGATTCAGAAGCGCGGCCCCGCGACGCTCGTTGGCATACGAGGTGCCTTCCTCCTTGTGAACTGCACCAACAGCAAGGGTGGTCTGGAAGTGATGAAATTCGTCGTGGCCAGCAAGCCGGGAATGCTGCTGGTCTTCAACAGTGCTTCTCCTGCTCCGATATACAAAGCTGTGCTGCCTGCTCTCAATTCGATGGAGCACAGCTTCAAGCTGCTGGCATCGACCGGAAACCGCACCCCAGACCCCGCCCGAAAGCCACCCGGTCAGAGCGCAATCCTCCACTCCGGCGCAATCCGGCTCCGGAATATACCGCGATCCCCAAGGCCGCTACTCGCTCACCGTTCCTGACGGCTGGAGTGTCGAACCGCAGGCTGGCTCCGGCGCGCTGCAGTTGTCTTCCGGTCCCAGCTGGGCCATGCTCGTGACCGGTGGCGGCTCGGACCCGCGCGATGTAAACCACCAGATCACTCAACAAATCCAGGCCCAGTTCACTGGCTTTCAACTGTTGAACGAAGGCGATCTCCAGATCAACGGGCATGCCTCACATGGCACCACCGCGACCGGCGTAAATCCCAAGGGTGAGCGCGTTTCCGTTCTCGTGTTGAGCATCCGTGCGGGCGAGAGGCACTTTCTGTCGATGATCTCTTCCTGTCCCAACAATCAGGCAAAGGCGATCAATGCGACGGTAATGCAAATCGCGCAAAGCATCCGCTTCGGAGGAAAATAAGAATGCGCCGTCATTATTTTTTTTGTAGCGTTGGAATCGGGATTACTGCCTTGGCTTTCTCTTGTGCATCCCCAATCGGAGCCCTTCAGTCTACGGAAAGTCTGTACACAGACCCGGGTGGCACATTCACTGTCATCGTCCCCGCTCATTGGCAAACGCAGCGAGACCCTGGAAGCTCCATGGTCACCTTTGTCGATGAGAGATCTCAGTCCGCCGCCAGTAGGGGGTGATTCCCGAAAATGCAGCAACGACACCGACCTCCGACAAACAATTGGAGATGATCCAGAGTCATCTCTCTGAAAATTGTCCTCAAGCCAGGATCAAAGAGCGCGGCATCACCACGCTGAGCGGTATAAGTGGAGCCTTCCTTCTTGCGAATTGCACTACCAGTAAGGGTGGCGTGGAAGTGATGAAGTTCGCCGTGGCGACGAAGCCGGGACTGCTACTGGTTTTCGACAGTGTTTCTCCTGGTCCGAACTACGAAGCTGTGCTGCCTGCCCTCAATTCGATGGAACAGAGCTTCAAGTTGCCGGCAACCACTGGAGCGGCGTCTGAAGAAATCCGTAAAGCCGCCGAACAGGGGAATGCCACAGCCCAATACAAGCTAGGTTTGAAATATTACGACGAGGATGGCGTAGTGCAGGACTCTCATCAGGCGATCATTTGGTATCGAAAGGCCGCTGAACAGGGTAACGCAGGTGCACAAACCAACCTCGCGATGATGTACATGACGGGCAACGGCGTACCAGTCGACTACCCGCAAGGGAAGGCATTGTTGCTCAAGGCTGCTGAACAGAACTACCCGGATGCCCAGTACGATCTGGGCGTGATGTACAACAAGGGGGTCGGTACAGCGCGCGACTCCGTGCAGGCAGCCGCATGGTTCCGCAAGGCGGCGGACCAGGGATATGCACAGGGAGACGCCATACCTCAGGATTTTCCGCAGGCTGTCTTATGGTTCCGCAAAGCTGCGGATCAAGGATATGCGGATGCCGAGTACAATCTCGGCGTCGCATACACGAACGGAGACGGGGTAGTGAAGGACTTGCCGCAGGCGATCTCATGGCTTCGCAAAGCTGCTGACCAGGGGCACGACTTGGCACAGAACAGACTGGGCATGATGTATGCGAGAGGATTAGGCGTAACGCAGGACTTGCCGCAGGCCGCCTCGTGGTATCGAAAGGCAGTAGCACAAGGAAACCCGGACGCTCAATTTAACCTGCACCTGATAGACGCAAAGGAATAGTGAGTGGATTCGCAAACACCAGACATCACCCCAATGCGGTATCAGGCTGGGTTTCAGTATTCCCAATAGCCGCGACTTATTTGGTAGTGGTTGGCCTGTGTTCTTCCATCCGTTGCATTGATCGTCGGTCTTCTCTCATTAACTTCGAAGGCCCTGGCCGTGGGACGACAGTCGCATCATGTCTTCAAGCGGGCAATGATCGTGTTCGGACTTCCGACGGCTTGATCCTGAACCATAGCAATGCGGAAAAGAGGAGAAGAGCAGAGGAGGACCCGAATGCAATGCTCCAGCCGAACTTTTCAAGGAGAATCGGCACCAATAACGTCGACGCAATTCCACCCAGATTTCCTACTGTATTCAGGATGGCGCCTGCAGCCCCTGCATTCTTGCCTCCTATCTCGATCGAGCTGGACCAGAAGATGGATTCGACCGACCAGAGACTTGCCACGCTGAGCGATATTGCTCCGACCGCCAGATATGGATTGTTCACTCGAACGGAGCAGAAGAGGAAGACTGCGGAAATTGTCATCAGTGCGATGGCTAAGTTGCGCCGACCGACTAAATATCCTGAGCGCTCTGCTACCAGATCGCTTGCATAACCCACGGCCGGTATAACAAGCGTTGCGGCCAGGAATGGAAGGCCGGTGAAGACGCCTCCTCGAAGTATGGTGAAGTGGCGCTGTTCGACTAGATAGAGGTACGACCAAAAGACAAAAACATATAACGAATAACTCTCAAAGAAATAGCTCAATGAAAGATTCCAGATCGCGGGTGTGTGAAGCAACTGTCTCCAAGATGACATATCCGCTTCCGGCTTCTCCGCGGGTGCGTTGCCGTCAACCAACGATTTGTCACGCGCGACGAAACTCCAAACCGCTGCCAGAATGAAGGCGAAACTTGATGTGATGTAGAACGATGCCCGCCAGCCGACACTCGTCATCAAGCGCGATACGAGAGGCGGCGTCAATGCCGAACCGGCCGCAGCCCCGGCGACAACCACGGAATATCCCCAGCCATACCGCGATTTCGGCATGCTGCTCGCGATAGCGCGAGCGGCAACGGGAAAACCCGCAGCTTCTCCCACTCCAAGCAAAAATCTTAAAACTGCGAGTACAAGGAAGGATGTCAGCCCAACCTTCACGATCAGACCAGGCAAAAGGCCGCTAAGAAAGGAGGTGACGCCCCACACTATCGCGGCGATACATAGTACGGAGCGAGCGCCGAAACAATCGCCGAAAATTCCCCACGGCAACTGGAACAAAGTGTACCCAACAAGAAAACAACCGAAGAGCTGCCCCAATTGCATCTTGGTGAGATGAAGCTCCACCATAAGGAAGACAGCGGCGATTGAGATGTTCATCCGCAGTGCGTACGCCACCAGGCTGAAACAGCTTAGAGTCATCATGAAGCCGAATCGGCGCAACCGCACTGGTGCGCCAGGTTCCGCCTGCCTAGCATTCATTCATCCCTCCCGAGAAGTTCACGCACATGCACTTTGGAACTACAGTCCGACGTTGCTCAAGCCTGGCAGTCCGCTTGCCCGCGAACTGATGGCCGCGACGTGAGCCGCGGATTCAGCACGTCCTTGAACGTCTCCAGAATGACGTTTGACCGAACGATGGACTGCCTGATCTTTATACCAGTTGGATTGTCAGTGTAGCGCAACGTGGATCGGAGCAGGGTCTTTGTACCAGGCGCAGAGTTAATCTTCGGCTAGTTTAGGTGAGCCTGGCTCTGGCCCAGGAAGTTTTGGCGTGGCGACTGGATGACCATTTTGAATTCTTGTCCAGTAGTCACGACGCGGAATGGGCATGGTGTTCGCTCGAGTCACTAAACAACGGAACACGCTGGATGGGAGTTGCTTTTATCCGCCTCGCGCGACTGCAAAAGCTGAGTGCGCAAAAACGCGGTCACGTCTTCCATTCCCAAACCTGTTTTGGAAGAAACTTCGAAGATTCTCATGCCGGGCCGGACGCCCTCTATATTGCGGCGTGCTGCCGCAATGTCGAATTCAGCAGCCTCTGCCAGATCCATTTTGGTGATGATGGCGACATCGGAACTATTGAAGATCGTAGGATACTTCAGCGGCTTGTCTTCCCCTTCAGTCGCCGAGAGCAACACGAAGCGAAGTTCCTCCCCGAGGTCATAGCTCGAAGGGCAAACTAGGTTCCCTACATTCTCGATGAACAGAAAATCTAGTGCCCCCACGTTCCACGATTCCAGTGCTTTTTGAATCATCTGTGCGTCCAGATGGCAGATAGTCCCCGTCGTGATCTGTTTTACGTTTGGAGTTGCCCGTTGTAGACGAGCCGCATCGTTCTCTGTTGCAAGATCGCCAACGAGAGCGGCAACGTTGTGATCCCGCGACAGTGACCCGAGCAGTTTCTCAAGAAACGCTGTCTTCCCTGATCCAGGGCTGGATACGAGACCGACCACGCACGTGCCATCTTTGTGAAATTGTTCACGGAGAACGTGGGCCAGCAGATCGTTCTGCTTCAGCACCTTCGCCCTCACCTCGACGATGCGCGTGGTCATGCTACGACCTCCAGCGATGCAACTTCGATCTCACGACCGGTGACGATATCTTGCGCCGGAACCAGGCATTCCGGACAGCAGAGCTGATAGACAGACACAGGCGCTCGTTCCTTCTTGCAGCCCGGACAATAGATGATTAAGGGTATGGTCTCTATCTCCAGTCGTGAACCCTCGAGCGGTGTTCCCTCGCAGGCAAGCCCGTAAGAGAAAAGAAGCGCACTTTTGTCCACACCGGAGAAGACACCCAGCCGCAGGTGGACAGCTTCAACCTCCAGGCCGCCACGGCTTTCCGACTCTTCAATGATCTGCTCAATCATGCTGATCGCTATCGAGAGTTCATGCATGTTTACCTTCAATGCTTCGATCTAAGTCGATCGGCGACACTGCGCGTCGAAGCATTACATTCGACTGATCTTGATGTAGCGGCGAAGATCGGGAGCTATGGAGATCACTATGATGATTGCAAACAAACCGAGTGCACATAGTATCGCGATTCCAGTCATATCTAGTTTCGTCATTGCATCACCTCGTGTCATTATTTTCACTACGCCGGACACAGTTTCTTCTCTGCCAGAATGCGTCCGACTAAATCTACCACCATCTTGGATGCTTCCTCGACCGCATCTTGTACCACAGTCGAAAGTCCCATGCGTCCTTCCAACTCATCGCCGAAGTCCTGCGGTTCGCAGCCGACAATCAGAACGCGTGCTGCAATTGTTCCCATTGAGGAGGCCAGGTGCAGTACGCGCACCGGATCCATGCCATGAGGGTTCATCGCCATATCGGGCGAAGCTGGATTTCCCAGGCCTGCAAGATTTGGCTCCATCGTGTAGAGCGTCCCCGGAGGCTCGCCGCGCGGCAACGCATCGACAAGGATCACCGCATCCCAGGGATCCAGCAGCGCATAGGCAAGGTCGAAGCCCCGGATACCGAAATCTTTGACGACAGCATTCTCCGGAAGCTGGCGCGTTGCCAGAGACCGGGCCACCTCCACGCCAAACGCGTCATCGCCAAGGAAGATATTGCCAACGCCTGCGATCAGCACAGTAGGCTTCATGCTCCGCCTGCTTCCGGAATCCTCTCCGCATCTGTGACCGGTTCCACCTCTTCCGGAGAGAAGAAGAAACGATGCCCCGGCTGACGCATCATGCCGAACTCCCGTCCCGGATCGTCATCGAGCACTACCGCAAAATGTATCTGGTCGTCGAAATCCTGCTCGATCGCTTCGATGATTGCAACCTTGCCGGCCAGCGCCATGTCGATGATGTCCGCCCGTTTCTGCGGCCACAAGCGAACCCGATCGCCGACGCGCAGATCTATACCAAAAACGCGCACGGTCTCGGGCGCCAATTTAGCTTCTTCGAGAGGATTCCATTCGCCGTTCCGCAAGTCCCAGTTCATTGCGCACCGCCTCGGATCTCCCGCATCCCGCGGATTATGCCGTGGGCTTTCATCATCGATTCTGCAGTGGCGGCCTCAGTCCGTTCCAGTATCCTCCGTGCTCGGGGATCGCCGTTGCGCATCTCCTCTTTCTCGGCATCTGTCAGCGTCAGCACGCGCAAAGTGAGCATTTCATCCATCTCGGTGCCGTCAAAAAAATCCCCTTCGCTCTCGGGCGCGATTTTGGGATAGTCGTACAAAATAATCGGGGAACACAGCATCATGGTTCGATCCGGCTCCTCCCCGGCAAGCACTGGGAACACGCCGGTGTTGCGACACGTCGCAACCGATTCGCGATAAATGTCCGGCGGATCGAGGAGCGAAATAAACTGTGCGCCGTTGAGACCCAGCAGAACATGGGCGGAAACAAAGGACAGCGGAAGCGCTTCCTCCCGCCTGGCTTGAACACCGCTGGGAACCGCACTGTTGTTCTGCAATTCAAGGCGAATTTTGCGGACTCCATCCGGAAGAAGTTCGACGCCAATTGACAGAACAGCGTTCAGGCCCGGCAGAGATTCGCTACTTTGACCATCGACCAAGCCGGAGGCATCGATCGGCAGCGCAAGCCTAAGGGGGTTATCAATAAGGTCGTTTAGACGGAGATCCTGTTGTTCCGAATGGCACTCAATTGCCTCTTCCCACCCGAGCGATGGGTCGGAAAGCGAATGCATACTGTCCGTGAGATGAGCTGAATCAGTCCGCTGGTGAACTAATTGCAGGAATTGAACCTTGATATCGAGCGTTGCGTTTCCCGCACTGTTTTCCGTACCAGGCTCGACAAGACATTCCGCGATCAGGCGAAAAGGCTCCTGGGGGCGTTGAGCCTCGGCATACACGCGCGGATAAAGGGTTCCGAAATTCCAGCGCTGAACGTTCTTGATTGCCGTCGGCCGGTAGGGGTAAAGGATGTACCCCTCATACAGAATTGCAGCGGCAATCTCTTCGACGTCGGCGAACTTCATGCCTCTATCTCCGCTTTTTCTGTTGCCAGCGCGAGCGTAATTGCCTGCTCCCAGGTGGGCAGGCCGTGACGCATCTTGTATTCGTAGAGCTGCTCGAACACATCGCGTCGCAGGCATAGCCACGCGGTGTTGGGAAAGTACATGTCCATCATCTCTTTCCAGACAGAGACGGGCAGCCGGAAGTTGGCTTCACGATCCCACGGCACTTGCGCGACTTGTAGCGCATCATCGATACCCTTGTAAAAGACGGTGCCGCTGAACATCACGCACAATGGAATTTCGCCTGAATCAAGAGCGTGGAAGTATTTCGTCGCAGCAACGTTGAAATCGAACGTGCATGGAAGCTGCAAATCGACGAGGATGTTGTCCGTGAATCCGGACACGGCAACGCTTGTGTTCATCCAGAGAAGCGGCCGGACAGTTCTGCTCCATCGCTCGGGTTCGCCGAACAGATCAAGCAACTGCTCTCGTTCCCTGGGAACATAACTTCTGCGTGCGGGCTCGATCTGCACCTGGCATCGAAGCGTGAGGGTGTGAATTGCCTCTGTCGCGGGCAGATTGGTAATACGCAGCTTCAGAGCAATCAGGGGCGCGGCAGCGTTTGGAACCGCCTCTGCGCCTTCAATTGAAAAATGCAGTTCAGGCACTCACTGTCTCCCTCACGTCGGTGCTTCGCGACTTCAACTCCGCGAAAAACTGATGGACCTGCTTCCAGACTTCCGTGCCGCCAGAAAGGCCACGCCAGTGCATGCGGATCAATCCCACCAGCCGGAAACACTCGTCGATGGGAACAATGTAGTACTCCGCCGGCTCTCCAACGCGATTTACAAGAAAGGTCTCGACATCCGGTTCAATCGTCCGCAAAGCAGGATGCTCGGCAGCGATCTCTGTCCAGGACTCCAGGCTGAGCAACGATTCGATCGCACCTGCCGGGCTGGGATACATCGCCATCATCTTGTCCGTTGCGCTATCGCGATAGAAAAATGCGAGGTTGATTGGGATCATCAGCGATTCCCACTGCAGGTCGGCCATCTGAAAATCGCACAGCGCGCGGATGCGCCGCGGAATCCTGAGGTAATGCGCGCCGGACTGTCCGCAGAAGAGAATGGCGCAGCCATCGCAGGAGCAAATGATCTGGCGCTTTTTGGGATCGAGCAGATGCTGGTGAACCGGCGAAAGTTCCGCACTGCACAACTCACAGCGTTCAGCCGTGGAACGCCGGCGCGCAAACTGCTTCAGGAATGAAGGCGTGCTCTCGCCTTCCGCCGTGGTTTCTGGAGCTTCACTCATGGATGCCTCTCTCTCAGCGATTCAGGCGGGAGGCAAATTCGGCATGCGCGGATCGATCGGACCGCTGTCTTCCGGATTGATGCTGGTGGCGTCACTGGCCATTCGCGTGCGCCGCTGTTGGACGGGTTCTGCGCGCCTTTCACCCCTGCGCGTTCCTGCATCATGGGAGGGCTTGTCGGGTGTTGTGTCCTGTGCTGCCATTGGAATTCTCCTTGTGATGCGGGGCTATTTGAGGACGACGAGCTTTGAGCTGGCCGGCTGTTCGGCGGCAGCATTCTCGGCCACAATTTCGACGATGTCCGGGGCAGCCTCGAAGAGCGCGTCCTCGACGGCGTTCTTCAGGGTGAGCGAGGAGGATGGACAACTGCCGCAGGTGCCGCGCAGGACAAGACGGACAATGCCGTCCCGCACGCTCGCGAGCTCCACGTCTCCCCCGTGAGATTTGAGATACGGCCGGACTTTCTCGATTCCGCGCAGGACCCGGGTTTCAATGTCATCCGGATGCAGGCCGTGCAGCAGCAGCATGCTCGCAACCAGATCGTCGTTCAGCGCCTCGTCCAGGGCAGCTTCCCCCGCCGCTGTTTGGGAGAGAGATCCCAGCATCCGGTCGAGCGCGGCGCCATGAAGCTCAATAACAGACTGCACCAGATCGAGCGCGGCGGCACGAAGCTCCGGGTCGTTCGCGTTCTGAAGCTTCGCCGCCAGTTTTTCGACGCGCTCCGTCTGCAAGCGAAACTCGCCCCGTTGCGGCGCCTTGACCGGCGGTTCTCCCACAGGTTGTAAACTCGCGGCCATTACTCCCGCTCCGCCGCCCCGAACATCGGCGAGTGCCGAGTTTCGAGAATTTTTCCGTCGCCAAGATACATATGCACACCGCATGGCAGGCATGGATCGAAACTGCGGACCGTGCGCATGATGTCGATGCCCTTGAACTTGTCCGGACCGTTTTCTTCAAAGATCGGCGTGTTCTGCACCGCATCCTCATAGGGGCCGGGAGTTCCGTAAATGTCGCGCGGATTGGCGTTCCACGGCGTTGGTGGATAGGGATGGTAATTGGCAATCTTGCCCTCGCGAATGACTACATGGTGCGATAACACACCACGTACCGCCTCATGGAAGCCGCATCCAATCGCTTCTTCGGGAACTTTGAACTCAGTCCATGTAGCGGTGCGACCGGCGTGTAGCTCAGCCAGCGCCTTCTCCACAAAGTGGAGCGCCGTTGCCGCAGCGTACGCCTGGAAGTAGGTGCGGGCACGGTCCCGTTCAATTGTGTTGCTCCACTGTGGAATCTTCCACTCGAACTCAGTTTCCGGCAGCATGGCCGTCTTGGGCAAATTGATCTTGACGCTATGCCCGGTGGCCTGCACGTAACCAATGTCGACAAGTCCGGAAAGCGCCGTCGACCAGAGCCGTGCGATCGGACCGCCGCCGGTGTCGAGCGCGAGATGGTCGCCGGTCCGCTCGTCAAACCAGCGCGGCGACATCACCCAGGTATAGTTCCCGCCGAAGTCACGCTTCTGCGGCCGCGGAATCGTCGTCTGGTTCCAGGGATGGCGTTTGTCCACCGGGTTCCCCAACGGATCTTTCGCAACGAAAGTCTCTGCGCCCTGCCAGTCGTCATAGTAGGAACTGCCCAGCAAAATTCGTATGTTGAGATTGATATCTACCAGGCTGTTGGTGACGAGTTTGCCGTCCACCACGACGCCGGGGGTGACGAACATCTTACGGCCCCACTCCGCCATGTTCTTGTAGTTGTAATCGCAGTGGTCGGGGTCGTTGTAAGACCCCCAGCAGCCGAGCAGAATGCGACGCTGTCCGACTTTTTCATAGCCCGGTAAAGCTTCATAGAAGAAATCGAAGAGATCATCGTGCAGTGGCACGACCTTCTTCATGAATTCGACATACTTCATCAAGCGAACCAGATAATCGGTGAACAGCTGGATGGTGGCCACTGTCCCTACTCCGCCCGGATACAGAGTCGAGGGATGCACGTGGCGGCCTTCCATCAGGCAGAACATCTCGCGGGTCAAACGGCTCATGGCCAGCGTCTCGCGATAAAACGATCCTGTAAAAGGATTGAGCGCCGTCATGATGTCCGAAATGTTGCGGTAGCCATGCTTGTCCGCATTTGGCGAAGGCGTGGATTGCGCCTTGTCCCACACTCCGGGATTAGTTTCCTTCACCATTTGCTCGCAGAAGTCCACTCCGACCAGGTTGTCCTGAAAAATGTTGTGGTCGAACATATACTCGGCGGCTTCGCCGAGGTTGATGATCCACTCCGCAAGCGCTGGCGGCCTCACGCCAAACGCCATATTCTGCGCGTAGCAGGCGCAGGTGGCGTGGTTGTCGCCGCAGATTCCGCAGATGCGGCTGGTAATGAAGTGGGCGTCGCGCGGATCCTTCCCCTTCATGAAAACGCTGTAACCGCGAAAGATGGAGGACGTGCTGTAGCACTCGGCCACTTCCCGATTGGCGAAATCTATTTTGGTGAAAATGCCGAGGCTGCCTACGATCCGGGTGATCGGATCCCAGTTCATCTCGACTAAGTTGCGATTGTTGCGCGCGACTTCGGGCAGGGCATCCTGGATTGTGGCCATGGCATTTTTCCTCTCGTCAGTAAGTCGTTGGGCGATAGCCAGTGGTCAACTTCTGCCCGCTGTGCCGCCATTTCGGTTCTTTATTCACCGTTGAATTCGTGATAGCGCGAAGGGTTCGAATCGTGCGGCCATACACGCCGACAGTGGCCGTTGAGATGCGGGCGCCGGGAGGCTCGTCCATGAAGGGCATAAATTTATCGGGAAATCCTGGCATCGTGCAACCGATGCAGATGCCGCCGACGTTGGGGCAACCGCCTATCCCGCGCATCCAGCCGCGCTTGGTGACGTTGCAGTCCACCACTGGACCCCAACAGCCGAGCTTCACGAGGCATTTCGACGATCCATACTCGCTGGCAAAATCGCCCTGCTCGTAATAGGAGCCGCGGTCGCAACCTTCATGCACCGTCTTGCCAAACAGCCAGGTGGGCCGAAGCTGCTTATCCAACGGAATCATCGGCGCAAGACCGGCCACTTGATACAGCAGGTACAGGACCGTCTCCATAAAGTTATCGGGTTGCACCGGGCAACCGGGGACATTGATAATCGGTAGACCGGCCTTCGAGCGCCAGTCCCACCCCAGATAGTCCGCGAGCCCCATGCATCCGGTCGGATTGCCCGCCATGGCATGGATACCGCCGTAGGTTGCGCATGTTCCCGCACCCATGACCGCTGTAGCCTTCGGGGCGAGGCGATCGATCCACTCACAGGTTGTAATCGGCTGGCCGGTGTCGGGGTTTGTGCCCACGGCTGCCCAATAGCCTTCTTTCTTGATCTTCTCGTTCGGAATGGAACCTTCGATCACCAGAACGAACGGATCGAGCAGCCCCTTCTCGGCGTCGTAGAAAAATTGCATGAACTCAGCTCCGTTTTCATACGCGAGCACTGGATTATGCAAATGGACCTTGGGCAGCCCGGGAATCGCACCCAGTAGAACATCTTCGATGCTTGGCTGCTCCGCGGCGGTGATGGAAACGCTGTCGCCATCGCAGCCTAGGCCAGCCGTGATCCAAAGAATGTGGACGTCCGATACCGCAGGAGGCTTGGTGATCTTGCTTACTTTCTCAGGCATGGGATGCTCCTTCGTCTGCAAATCTCGCGTCATACTTTGGGATGCGGAATGTACCGGGAACGGACGCCAAAACAATTGGCCACCCAATGGTGGCAACATCAGAACACACAAAAAGCATGGATTGAATTGGCAAAGCGGGATGATGGAAGCAGGTCAAGGTTTATTACCTCGAGAATTCGGAACTTTCCGAATGCCCAACTTCGAACACGGGCAACACTACGCCTTGAAAATACGGGAAGTCAACAGCTCCAACTTCTTTTCTTCATTTGATTTCCGCCCTCCTCGAAGAGTGGCCGGATCAATACGGAGTTGTGCGCGAGGGGAAATCCAAATTCAAGGATCCAGCGTATATGCGCTTGCACGAGCCGAATCAGGCGCCCTAGTGAATCAGCAAATCCGGGGCAACTGCTCGCCGAACATTACGTCAAGCACCCGTGTGCCGCCAATTTCGGTTCTCATCAGAACCATGCCGGGATGGTCGGCGACCACTTCTCCGATGATGGCGGCATCCTGTCCAAGCTCATGCCCGCGCATTCGTTGCAGCACAGTTTCCGCCATCTCTGGCACAACAATGGCGAGCAGCTTTCCTTCATTCGCCACATAAAGCGCATCGAGGCCTAGGACCTCACATGCGCCTTTCACGGTCTCACGAACTGGGATTGACTGTTCGAGCAGAGTCATTCCAACACCAGCGCGTTTGGCGATTTCATTCAGGGTTGTCGCCACCCCACCGCGCGTTGGATCGCGCAGGCAATGGAGGTAATCCGCCCTGCCGTCCGCCGAAGGTATATCGAGCATGGTAGCCACCAGCCCGTTTAGCGATGCGCAATCGCTTTCGATGGCGCCTTCGAACTCCAGGTTTTCGCGCTGCGACATGATGGCCATTCCATGGTCGCCGATGTAACCGCTCAAAATGATCTTGTCGCCGGGCCGTGCGCGCTCAGCCGAAATATTCACCGCGCCTTCAATCACTCCGATGCCGGTAGTCGTGATAAAAATCTGGTCACCCTTGCCGCGGTCCACCACCTTGGTGTCGCCGGTCACCAACTGTACGCCAGCCTCTTCCGCGGCGGCGCGCATGGACTCCACCACGCGCCGCAGATCGTCGGTGGCCAGGCCCTCTTCAAGAATGAACGCCGCGGAGAGATAAAGCGGGCGGGCACCGCTCATAGCAAGGTCGTTCACCGTACCATTGACCGCAATACGTCCGATATCTCCCCCAGGAAAAAAGATCGGCGTGACGACAAAAGAATCAGTGGTGAACGCCAGCCGGGCGCCCTTGATCGTAACCACTGCCTGGTCGTCGAGCTTATCCAGAATGGGATTCCTGAAGGCTGGTAGAAAGATCGTGTCAATCAACTCAGCGGTGAGCTTGCCCCCGCTTCCATGCCCGAGCACAATTTGCTTATGCTCAAAAATGGGAATAGGACAGGAGCCGAACAAGACGGAGACAGCATTGTCGACCTCCGCAGCCGGATCAATCTGAACGTCATGCTCCTTGCCACTGGGTCCAGCTCCGCTCATCAGATGACGTCCTCTTCGCCCATGGCGACATGAATCAGGTCCCACAGAATGTGCAGCAGGATGACATGCGATTCCTGAATGCGATGCGTGCTGTAAGTCGGCACAGTGAAACAATACTCAGCTGCGCCGGCCAGTCGTCCGCCATCTTTGCCGGAAAATGCAATCGTCAGGATATCTTTACGCTTGGCAGCTTCCAGCGCATAAATCAGATTCGGAGAATTACCGCTGGTCGATATAGCGAGTGCCATATCCCCGGGCTTGCCGTGCAGTTCAATTTGATCAACGAAGATGCGCGCATAATCCTTGTCATTGGCGATTGCTGTCAGGACCGCCATCTGGCTAACCAGGTCGAATGCCGGCAAAGCGCGCCTCTTTTCCAGAATTGGATGAATGAACTCCACGGCAATGTGCTGCGCGTCACAAGCGCTGCCGCCGTTCCCCATCACCCAGAGCTGATGCCCCTCGGCGAAACGGACCGCCATCTTCTCACTTAATTCGCCAATGGAGTCTGCATACTGTTCAAGAAATTTCTGCTTGATCTCAACAGATTCCTTACACTTGCGCATCACCATGCCGCGCCAGTCATGGTTCGAAGCTGACCCGTCTCTTCCGGGGGCGAGAGTGGAGGCTTCTGTCATCGGGCACCCGCCAGCGACTCTACTGGAACATATTGTGTAGCTTCCTTATGCTTTTCCAGATGCCGGCCATACGCGTAATAGGCGGCGCACGCACCCTCGGCGGAAACCATTGTTGCTCCCAACGGCCGCTGTGGCGTACAGATTGTGCCGAAAGCGGCACAATCGTGCGGCTTTTTAATGCCCCGCAGAATTTGTCCGCTGATGCACGCCTCCGGCTCTTTTGTGTCAATTTCTTTTACATCGAAGAGCTTCTCTGCGTCGTGCTCGCGAAACTCCCAGCGCAGCTTGTACCCGCTCTTTGGAATCGTGCCAATACCTCGCCACTTGCGGTCGGCAATCTCAAAAACGCTCGCCACCAGTTTTTGCGCGGGCAGATTTCCGTCCCGATTCAGTATCCGGGAGTATTGATTTTCGACCACTGCGCGCCCCGTCTCCAGTTGCCGGACAGTCATCAACGTTCCCTGCAAAATGTCCAGAGGCTCGAAACCGGTAATCACGATTGGTACCTTGAATCGCGCGCTCAACGGCTCGTACTCGCGATATCCCATCACTGCGCATACATGGCCCGGGCCAAGAAATCCCTGCACCCGATTGACTGGGGACTGCAGAATCGAGGCGATCGACGGCGGCACCAGAACATGCGACACCAGGATTGAAACATTCTTCACGCCTTCCTGCTGGGCCCGTGAGACAAGCATCGCATTGGCAGGCGCTGTTGTTTCGAAGCCGATTGCGAAGAAGACCACCTGCTTGCCGGGATTGCTTCGTGCGATTTTCAGGCAATCCAGCGGCGAGTAGACAATCCGTACATCCCCCCCTCGCGATTTGATGGTGAACAAGTCTCCGTCGGAACCAGGCACACGCAGCATATCGCCGAAGGAACAGAAGATGACCCCCGGTCGCTGCGCGATGGCGTGGGCCTTGTCGATCATTTCCAGAGGCGTAACGCACACCGGACACCCCGGACCATGGACGAGCTCAATGCCGTCCGGCAAAAGATGATCGATGCCGTGCTTCACGATGGAATGAGTCTGGCCGCCGCAAACCTCCATCAGCACCCACGGACGAGTTTGTATCCGGCGAATCTCTTCCACGATGCTGGCGGCAATTGGGCCATTCCGATACTCGTCGAGATATTTCATCGCCACTCCTTCCAGGGCTCTCTTGGTGCCGGTTCGAGTTCCCCTGTTTCCACTTGCCCCGGTTCGATCTCTTCCACAACCGGAGAATTCAGCTCTGTAAGTTGATCCAGTTCTTTGAGCGCCTGGTAGGTTCGCGCGGCCTCCTCTTCATCGACCCGGCTGATGGCGAATCCCACATGCACCAGGACATAGTCGCCCACCTGCGTTTCGGGAACATATTCCAGGCAGGCCTCGCGCACAATGCCGCCGAACTGAACCCTGGCCATGCGCATTCCGCGCTGGTCGAACGCCTCTAACACTTTGCCGGGAATAGCAAGGCACATAATTATTCTCCTCGGGACAGCTGCTCGTTTGCGATTACGGCCTGTCCCAAAGCGATGCCGCCATCGTTCGAAGGCACCGTGGAGTGTAAGAATACTCCAAATCCGCGGGACCGCAATTCCCTAGCGGCGAGACGGAGCAGGTAAAGGTTCTGGAACGTTCCACCGCTCAAACACACCCTGCTCAACCCATCGCTTTCTCGGATGCGGCAACAAACTTCCACGATGGCCGCGCTCAACGTATTGTGAAAACACGCGGATATTTCTCCGGCCGATTTGTGCAAAGACAGGTCTTTGACGATCGCTGCGATGGTTGGCCGAAAGTCGAGAACGGCTGGCATACCTTCCTCTATGTAGAATTCGTAACGCCGTTCAATTCCCTGCGCGACAATCGTTTCCAGCGCAATGGCCGCCTGACCCTCAAAGGTAACCTCCGACCCAAGACCCACCAGAGATGCAACCGCATCAAAGAGCCGTCCGCAGGAAGATGTTTCGACCGTATGCAACCGGCGGGAGATCATCGCATCGACCACGGCAATCTGTTTCGTCGCCACATTGTGAAAGCAATCGAGACCCGCTGGCAGCGGTTCGACGAAGGCGTCTCGCAGATAACTGAGCGCCATGCGCCAGGGCTGCCGCACAGCTGCGTCCCCGCCAGGCAGCAGCACATTGCGCAGGTGAGCGCGTCGCTCGAATCCGGCGAAATCCCCAACCAGGAATTCCCCGCCCCAAATCCGGCCATCAGTTCCAAACCCGGTGCCATCGAAGGCGACGCCAATCACTTTGCCGCGCAGATGATTCTCCGCCATGCAACTGGCAATGTGCGCGTGGTGATGTTGAACACCGATCTTGCGCTCGATTTCAGATGCGAGTGCCATCCGGGTGCTCATGTAATGAGGATGCAGATCGTAGGCCACTGCGCGCGGTTCCACCTTGAACAGATGCTTCATATTCGAGAGCGTCTCCTCGAAGAACCGCATCGTTTCATAATTCTCCAGGTCGCCAATATGCTGGCTGAGGATTGCATAACTGCCCTTCGTCAGGCAGAACGTATTCTTCAGTTCGCCGCCGAAAGCCAGCACCTCCGCCATCGGAGTTTTCAGATCGATCGCCTGCGGCACAAACCCGCGTGAGCGGCGTAGTACGCGTTCGCGATCTTCAAATGTGCGAACGACGGAGTCGTCGACGCGCATCGCGATGTCCCGGTTGTGTAAGAGAAACCAATCCGCGACTCCGTTCAGGTGCGAAAGAGCTTCCGCATTCGAGACGACGATCGGCTCTTCGCTGAGATTGCCGCTGGTCATCACCAAAGCAGCAAATTCCAAATCCCTGTCTGGCGAATCGCTGAACAGCAGATAGTGAAGCGGCGTGTACGGCAGCATGACTCCGACAGTGTTGTTTCCCGGAGCGATGCCGTGCGACAACTCCCCGCCGGCCCGTCGCGGCAGCACGACGATCGGCCTTCGCAGGTGCAACAGGGCGGCTTCATCTGTTGGCGATACATCGCAAAAGGTCCGGATCGTCGCGACGTCTCGCGACATCAGCGCGAAGGGCTTGTGGGGGCGGTGCTTCCGTTTCCGAAGCTCCGCAACTGCGAAGTCGTTTCTTGCGTCGCAGGCGAGCAAAAAACCGCCCAGCCCCTTCACCGCAAGGATCTTTCCTTCATGGAGCAAGCTTCTCGCCTGTTGAATCGCCAGCAACGAGTCTGCTTCTCCGAATACACAATCAGCCAGCGAAGAACCACGCGGCACCAGGCACAGCGATGGCCCGCATTGGGGGCAAGCGTTGGGCTGCGCATGAAACCGCCGGTCTGCGGGGTCTTCATACTCCGCCTGGCATGCACTGCACATTTTGAATTGGGACATCGTCGTTTTCGGGCGATCGTACGGAATGTCCTGGATGATCGTGTATCGCGGCCCGCAGTTGGTGCAGTTGGTAAAGGGATACCCATAGCGACGATTTCGAGGATCTCCAAAGTCGCTCCAGCATTGCCCGCAAGTGCCGGCGTCGGGAGAGACCAGCACGAACTCGCCAGGCTCTTCCCGGCTGCGGAGGATTGTAAAGCTGGAATCGCCTTGAACAGTCGTGTCTGAAACCGCTATCTCCGTTATCTCCGCAAGCTGCGGCGGGTCGGATTTCAATGTTTCCAGGAATTTTATGACCTCGCCTTCGCCGCCTTCGATCTCGATCGTCACTCCCGCCGACGAATTGAAAACATAGCCATTCAAGCCGAGAGACGTAGCGACGCTATACACAAATGGACGAAATCCCACTCCCTGTACGATTCCGTGCACCTGAATGTGTTTACGGATGTTGTGGCGCGTATCGGCCTGGGACATCGGAGTCGCCACCGTTGCTCTACTTTCAGATAGGCCCTGAAATTCCCACCGAAGAAATCGGTGTCACAGAACTCTACCCATTTAGCTCAAGATCATCATAGCGACGCCACTTGTATATCGAAACGGACACAATCCAACTGAGTGCGAAAAGCCCAATGATGAAGTAGCCCAACGTGCCGAAGTTCTGATTCAGCTTTTCCACCAGTCCCCAAAACGTTCCCTGGTGATGGAACTGTCCAGCCAGCAGGCCGAGGGCTTCAATTCCGCCGACCACAATTGCAACAATTGCCGAAACCAGAGTAATGGTCATGTTGTAGTAGAGCTTGCGAATCGGCTTGACGAAGGCCCAGCCATACGCACCCAGCATGAGGATGTTGTCCGTCGTGTCGATGAGCGACATGCCCGCAGCGAAAAGCACCGGGAAAACAAGGACAGACCAAAGTGACAGGCCCTTTGCCACTTCGACGGCTGAGATGCCCAGAAGTCCAATCTCTGTCGCAGTATCGAATCCCATACCAAACAATATGCCCAGCGGGTACATGTGCCAGCTGTGGCGGATCATCGCGAACATGGGACGGAACAGTCGGGAAAGAAAGCCGCCACCGCACAGCAGCAGATCCAGGTCTTCCTCGACATAGCGCCCTCCGTGCCGAACCCGCTGGAAAGATCGATAGACGGAGCGCAGCACAACCAGGTTTACGATCGCGATGCCAAACAGAAACAGCGTGGAGACCACGGTGCCGACCACTCCCCCAATGTGCTTCACCGCATCCAGGCGATGCTGCAGTGAGAGTGCCGTAAGGGCAATGACAGCCGACCCCAGAACAACGACCGTCGAATGCCCCATGGAGAACATAAAGCCGACCGCGACCGGACGTTTGCCCTCCTGCATCAACTTGCGGGTTACGTTATCGATTGCAGCGATATGGTCCGCATCTACGGCATGCCTTAGGCCAAAACTGTAGGCGAGAAATGCTGTACCCAGCAGGACCGGGTAGTGGCGGAATGCGATGAGCGCCCAGAGCCAGGCCGCCAAATTGAATAGAAGTAAAATGCCATAAATCCCAAGGACCTTGCTTCGAGTTTTGCTGGCCGTATCGTCCAGCACGGCTTGCAGCCCACTTTGCATAATGTGTTCCTTAGATTTGGGCAATCGCGCTAACGAAATTTCCGCTCTGCTTCTCGTTCGTAAAATCCTGGTTATCGCCACTCAGAATGGCAGCAGGTTGCCGGCTCCATCAAAATCCATTTCCCTGCCAGTTCCAACAATACTCAAGCCCGCTCGCGCGCGTGCTTGTTCCGCCAGCGTTTCTGAGACAAGCATCCGCTCCAGACTGAGTGTATTGGTAATTCGTACAACGCGTAATTTTTTGGGCGAAGACGAGACGAGGGAAGCAAATGCATTCTCGACGGCTTCGCGATCCGTATCGTAATACATCGGGATTTTCGCCGGAGAAAGGTTGTGAGAGGTGACTGCATTCATATAGGTGTACTGCAAATTAAGAGCCTTCACCACGCGGCTGGTGGTGAAATCAGCCAAACCAATTCCCAGGCCGTTGCCGTGGGTTGCCGCTGTAAGGTCACGGACAAAGATGCGGAAAATCTGTGGTTTGATTGAACTGTCAGAAATGAGCGAAGTGGAGTAACCAAGAACACTTCGGCCGATCACATTCGTGTCCATGCCTGCGCCGCTGATTTCTTTGCCGATCTCGTCAACAATCAGCAGATCAATTTCGTCAAATGGCAGCCGTGCCATCAAAGCGCGAGCTTTCACCAGCAGTTTGCATTCCTGGTCAAAGATATCGGTGGCTTTGATTACTTGAGTCTCGGCAGTCTGGTGATGTTGATCTTCCAGGATAGCGACGCCACCTAAAACCGGCGCAACATCCAGGATCACCTTCGCAGCCTCGCGAATGACAACCTCATGTCCCAGACGGCTGGAATCCCCATGAGCATTGGCTGCGCCCACCTGCTTACCGAATCCGATCGTCAGCATTTTCAAAATGCCGCTGCCGAGGTTTCCCTGAAAATCTGTATGAGGCTTTATCCGATTGATAACGATGATCCCATCCGCTTGCAGTGCGGGTACGCTGAAGACAACGTCCCGCCCATCGTTGGTCTTTCCAATCGGTCGAACTTCCATGCTCGTTTGGAAAGGGACGCCCATGGCCTTCCGCGTCACTCCATACTCAGCCAGTACGCTCTCCTGGCCATCCGGAGTCGCTCCTCCATGGCTTCCCATGGCGGGAACAATGAAAGGCTTCGCGCCTGCATCGCTCAAAACGTCGATGACAGACTTCACAATTTCCGCGAGGTTCGTGATTCCCCGGCTGCCGACTCCTACAGCAATTTTCATGCTTGGAGTGATCTTGGCAAGGATGCCGGTTTTCTTGAACTGCTCCCGCAGCAGGTTGGGAAACTCCAGTCGCGGCGACGCCGGATATTGCTGTTTCAACTCAAACATTTTCGGGAAGTGATCGGTCATGTTGCTCATGATATAGCTCCATCCAAAGAATCAGGGGGGCGTCGTAACGGTCGAATCACTGCATCGGCGATGTCGCCTCGGGTTACGTCGAATGATATCCGGTAAGTACGCCCGCACCTGCAAAGCGGGGAGTAATGCCAGAAGACGTTTCGATGCGTATACCTTCGTTCCATTTGGCCATGCGTTCTGAGCGCGCAAACGAACCTACTTTCAGTTGGCCCGCATTCAAACCAGTGGCCAGATGAACGATAGTCGTATCCTCGCTTTCACCGGAGCGTGCTGAAACGATTGTGGAGAAGCCAGCCAGCCTGGCACTCTCGAGCGCGGCACGCGTTTCGGTAATCGTTCCAGCCTGGTTGGGTTTTAGCAGTACCGAGTTGCAGGCGCCCGCCGCAGCGGCGGCGCGAATTCTCGCCGCGTCGGTAACAAGGTAGTCGTCGCCGACGATTTGTACTCGCGAACCCGCCGCCCGCGTAAAGGCGATCAGACCGGCTTCATCATCCTCCGCCAGCGGGTCTTCGATCGACACGATGGGATAGCGATCGATCCAGCGCAACAAACGCTCACACATTCCGTCTGTGTCCAATTCGACCTCATCAAGGGCCATGCGGTACCTGCCTTTCGAGCCGAATTCCGACGCAGCAATGTCGAGCGCAATGGAAATGTCCGTTCCAGGAACATAACCGGCGGACTCTATCGCTTGTACCAGTGCGTCCAGCGCTTGCTCGTTGTTATCAAATGCAGGCCACCAACCGCCTTCATCTGCCACGCCAGCCAGCAGACCCCGATTGCGCATCAGTTCACCGCCGCACCGATAGACTTCGGCTGTCATCACCAGGCATTCCTGAAATGAACGGGCGCCCACGGCGACGACCATCAAATCCTGAATATCGATGCGGCGCCCGGCATGTGCTCCTCCCCCGAAGATCTGGATTTGCGGCAATGGCAAAGTGGCTGGATTTTCACCGGCAAGATATTGCCACAGCGGCAACCCGGCGGAAGCTGCCGCGGCATTCAGCACGGCCATCGAAGT
>JBEPVW010000043.1:0-21788 GCA_041690775.1 Acidobacteriota bacterium | reverse complement strand
GTCACGCGGATTGCCCAATACGAGATGGCGTTCCGTATGCAAATGGATGCGACGGACGCCATGGATATCCACAAAGAATCCGCCGCCGTGCTTGCAGGCTACGGCGCAAAACCTGGTGAATCCAGTTTTGCCAACAATTGCCTGGTGGCGCGCCGCCTGGCGGAGCGTGGCGTTCGTTTTATCCAGCTCTACCACTGGGGATGGGATGACCACGGAACTTCGGCTACTGACTCCCTGAATATGAATAGCGGATTTGCGGAACGCTGCCGCGAAACCGATCAGCCCGTTTCAGCGCTTCTCACCGACCTGAAGGAGCGCGGCATGCTGGAGGACACACTGGTGGTATGGGGCGGCGAATTTGGACGCACGTCGATGCGGGAAAATCGCAATGGTCAGGTCATGGAGTTCATCGGCCGCGACCACAATCCGGGCGCGTTCACTATCTGGATGGCCGGGGGCGGAATTAAACCAGGCATGGCCTATGGCGAGACCGACGCGATGGGCTATGAGATTGTGAAGGACCCCGTGGAAGTTCGCGACCTTCACGCAACCATGCTCTACGTGTTGGGCTTCGATCATCATAAGCTCACCTATTCCTTCCAGGGGCTTGAACAAAAACTCACGAGTGTGAAGCCTGCGCGAGTCGTGGCGGAGGTTTTGGCTTGATTCAGTCTGCGGGCTGCCGTTCTTTCCGCTGTCGAGGCCACCTGACTGCATGACATTTTCGGTCCGCCAGGTACCCACCCGGATTCGCCTTGGGCTTCTCACGCTTGCGCCAATTTTGCTGCTGTCCGCCTTGTTTATCTTTTTTCCGCCGGACGGACTTGATCGCGCTACGTGGGCGCAATTTGTCGGTCGCTTCCATCTGTTGACCGTACATTTTCCGATTGCGCTCATCCTCCTGGTACCTGTATTAGAGTTGGCCGGGAGGAAAGGCCGCCTCCCCAACTTGAGCGCTTCGGTTGATTTCATATTGGTGCTGGCAACGTTGAGCAGCCTGGTGGCTGCAACCCTCGGATGGTGCCTGGCTCGGAGTGGCGGGTATTCGGGACGACTGGTCACTCAGCACATGTGGGGTGGAATATCCGTTGCCGCCTCGTGTTGGCTGTGCTGGATGTTGCGCGGCTACTTCCGTAGCGCGCGTTTGGATTTGATCTACACGTTATGGCTGCTGGCCACCGTTGGGCTGGTATCGTGGACGGGATATCGCGGCGGCCAACTGTCGCAAGGCGAAAATCACCTCACCGAACAAATGCCCGCAGGGCTGCGCAAGCTGATTGGGCTTTCGGCGAGCGCGGAAGCTCTGCCTAGATCGGATCCTGCTTATTTCTATGGCGCGCATGTGGAACCCATCTTCGCCGCGCACTGCTACTCTTGCCACGGCCCGGAAAAGCAGAAATCGCGCTTGCGGCTGGATACCTATGGCGCGCTCATGCGGGGAGGCAAACACGGCCCAGTCATCAAGGCTGGAAACGCCAGGGGCAGCGAACTTTTTCGTCGCGTCACGCTTTCGCCTTCCGATGACGATGCCATGCCCCCGCAAGGCAAACGCTCCTTGTCGGCGAATGACGTAAAGCTGATCGAGCTATGGATTGCCGCCGGAGCTTCGGCAACACTGCCGGCCAATGCGATTAAGGACGCGCCCACGAATCAAGAGCCTGTTGTTGCCGAGGTAACCTTCGACGAGATGGACCTCGCCGCCGTCGCGCGCTCGCGCGCACCACTCGCCCCCATCGTTGCACAGCTGAAAAAGCGCTTTCCAAACCTTCTGGATTATGAATCCCGGGGCTCCGCCAATCTGGTAATCGACGCTTCGCTGATGGGTACCAAGTTCAGGGACGAAGATGTGGCTGCGCTGAAGCCCTTAGGCGACCAAATTGTCGTCGCCGACTTCTCCGGCACCTCAGTCACTGATCGCTCCGCCGCCTTTTTCGCCGCCATGAAACACGCACGCGTACTCCGACTCATGGATACCAAAATTACAAATACTACCGTGTTGGAGTTGGGCGGTATGGATCGGCTGGAGTCTCTGGATGTCTTTGGCACAGCCGTTACTCCGGCGTGCCTCAAAGTTGTGGAGAATTTGCCAAAACTGAGACATTTTTATGTGGGAGAAACAAAGATTCCGGCTGACGTTCCGGTGTCCGAAGCCGTGAAAAGCAAACTTCTGTTTTAGAGTCGGCGGTGCCGGCTCCATCCAGTTTTCAGTATCCTCGCCTGGTTTAACGGTCGCCTTTATGACCCCGGCAACATGCCTCCCCGCGAAAGTCTACGAATATGTGATCAACGCGGAGCTATAACACGTGAACCGCAGCGAGAATACGCACGCTAACCGCGGCAAGCGCGCCAAACTGGGTGCGAGAAAAGGCGACATAACGCTTACCCGTGCAGCGTGCTTCCCTAAGGCAGGCAATTTAGCTTCGAGCCCTTGTTCCGATAAGCCAAAGCTCCAATATCCCGTGCATTCTGCCGTGTCTCTCCGCAGGTGGGATGGACGTATTGAAACGCAGGAGTCAGCGAATACCCCTCAGGCGAGGCTCCGGGATTTGTCGCGCCCCCGATCGCGCCAGATCCTGCACTCAGCTTGTAGTTGAAACTGTTCATATCGACAAACTTTGGATTACCCGTGAAATTGCTTTTCATGCGTGCGTTTTGTTGGGTAACCAGAGTCCCACTGCCATAGAAGATGTTGTTCTGAACTACTACGGGAACGCTATCCGCCTTCGCGATGTTCAAAAATGTTGTGCTACGTGGGAGCTGATTCACGAATGTATTGTTGATAACGTAGAGGTCTTTTCCCGGATTATTCGGAGTCACTCCTTCTTCGAGATAACTGAGCATTGCGGGATTCTGTGAGTTTGAACCTTGCTGCACCAGATTTCCAATAAAGTAGGTTGTTCCGCCATTCGGAACATCTACTTCATAGCTATCTGTCCCATTCTGCCCCGTAATCCTGTTGTAAAGAATGTAATTGAGACCGGCGCGTGTCTTCAGCAAGTGTCCTACAACTGCATCATGTGAATAGTTATAGCGAAAGATAAGTGACCCCGTGTCTCCAATGTACACATTGTGGGTATAGCCGGAACTTTCCCCTTCTTTGACCCCGTTCCGCGCAAACTCGCTGTACTCGATCAGAATTTTACTTCCGCGGATGTTACCTTCCAGAATGCCATTCTGGTTATCGTGAAAGTAACAATTCCGAACCGTCCAATTCTTTCCTCTCTCACGAATGGCAGCAGCATTGCCGCCATTTGCCTGGGGAACGTATGCGCCTTCCATCTCCACATTTTCCGCAGTGAAGTCAGTGCCCCATGGCACCCAGATTCCCAGCTTATCGGCGGCCGTGTGGTTGGCATTGATAATCGGGCGGTTGGTTGGACTCACGCCCCGAATCGTCAGATTATTCTGGTGAAATGCGCAGACATCTCCCGTGTAGGTTCCCGAATCGACAAGGATCACATCACCGTCGTGCGCGGCTGCCACTGCAGCACATGGAGTTTTATATTGCCTGGCGGAGCCAACATGAAGAGTGTCGGCTTGCAGGTACAGAGCAGGAACGAGTCCAAGGAGGAGTAAAGAAAACAATGCTGTCTTCATCGCGGAGTTAGCGTAGTTCGCAAACTACACCAATGTCAACTTAATGGATTTCCCGACAGTGCCTCGGCTCGCGCAAGCGTCTAACCCCTAAAGCTGCTATCAGGAATGTTGTCAAACCCAAAATGACGCGTGGCTGCGACATCTTGCCTCTCAAGCTAGTTCGGTTGACTTCCCGATCTGCTGAAGTCTAGTCTGGATTCGATGGATAGACGAGATTTTGTCAAGGCGATTGTGGCTGTTCCGGTGGCTGCCAAAACCATGTTTGGGCAGACCGCAACTGCTCCTTATGGAGAAAAAACATCGGCTCCCCAATCTTCTGCCCCTGCCCCGGTGCCTCCCACGCCGGAGAATGCGTCCACGCTCGTCGAGCAGAGGCAGAGCTTTGATTTTCGAACTCAGACAATTGCCTCCACAATACCCGACGCGGTTGCGACGACCGAGGAGCATTTCTTTAATGCCAGACAGATGGCGACGCTTCGGAAATTAGGAGACGTTCTTTTACCTCCGCTCAACGGATATCCCGGATCGACACAGGCCTGTGCTCCGGAGTTTCTCGACTTTCTCATTAGCGTCTCGCCACCCGACAGGCAGCACACGTATCGATTCGGTCTCGTCAAGCTGAATGCGGATGCGGAGGAACAGTTCGGCATTTCCTTCGCAGACGTAAACGCGGAGCAAGCCGATAAACTGATCCGGCCTTGGCTCAGATCGTGGATGACCGATCATCCGCCAACCGAACCGTTTGCTCATTTCATCAACGTCGCTCATCAGGATATTCGAACGGCGACGATGAATTCCCAAGCTTGGAGCATAGCGGCGACATCTTCCGGAGAGCGGGCGCCCGGAATAGGATTGTATTGGGCTCCAATGGATCCCGACATTCAGATGTATGTATAGAAACAGGAGTTGGGTTCCGCATGCCGGAGGAAAAGGTTGATGTACTGATTATTGGTTCGGGCCACTCTGGCGGAATGGTAGCCAAGATTCTTACTGAAAAGGGAATCTCCTGCCTGATGTTGAACGCGGGCCCGATCGTGGATTTTCAGAAAGATCGTGAGCTCAAGCCAGCATACGAATTGCCCTACCGGGGTTTCAAAAAGCCGGGGCGGCTTTCGCATGTCTTTCAGGCGAACGAGTTCAACGCCAATACATGGGTCGATGAAAATGAGGTTCCGTACACATACGACGCCGGAAAGCCCTACAACTGGGTGCGCGTGCGGCTGTTCGGCGGCCGCTCTCTGTTCTGGGCGCGCCAATCCTTTCGTCTGAGCGATTACGAATTCAAGGCCAGGGACCATGATGGGTTTGGCGAGAACTGGCCCATCAGCCTGGCCGATCTGGCCCCTTATTACTCGCGCGTGGAGGAAATCTTTCGTGTAAGCGGGCACCCGGATGGGCTGCCGCAATACCCGGACGGCAATTTTGTCGTCGATGACTCACCGTGGTCGGTGGCGATGCAGCGTTTCATTGCAGCCGGCAAGAAGCTGAATGTCCCGGTGTGCAAGGCGCGCAGCGCATTGGGCCGCGACGGTCTGGCCAGTTCCATTAATCTTCTTCTGCCCGATGCATTCGCTACCGGCAAGCTGACTGCAGTTCCCAATGCTGTCGTGCGGGAACTTACCGTTGACAAAAATTCCGGACTGGTGAACGGGGCGTTGTTTGTCGATCGCCATTCGCGACGCGAGATGTCGGTGCGGGCGCGCGTCGTTGTCCTGGCGGCGGGATGTCTGGAAAGCACACGCCTGCTGCTGAATTCGAAGCTGGCAAATTCCAGCGGCGTTCTGGGCCACTATCTGATCGACAGCCTGTACGGCCCTGGTCTCGTCTGCTCCGTGCCGGAGGCCCGCGATGGCAATTCGACCAGGGAGTTGAACGGGGGAGACGCACTGATACCACGCTTTCGGAACATCAACACCAAGGCGAAAAATTTTATCCGAGGCTACGCTTTGAATGTATGGGGAAGCAATGGAGGCATGGATCCCCGGCACCTCCAGGCTTACGGAGCAGATCTGCAGAAAAAGCTGGACAGCTATGCAGGCAGCGGCTTTACGATGAGCATGATGGGCGAGGTGCTGCCCTATTATGAGCACCATGTCAGCATTGACAAGACGGTGGTGGATGCCTGGAACATTCCGGTCCTGCACGTGGACACGCGCTATACCGAAAACGAATTCAACATGGCGCGAGATGCCGTAGATACAGGAATCGCGATGGCGGAAGCTGCCGGCTTTGAGGTGCTCTCGGCGAATTACGAGCCGAATCCTCCCGGTTACAGCATTCATGAGGTGGGTACCTGCCGGATGGGTGATAATCCGAAGACGAGCGTCCTGAACAAGTGGAATCAAAGCCATGACATCAAGAATCTGTTCGTAGTGGACGGCAGCAGCTTCGTCAGTGCCGGGTGGCAGAACCCGACTATGACCATCCTGTCGCTTTCCATGCGCGCAGCCGAACACCTCGCGGAGCAGATGCAGCAGGGGAACGTTTGATGATGCCAATCGGCCGCGTGCTTCCCCTGGTGGCGCTCGTCGCCCTCTGGGCGCAACCCGTTTTGCCTGCTCCTGCGATCATCTC
This sequence comes from Acidobacteriota bacterium, assembly GCA_041690775.1. Classification (GTDB taxonomy): domain Bacteria; phylum Acidobacteriota; class Terriglobia; order Terriglobales; family Acidobacteriaceae; genus JAKAAZ01. Next base: position 15,617 of record JBEPVW010000043.1, on the reverse strand, counting down.
TCCACTTGCACAGAATTCCGCACCGGCTTCTAATCCTTCACCAGCACAGAATAATGCTCCGGCAACGTCCGGCACCACGGCGCATAATGCCCCGCCAGCCGCGCCGCGTGCGCCGGTGCAGCCCATTCCGTTCAGCCACAAACAACACGCCGGCACCCTGAAGCTGCCGTGCGAGTTCTGCCACGCCCCTTCGCGGTCCGGCGATACCGTAGCAATTCCCCAGGCCGAATCATGCATGCTGTGCCACCAGACCATCGACGCGAGCAATCCGGCGATTCAGAGGCTTGCTATCTATGCCAGGGACAAAGCTACCATTCCCTGGGTGCGGCTGTATGAGCTGCCTTCGTTTGTGACGTTCAGTCATAAAACTCATCTGCTGCACAGTGCCACTTGTTTGGAATGCCACGGCCCTGTCGCGGAGCGGGTTCAACTTTACAAGGAAACTGACATATCGATGGCCGGCTGTATAAGCTGCCATCAGGCAAAGAAAGCCAGCATTGACTGCGACACCTGTCATACGCTGAATCAATAATTGTTAACCTGTAGGAAGAAGTTCGAAAAACTTTTGCCTTTTGCAGGAGAATTCTGATCGGATACAGCGAAGGAGAGATGTGAAACCTCTAGCGATCTTGCTTTCGGCAGCAATACTATGTCTGTTGCCGTCTGCAGCCGTGGCGGAAGCTCCAGGCACTGCATTCTTTCAATCGCATTGCGAGATGTGTCATGGTGCCGACGGAAAAGCGACGACGCCGACGGGTAAGGCATTCAACGCTTTGGATTTCCACAATTCTGCTGTCATGAAGATGAGCGACGCAGATCTTTCCACAATCATCAGCAACGGCAAAAATAACATGCCCGCATTCGGTACAAGGCTCACGCCGCCCCAGATACAAAGCCTCGTTTCTTACATCCGGGTGCTCCAGAAACAATAGCTTCAGCACCGCAGTCAATAGAAAAGAGGCCTAAAGTGATGAATTCGAGAAGAGATTTTATGAAGAGTGGCGCTGCCGCTCTACTGTACGGTTCGGCTTTCACCCACGGATTGAATGCAGAGCAGAGCGGCGGCAAGAAGTACCTCGATTTGCCGCTTGGCTTGGAGCTTTACTCCGTTCGAGAGCTGCTGCCAAACGACTATCAGGGCACCCTGAAACAGATTGGGGCGCTTGGCTATCGCGAAGTCGAGGCAGCTGGTTTCTTTAACCATAGCCCGAGCCAGGTGAAGCATGCGATGCAGCAGGCGGGTCTTAACTGTGTGGGCGCGCACTATTCCTTCGACCTCCTCCGTGACCAGCTCGATCAAACCATTGCGTTTAGCAAAGCAGCCGGACTGGAATACATCGTCTGCCCCGGCCCAGGCCACAAAAATCCACCGAATCATAAGAAGGAGCAGCATAACGATCACGCGCCTGAGTTCACGCTGGAAGAATGGCGGTGGAACGCGATGCAGCTCAATAAATTCGGAGAAAAAGTGCATGCTGCCGGCTTGATCTTCGGTTATCACAACCACACCAGGGAATTCCGAAAGCAGGACGGCGTGGTTCCTTACGACGAATTGATGCGCTTGACCGATCCATCGAAGGTCACGATGGAAATGGATTGTGGATGGGTGATCGTAGGTGGCGGGAACCCGATCGAGCTGCTCCACCGCTATCCAACGCGCATTTCCATGCTGCACGTCAAAGACTTCAAGACAATTTCTAGTCCAGACCCCGAGTCAGCCCCGCCGAAGGCTTCGGAACTGGGACAAGGCGTCATCGATTATCGCCCGATTTTCGCAGCAGCTGCCCGGACCGGGCATATCAAGCATTGCTTTGTCGAGCAGGAAGAGTTTGACATGCCACCCATGCAGTCGTTGAAGATAGACGCGGACTATATGCGAAAACTTCGTGCCTAAAGCACGTGGCAACGAAAAAATTGTTTGGTTCTACACTCTGCCGGCCAGGAGATCGCCCTTGCGGAATATTCGTACGATCGTTAGTATTTTCCTCGCTCTGTGCTGCCTTATTGCCTTCAACCCTGCCCTTCTGGCGCAAAAGCAGGCAGAGGAAACTTTCGAATTGCCGCCTCCTCCGCACGCGAAGCAGATTCATTTGAAGCATGTTCTTGTGATTGGTGAGACCAAGGGCTTCGAACACGACTCGGTTACGGATGCCATGGTTGCCATTTACAACATGGGCAAAGAAAGCGGTTTGTGGGACACGACGATCCGCACCGACACGGAACTCCTAACGAAAAAAGACGTGGGGAGAAATGCAAAGAACCTGAATTACTTTGACTGCCTGGTCTTCGCAAGTACAACCGGCGAACTGGACATGGATGCAAGCCAGAAAAGCGACATGATGTCCTTCATCAAGGATGATGGAAAATGCTTTGTGGGCATCCACGCCGCGCTCGATACCAACTACACATGGCCGGAATATGGGGAGATGACCGGTGGCTGGTTTGACCAACATCCGTGGGGAACGTTCAATGCGCCCGTCGTCAACGAAGCTCCCAATTTTCCTGCCGTGCGCCACTTCCCGAAGGAGTTCGTCAAGTACGACGAGATCTATCAGCCGAAAGACTGGTCGCGAAGCAATGTGCATGTGCTGCTCAGTCTGGACGCAAGCAAGCTCGACTACTCCAACAATCCGCGCATTCACCGCGCCGACCATGATTTTCCTGTGGCCTGGGTGAAAATGTATGGGAAGGGTCGGGTCTTCTACTCCACCCTGGGCCATACGGAGGAATCATGGCAGGACCCGGACATTCGCAAGATGTATTTCGAAGCAATAAAGTGGGCGCTGGGCATGACCGAAGGCAGCATCGCATCACATCCCAGGCTGGCTGTATCCGGCGCGAACCGCTAGCCAGCCAGAATGCGATGTCTCGGTTGCGCAGGATACAGTTATTCTGAATCTGAAATCTATCCGATCACGGAACGATACACGCGGCTGAACCAGCCGATCAGGAGTCGCGAATCACAACGATGAAAAAGTTGCGTGCCATCTCATTTGCAATCATTTTTGGAATTATTTTCTGTGCGTACAGGCCCGCTCCGATGTATGCCGCCTCCCCACGCTCTTCTGCCGGGAACAAGCTGCCACAAACCTCAGCTGTACCCGCCAACGCAATGGGTTCAAATTCAAATTCGAATTCGATGCAGAGTCACGCTTCCGGTCAGGCAGAATTGGGCGGCGCGCTCTTCCGTCAGAATTGCGCCTTTTGTCATGGCCGCGACGCAGGCGGCGGAGAAACCGGGCCGGATCTCACGCGATCGAAGTTGGTGTCGCAGGACGTTGCCGGAAACAAAATCGCCGAGGTGCTACGCGACGGGCGGCCGGACAAGGGCATGCCGCCGTTCAATTTTTCCACTGCGGATGTGGAGGAACTGGTTGCATTTATCCATGAGCAGCGTACCAGGACGCTGCTGCAGAGCGGAATCCGCCGCGGCGTCGACGTGGCGGATCTTCAAACCGGCAACTTCACCGCGGGCAAACAATATTTCGACGGTGCCGGCGGCTGCGCGTCGTGCCACTCCGCCACAGGAGATTTGGCCGGAATCGCGTCTCGCTATCAGGGGTTGGAACTGGAAGAACGAATGCTTGCCCCGGAAGACGCAAAGAGCACAGTTACTGTTACAGTATCGTCCGGTCAAGCCATTACCGGTACACTCGCGTATCTGGATGAGTTTACGGTTGGCCTGCGGGATGCCAGCGAAACGTATCACTCGTGGCCGATCCGCAGCGTTCGTTACTCCGTTTCCTCGCCCGCCGATGCGCACATCGCCCTGTTTAGCAAATACACCGATGACGACATCCATAACCTGATGGCCTACCTGCAAACGCTGCGATAGAACGCGTGCCATTCGATTGATACAACGTACACAAAGGTCCGATTGAGATGAAGTTTTTGAAGAGCGCTTGGTTTGTTCCCACAGTTTTATGGATGGTGTCGATTCTGTTTTCCTCTGCCTTGCAGGCGCAGGGAGTCGATGCCTCGATGTTACGGAATCCTCCCGCGAACAGTTGGCCTACGTATCACGGCGACTATTCCGGACGACGCCACAGCAGCCTGACGCAAATTACGCGGCAGAATGTCGGAGATCTGGGCTTGGCGTGGGCCTTTCAGACGGGACAGACTGCGACGCTGAAATCCTCGCCCCTGCTGGTGGATGGCATCCTGTACTTTACGGTTCCGGAAAACATCTGGGCCGTGGATGCGCGCTCCGGCCATTTGATCTGGCATTACAGCAACCCGCCCACCAAGGGTGACCACATCGGCAATCGCGGAGTGGCGATGTACAAGGACTGGCTGTACTTCCTGCTTCCGGATGGACATCTGCTGAGCATCAACGCGAAAGACGGCACGGTGCGCTGGAAGGTTGAGGTCGCCGACGTCAACAAGGGTTACTGGACCACGATGGCGCCGCTGGTGGTTGGCGATCATGTGATTGTGGGCGTCTCAGGAGACTTTGACAATCTGCCCGGCTATCTGAGGTCGGTTGACCCGGAGACAGGAACGACACAGTGGCAATGGAACAGTACGCCTCCCGCCGGAACGCCTCACACCACGACCGGAGGCATGACATGGATGACGGGCACCTACGATCCGGACTTGAACCTGATTTACTGGGGCACGGGCAATCCAACGCCGGTATTGAATGGCGCAACGCGGCCAGGAAATAATCTGTATACCTGCAGCATCGTGGCCATCAATCCCGACACCGGGAAGCTCGCGTGGGCCTTCCAGGTGTCACCGCACGATACGCATGACTGGGACGCGGTAGAGATTCCCGTGCTGGTCGACGGAGACTTCAATGGACGACCACGCAAGATGGTGATGCAGACCTCTCGCAATGGGTATTTCGTCGTTTTGGATCGCACCAATGGAAAAAATCTCCTCTCGGCTCCGTATGGGCCGGTCAACTGGTCCCTGGGGGTTGACAAGCAGGGCCATCCGATCCCAAACCCAAAGAAGGAACCCGCGCCCGATGGCCGTTTGATTGCGCCGGACGAAGGCGGCCTGACCAATTTTCGATCGCCCAGTTTCGACCCAAAGACGGGGCTGTTCCTCGTCGATGCCCATCCCAGCTACAGCCTCTACTTTGCGAAACCGGCGGATGGCGACTACGGCTGGGCCGGCGCCGATTACGGACTGTGGGGCAAAGGCGTCATTGAGGCGATCGACTACAAAACCGGGAAGATTCGCTGGAGCCATCCAGGCGGTCGAAACGGCGATGGTGCGGGCGTGTTGACGACCAACTCCGGCGTCACGTTTACCGGTGACGAATACGGAAGTATTCTCGCGCTGGATACAGCGACGGGAAAAACGCTGTGGCATTCTGGCACTGGCGCTCCCATGCAGACCTCACCGATCACGTATGCACTCGACGGACGGCAGTACATCGTGACTGGAAGCGGCTCGGTGTTGTTTGCATGGGCGCTGCCGATTCGTACGGCAGAGAAAGAAAAATCGCAGAAGAGTCTTCAGCATCCGCGCAACTGAATCCGGATGATTAAAGAGATTCGAGTCCTGGCAACCAAGCTAGAGTTTTGTCGACAGGACACGGACCGTCTGAAGAATGCCGTGCGGAATCGAAAGGAATTTGCCCAGGTTCGAAGGCATCACCATGAATGTCGCTATCAAGGTTTGTTAGGACTTCGATTAGCCCGTTCTTTGGCATAAATGGTGTGGGTGATGTGGGGCGGCCCATCGCCGCGATGCAGGTCGAAGACGCGGCTGCGAATGGTCAAATCCGAAGCGGTGAAGCGCTCGCGCTGGCGAAGATAATCGATCCAGGATTCCATGATAAAGGTCTCCGTGAGATGACTGGGATCATTGGCATTCTGAAAGATGCCCCAACGCATGGCGCCGTCGCGCAGCCGAATATCCTTCAGCTTATGGATCTCCTGGACGAAGGTGTTGTAATCCTCCGGGTTGATGCAATAGTCAATCAGGATTCGGACGGGACCGTCGGACATTTCCGGCTCGATGACAAGCTGTGGGTTTGGAGCTTTCGAGCGGAATGGACTGAAGTCTGGCAGTTCCCCGCGAAGCACGTGCAACCGATAGGTTAAAGGCAGCGTGAGCAGCAGACCGGCCGCGGCAGCCGCGAGAGAGATAGGTGTCGAGGTGTGTTCTGCGATCAGTCCCCAGATGACGCTCCCGACTGCCATGCCGCCGGAGAAGACCATTTGATAAATCCCGAGAGAGCGGGCCTGGACCCAGTCCGGCGCAGAAATCTGTATGGCAAGATTGAAGGTCGACATGGTGCTGGTCCAGGCGAAGCCTGCAAACAAAAGTGCAGGAATAATGATCAGCGGATAACGGACGAAGGCCAGGACGAGCAGGGTGCCCGCGAAGACGCCAGTTGAAATGGCGATTATCGTGTCGGCAGAAAACCTGCGGCGAACACGCGGCAGGCTTGTCGCGCCAATGACGGCTCCCAGTCCCATGCTGCCGTTTAGAATGCCGTAACCGAGCGCGCCCTGATGCAGGTCCCGGGCGGCAACAACCGCCAGCAGCGACCAGACCGCGCTGACAAAGAGGGTGAAGACGAAGACCCGTGCAAGCGCTGCCTTCAACAGCGGAGCGAACTGGACATAGCGCAGGCCGGCACGCATGGAGCCGTAGATCCGTTCGGCAGGCAGCGCGCTCTTGAAGAGCGGATTCCGCTTCCACTGGTAGAGGACGAGGATAACGCCTACGAAGGAAAGTGAATTGAGCAGGAAGGTCCAGGCCGCGCCGGTGATCGCATGTGTAAAGAAGGCGATGGCCAGACCGCCGAGCGCCGGACCAACGGCCCGGGCGAGATTGAATCCGGCGCTGTTCAATGACACAGCTTCCGGGAGTTGCTCGCGCGGCACCAGTTCGGGCATGATCGCCTGCCAGGCGGGGCTGTTCATAGCTGTGCCCACATTCAGCAGGCAGGTCAGGGTGAGCAGCACCCACGGCGAAATGATGTTGAAGAAGGTGAGCAAGCTGAGTAGTGCGACCGCTGCCAGCATCCAGGCTTGCCAGAAGATCAGGAGACGGCGCCGGTCGAAGATATCCGCCGTTGCGCCGGCTAATAACCCCAACACCACAACCGGCAGGCTGGCGGCTGTCTGCATCAGTGCAATCAGTAGCGGCGATGGCGTAAGCACCGTCATCAGCCAGGTTCCAGCTGTGTCCTGCATCCAGCCGCCGAGATTTGAGATCGTGGAAGCAATCCACAGATTGCGAAAAAGCGGAGACTGCAGCGGTTCAAAGCCGGTGGTGAGCTTTTCGCTTGCTGAATCTGGCGCAAGAACGGGCGGCGGATTTGGTGTGGGAGGAAAAGGCATGAGCCGAGTCGTGGAACAGGAACTCCTGTCATGATATCGGGCAACGATGCGCTTCTGCGCAATAGCAGCACCGGAAACAGCGCAAGTGGGCACATAATTTCGATCAGCTATCAGCGGGCTTGATCGCTAACCAGCGCATTATCTCTTACCGGCCTCCCAGTTGCGTCCGCTGCAGAGTCCCGTCACCTGGGACGTTTCCGAGGAAGGTGTCGAGCGACAGATGAGCAGTCTGCTGGCCTCCGAGAATCGCTTCCGTCAGGTCGGAAGGCGAGCGGGTGATACGGCTGACATAGCGTTCGTCAAGTCCCGTTTCCTTCGCGATGGATCTCTGGTTAATGGCCTCGCCTCGCAGGATGCGATCGACCCAGTAGTGGCCCGTGAAATTGCACGAACCAGGGACGGCACTGCGTGTGTCCTGGCGTTTGAAGAGATGCCGGATCGGTTTCAGTCCGAAGTCATCGACCTCTGGCGCAACCCGCAGATACTGCCCTTCGCGAATGAGCTTGCCCCACTGTCAGTTCGGCTGGGAGGCGGCGCGTCGGACAGCCAACTGGCGAAGGTACCAGCGCACCGCCCACGCCATAAAGATGACGAAATTGATCGCAACTAGGACCATGGCGGCGATAAATAGAGGCTTTGCCTGCGGATGCTTGTCGTAATACACAACCGCCGGAAGCAAGATGGCGTACTCCAGCACAGCAAAGCCAGCTCCAGCAAGAAAGACGCGCCCGTTGAAGATGCCTTTGCGGGCGCCGTCGCGCAGGACGATGGCGTCGATCAGGATTTTGAATAACTCGAACATAGCTGCCTCCAGCCGTTGGCTAGTAGCTGTTGCCGTTGCCGTGGACGATGGTCTGCTGCGTCCAATTCCCCTGTAAAACGCCGTTCGGATTCGCGTTGGGATCTCTCGACTGGTAGACCTGGCCCGAAGTGTTCGCCCACGCGGTGGCGGCCTGGTTCGATACCTTGGTAAGTTGACCGGTGTTCGGGTCAGCCACCGTCCTCTGGTCCAGCGAATAGTCCACCCAGTCTGAGGCCGCCGTGGTGCGTGCATTCATGCTCTCATTGGTCCGCGCCATCGATAAGTCGGTCCCACGCTGCATGGTGGAAATAAACTGATCGCTCATCTGCTGCCGCACTCCCTGATCGTGGGCAAACTGCTGTGCGCTTGCCTGCCGCTGCTCCGCCCCAACGCGGTTAATTCCGTTGATCCCCCGGTTCATCTGCTGCTGGGTGCGCTGGCTCCATGCTTGCACCCACGCATCCTCTCGCTGAGCCCCCATTCCAGGTGCGGCCCACTGCCGGACCAGCGCATCGAACTGGTTTTCCGGAGCGGTGTAGTACGTTACATCCGTCCAGCACTTACTCGAGGTCGACGGCTGCCCGTCGACCATCTGCGGAGGATGGCCTATTCCTCCCCAGCGGCCGAGCACCTTCTGCGCGGCAAAATCACTTTCCATGCAGGTCAGTGTCAGATCCAGGCGGCCCTTCATCGCAAACGTCCCGTTCTTGTAGCTGACAATGGCGCGGGCCAACTCCTTCGTCGTCTTCCCAGGCTGTCGCCCGTATCTGGCTACGATGGCTGCATTGTTCTGGCGTATGGCCGCCTGCGCCTTCGCGTTCTCTTCATCCGGCACCGGGTCGGAGCTGACGTAGTGCACCTTCATCGTCGTCGCAAGATACTTCAGAAATTGCTGCGCGCTCATCGGTCCACGCATAGGCAGGCAGTCAAGCTGCGGCATGTTGGCCGCCGCTGGACCCGTACCCCACCTCCAACTCAAAGCCGGCATCATCTCTACGTAGCTCAGCCCATCCGGGCTGGTCGCCCGGAACACCGGATTGGGAGCTGGCGTGCACTGGCTGCCCTGGTAGAGCGTTCCCTGAAAGTGCCACTTCGCCGGAATCCTGACCTCGAACGCAGTCATGTTGTTGAGGGTCACATCCTGGATGGGCTCCGTGCGCGTGCCGCCAGAGAAGACCGAAGCGGCTCCGGTTGCGGCGTTGATGCTGTTCCGCGAGGAGCAGCCAAGCAGTGTGAGGACGATGAGTGGGACGGCAAGACGAAATTTGATTGGGACGAAATGAAAGGACATGGCTGAATCTCCTGCCTGGTACGCGTCATCCCGAGGAAAAATGCATCACAGGCGGGCCGGCATCTTACCGGGAGCTGGACGCAGCAGACTGTCTTTTACGCCAACGACACCTACCAATAGCTAGACAAGCCTTACCGTCGCCGTCGGACACCTCGCACTCAGCTCCCGCTGGGGCCGCGCGAGGTCGTCCGCGGCGCTAGCATCTTTCGGCAGCGGCAGACAGAAGTCCACCGCGGTTGCCTGGTTCCCGCTGGCTCCAGACAAAATCTTCTCGAATCGCAACACAACGCTACCCGGCGCGCGCTCATCGAGCCACGCTCCCAGCAGGTAGACGCCCACCGTCAGCCAGGGCGTAAAAACTCCATCCGCGAACAAGCCCTCCTGGCCGAAGTAAAAACTTCCGGCTCGGCCTTCATCAAGGTTGACCGCAGCCTCTGTGGTGCGGTCTTGCCCCCCTTCTGGCTCAACAGAAGAAGCGACACCAGGAAAATTGAGATCCCTGCAACATACAAACCCCGCGCAAGCCAGGACCCAGGCGAGAACATGGAGATACCGATTGCAATTACCAAAACCGGCCACGCTAATTTGTACCAGTCCCGTCGCCACAGAAACTGGTGCACCGCTGGTGTACGTGCGACCTCTACTTCCGTCCACTGTTTCCACTGTTCAGCCGTGTACGACCAGTGAACCCACGGGTTCGCCTCGATCGCGCTCAGCCAGCGATCCATCTGCCGCGCGCTCAGGTAAGCAGCAAAGGAGAGGATGACCCCCAGGAACACGAAAATTCCACCGATCGCACCCACAATCGACCTCCCTACCTCAGGCAGTACGAGCAAAAGCACGGCCCATGCAAGCACCGCCCACGTCAACCGCTTCGCCCACACGAACACTTTCTTACGGTAGGGACACAACATCTTCGCTGTAGCGGGCAGCGGCGCCGTCTTTGGCGTGGAGACCACGGTGATCACCCAGATCATTGCCGTCGTCCCGAACACTACCACGACGCCCATCACGCTCATTCCCGCTGCCTGCGAGTGATGCGTGCTAAAGTTCGCGGCTACGATCAGCGCGCCGATCACGGCCGTCAGCATCAACCCCACCGCCACCAGAAACCGCAGCGTCGACCGTACCGAAAACAGTGGATTCCGCCGCCACGCCACCCATCCGCTGATCACCGCCAGCAGGGCAAACACTAAAATGACCATCGGCCCGCCTCCGCAGCGTCGTTGTGATTACTTTCTGTGTCCTCGACTTCACACTGAGTCTGCCAATAGCGCTGGGTGTGTCGCGGCTGATTCATCAGTTCGGCACGCACCGAAATACGCCTTAAGCACCTATCGCCGATCGCTTCTGTCTACAAGCAAATCGCCGGTCAGTTGATCATTTTGTCCTGCTTGACTTCAAGCAAAGTATTCACCAGGCGAAGTCTAATGGGAAGGCCGCCGACAGAAGGCGCTGTTTGGCGAACGATCTTCTCGAAGCTGCCAACAAGGGCAGGATCGGTCCGGCCTGCCTTACCTACGACAAACGAGAGCACAGTGCCGTCGCTGTGCTTGGACAAAAAAACGTCGGCTCCCCTGCCCTTGAAGAAACCCGCGGATTTGAGCGCTTGACCGAGGGCCTGGGCTTCGGATTCGCTTGCCGCGCCAAGGTAGTAGACATCGTCATTTCCGCCGAAGGCCGCTTTGCCGACCATTGATTCCTTTTTAATATCGCGCGTATTGTTCATCAGGCGCACTCGAAGCGGAAATCCTCCAACGGATGGAGCAACCTCGCGTCCAAGCTCCTCAAAGTTTGCTACCATCGCAGGCTGATCCCAGCTTCCGGCTTTCACGATGAAGGAAATCACGGTACCGTCCTTTCCTTTCGCCAGATAAATATCTGCTCCCCGATCGCTGAAATATCCATTTGTTTTCAGCGTGTTCCCAAGCGACCGGGCCTCCTCCCTGGTTGCAGAGCCGGAGTAGTAGACCTCGTCCTTCGATCCCATGACGACCCCGGGACCATTGTTCGCGGCGTAAACCGGTATAAACACTGCGAGGAAAATGCCAGCGCACACCGCTGTACCCAACCCAAAAGCCGCCCACTTCGATCCCAGCCGCCCACCCCGCTGGACATGGTCCTTCACCGCCGAGCCTTGAAGGGATTGAGCGCTCCGCTGCATCCCAAACAGCAGCGCAAGGGCGATCGGGAAAGATGCACCATGCGGAAGATGCCATCCGAGCAGCATCACCAACCCTGTGACGGCAATCCCGACGATTAGCGTCGTGACCGCGTTACGCGCCTGCCCCAGCCGGCGATAGTTGAGGGCCATCAGAGAACATCCCGCAACCGGAGTGCCGAAGATCGTATCAGCCGCCACCGCACTGGCGTCGAACAAAGTATAGGGTGGGGTTGGACCTTGAATAGTCTGCTCTGCAATCGACGACATTGGTTTCTCGTTCCTTTAAATGAGTCGGCTTATGGTTGACTCAAGTGTGAGGTGAAAATCTTCTGCTTGGTACGCGTCATCCCGAAGAAAAATGCATCACGTGTGGAGGCGCCGTTTCGTCACTCTACAGCTCAATGTAAGTAGGGCCACTCTGGAGACGACTTCATTCGGCAGGACGATGTCGAGCTGCGTAGCAAATTGACACTTTACGCGCCATGCAGAATAGTGAACCTGCCTCGCCTGGGAAGAGGAGGCGGAGTGTAGTTCTTGCGAACATGGCAAGTCTCTTGTATTGTTCGCGCCGTCCGCGAAAAAACTGCATCGATCGAATTTGTTTTTATTCGTAAATCAATGCTTGCTTTCTGGCTGGCTAGTTCCTCGCCAGTTTGGACTGGGTATCCAGCAGAAGCTGGTGCGCTTCCGAGTCTAGTTGTTTTGCGTAGGGAGACACTCCGCTGACGAGCAGCCTGTCTGCGATCTCGGCGTGCGGCAGCGCCTCCTGATAGCGATGCTGCCCGGCGAGCGCCCGAGCCCATATCAGTTGCGTGGCGCCAATGCGCCGAGCGGTCGGCGCGATTCTTCCCTCCTGGATATCGGTTGTCTCTTTCGCTACCGTCTCTGCGTCCGGATAGCGCCCGGTTTCGACATACGCTCGGGAGAGTAGGTTTAGAGGATCAGAAAGCTGAGGGCCAGAACCAACGATTTTTCTCCAGGGAGGCAGAGCTTTTTCCAGCATCGGTACGGCTTCCCGCGCGCGCCCGAGCTTTATCAGAGCGCCGGCCATATTGCCTTGCTGTTCCAGTGCGCCCAGGCTCTCCGCGCCGGAACAGGTTTTGTATCCGTCATAGGCATGCTGATAGAGGGGAAGGCTCTCCTGGACGAAGCCGCGTTCGTCTTTTATAAACGCAAGTTTTGCGTAGACGGCCGATTGATCGCACAGAGCCAGTGGATCTTGCAGGTACATTTGAAGAGCCTGGTTGAACATAGGCTCGGCTTCATCAAGACGCCCACGCCATTCCAGATCGGTGCCGAGGTTATACAGCACGTCGGCGATCTCACGGGCTGGTAGATTGTCGCGACTCTCCTTCGCCGCAAATTCCAACAGGCGGAGGTTATCGTCGGAACGAAAGCCCATTTGGTCGCGGTTTATGGCATAGTAAACAGCACTCCACACGCGAACGGATGGAGAAATGCCCGACTTGCGAGACAATTCCAGGGCATGGGCCGTGAGTGTCTTGCCCAGCTTCGCATGTCCCTGCATGTAGGCGATGCCGCCGGAGGTGGCCTCCGCCTCGGCTTCGCTCTCGATGTCTCCTGCCGCTTTTGCACTCGCGATGATCTGCGTAAATACCTTCTGGGCATTGCCCAGGTCGCCATTCTCGTACATCGATTCAGCAAGGCTCATCTGAGCTGCGCGCAAATCGCCAGGGTCTTTAATGTACACAGGCAACAACTTCACTCCGAGTTCCAGGAACTCTGGCACAGAAACCGTAGGTTTACCGGTGTAGTTGGCGTTGGCTAAATAGAATAGCCTATACAGGAAAGTTTGCATGCGCAGAGCGCGCTGGCCTTCGCGCAGCGCCTGCTGCTGCCGCCAAGCGGCATATCCCAGGCTCGCGAGCAAAGCGACGGTAATCAACAGTGTCGCAGCTACGCTTCCCCGGTTGCGACGCACAAATTTGCCGATCCGGTAAAAGGTAGTCTGCGGGCGGGCCAGGATGGGCCTCTCACTCATAAATCGCTGGATGTCTGTTGTGAGCGAATCGAGCGACGGATAGCGATCCTTCGGCCGCGGACTGAGACACTTTGCCACGGTGGTCGCGAGGTCGCCGCTGAGCAACAGACGCAGACGGTTCTCCGAGAGCCCCCGGTGCATCGCGGCCTCGATTGTAACCGTCTTCGATAGGCGCTCGGGCTCCTGCTCTCTCATTGCCCGTTCAATCATTGCGGCTAGGGATGCTTTGTCGTTCGGTCTGCGCCCAGAGAGCAGTTCAAACAAAATCGCGCCTAACGCATACACATCGCACGCGGTCGTAACCGCCTCGTTCCGCAGTTGCTCTGGGCTGGCGTAGGCTGGCGTCGCCATGACGGTGGTGGTTAACAGGCTATCCGGTTGGATCAGTTTCGATGTTCCAAAATCCAATAGCTTCACTGTGCCGTCGGAAGTGACAAGAATATTCGAAGGCTTCAGGTCGAGATGAACGATCAGGTTGCGATGCGCATAGGCAACAGCGTCACACACGCGGAGAAATAGTTGCAGGCGTCCGGGAATCCCTAGATTCCGCTCATCGCAATATGTGTCGAGCTGAACGCCGTCTACATACTCCATCACCAGGTACGGCTGTCCGCCTTCACTCAATCCCGCATCCAGCATTCGAGTAATGTTGGGATGGTCCAGCGACCCGAGGATATGTTGTTCCCGGTGAAATCGTTCGACGAACGACGAGCCTGCGGCATGCGGCGCCAGAACCTTCAATGCAGATCGCTGCAATGCGCCGCCCACAAAGCGTTCTACCAGATAGACAGAGCCGATGCCGCCTGACCCCAGATGCCGAATCTGCGAATACGGACCAATCTTTCCGCTCAAAGGAGGCGCACCAGCAGGTGCGGCATCCGCGCCATCGATGTCAGCCGCCCTCAGGATGGCCATCGTCCGGCGTCGCAGTTCTTCGTCAGAACACTTTTCAACCAGCACCCGTTCGCGCTCCTCCGCAGGTGCTGCCTCAGCGAGATGAAACAGAGCTTGCAGCTGCTCCCAATTATCGGAATCGTGTGTCATTCGTTCACTCTCTAGGTTGGCGCGAAACAGAGAGAAAGTGCGTCACGGGGAATGCAGGCGGTCATACAACCAGCCCCGCACGAATCTGAGTTCCCGATCAACACTAGCTTTTGACGTGCTCAGCAATTCCGCTGTTTCTTCCGCCGTAAATCCCAGAAAAAAGCGCAGCTCGACCATTTTGCATTTTCGCTGGTCCAGCTCTTCCAGTTCTTCCAGAACGCGGTCGAGGTCCATAATCTCGGCACTTTTCGCGTCAACCCAGGCAAGTTCTTCATGGAGTGGAACGGGAACTCCGCCGTCACGCTTTTGCCGTCCCTCAGAGCGCGCATGGTCCACCAGAATACGGCGCATGATGCGCGCGGAAAGGCTGTAGAAGTGTTCGCGGTCTTCAAACCTCAAGCTGCGCTGGCGTATGAGTTTTAGAAATAACTCATTCACCACACTGGTAGGCTGTAGCACGTTTTCAGGGCGCTCTCCTTTAAAGAGGGCCCCGGCTATGCGCCTCAATTGCGGATAGATCAATTCAAAAAGATGATCCATGGCAGCAGGCTTGCCCTCGCTCCATTCGCGGAGAAGTAGCGTGATTTCGCCAGTCTCAGTCAAATCCGCAAATCCTTCCGTGGTATCTGCGCCGTCGAAAGGAGCCATTTCTGCAGAGGGACTGAAGCCGTGCGCACCTGAGCCGTTGCATGGACGCAGAATGCGTGTTCCCGTCACAGCTAGCGCTTAACCATAATGGCTCGTGCGTGTCCGAGACGGGAAAACGCACAGGTGGACTGACGATCGAGATTGCTGAGTGGATGTAGCCCTGCATAACTATGTCGGCTCAGAACCAAGAAGTTTCCACGTTGGCCTTAAATTGTAGGGGAACTGGACGCAAGTTTAGCACGAGGTCTTACGGAACAGACGCAGAAATCATGCGTAAACCCGCATAAAAAGCGAATTCAATCGCTTCTTTAGAAATGGACGAGGAGACGGCTCTTCACCCGCTCTGCCCAATCTGCCGC
>JBEPVW010000042.1:0-21866 GCA_041690775.1 Acidobacteriota bacterium | reverse complement strand
CAGATTGGAGGACGCAAGCGTGGATAACTCCGACCCCGGCACATAAACCTGGATTTTTGTTTCTTTATAACTATTCGGCAAGTAACGGACAAAGAATCCGCCTGGGTGCGAGGACCAACGGCCCCGCGGAATTATCGGTCCGTCGCGGTTCGCTGATCCCGGCAGCACCGCAATACTCTCAATTTCGGCATAAGTGGAATTGGCGTCCGATAATTTACTGCGAAGCTGTGCCTGGATCTCAACAATTCTGCGCGCGTCCGGTGGCATGGAGTCCAGCGCCCGATCCACTACCGATTGCGGAACC
The DNA here is from genome assembly GCA_041690775.1 of Acidobacteriota bacterium. Classification (GTDB taxonomy): domain Bacteria; phylum Acidobacteriota; class Terriglobia; order Terriglobales; family Acidobacteriaceae; genus JAKAAZ01. The sequence continues at coordinate 21,562 of JBEPVW010000042.1, read as the reverse complement.
AGGCCCAGCGCGCCGCCATTTAAATCGAAGATCTCCTTTTTTGTGAGCAAAGTTAGAGCAGTTCGTTGCAGAGTTGGCGATAAATCGCTGAACTTCGACCGGGATTCAACCGTCCAAATCAACAACTGTACCTGCTCTTGCGGTATCTCGGGATGTTGCGCTGTCCGCCGCAAAAGGGCCAAAATAATTGCCGCTTTCGAGCCCTTCAGTGGAGCATACAAATAGCCGTCGCCTCGGCTCGGACCGTGCGTTCCTGCATGAAGACAAAAACTCTGGAAGTTAGCCTCATAGGCTCCTGGTGAGAGCAGGAAACCTCCTCCGGGCCCTACGGGTAAGCCCAGCAGCGACTTGAAGGCCTTAGGGGAGAAGGAGTCTGGCAAGACAATTTCGTTTGTGGCATCCGCAAAACCGGTAGAGATCGGCTCCTTGCCTTTCAGATCGAACATTGAGCCAAAAGAGTTCCCGCCCGGAATTTGTGGAATTTGAACTTGCGAGAACTGTGCTTCAGACAAAGCAGGGAGCATTGTGAAGGACACTACGAGTATGCTGAACAATCCTATTCGCTTAAGCTGCCGTCTAAATGCGAGCATTGGTCGCAACTCCTTGCTCTCGTCGACGGCACAGCACGGTGGATTTTCAAAGTGCGTTCAACGCGGGAGCACCGTAGTCATTGAAAAATTATCATTCCGGCTGGAAAGGCCGTGATCGCCGTGCCGCAATGTTGCGCTTATCCCATTGGCCAGTCAACAAAAATTCCTTGACTATCTATTAAGGCAGATGGGAACACTATTTGCGCAGGCGACGCCAACCGACCAGGATGAAGCTGAGATACCCGAGCTGTAGAAACCAGGTAAGGCAATACGCAATAACCAGATGACGTAGATTCATCCCAACTCCTGTTACTGAAATGTTCCATGTGGAACTGCCACGCATGCAGAGGGCCGATGGAATCGGAAAATGCGCATGTGGCGTGCCGTTAGGTTATTGAGTCGTCGCCAGGCCCGCTTCCAGAGCGCGAAGCGCAGATTCCTGCTCAACACGCTGGCGTTTGCGTTCCAGTTGATAGCGCAGCGCCACCAGCACCACGCCCCATACAAACCATCCCGCCAGGTTCAGCAAGAAGGCCGGTTGCATCCGCGGATCAATACCGGAATCCGGGCCGCCGAAGAACACCGGCGAAGGATGCTGCGTGCGCCACCAGCGGATCGACATATAGACGATGGGAACATCGACCGCCGCAAAGATCGAAAGCACCGCCGCCACCGTTTGTGTTTGGCCGCCAGCTGTAAAACGGCGGAGAAGAAGATAACTCACATAGATCAGCCAAAGGACCAGGCAACTGGTAAGCCGCGCATCCCAGGTCCACCAGATGCCCCAGACTGGCTTCGCCCAAAGCATTCCCGTTGCGAGCCCGATCGACACGAAAACGACCGTCATTTCCGCGGAAGCCAGAGCCAGGGCGTCAGCCGCCTGGGCGCGCAGAGGATTGGAACGTCGCGTAACCAGGTAGACGATGGAGGCCACGAAATTTACATAGGGGAACAGCAGCCCCATGATGTTTGCGGGCACATGGTAATAAAAGATACGCTGAATATTGCCCATGGTCGCTTCCATGGGAGCCACGTACATGGCCTGGTAAAAGCCCGCCGCCAGAATGGCCAGCGCAATCGGTAATCCGATCCAGAGTATTCGTTTCATGGCATTAAAAATCGGTGAATGCATAGTTTACGCCATCACTGGCGGCGTAAAGGCGGACTGCATTCCATTCAATTTTACAAAATTGCCGACCGCGCAACCCTCCCGCTATTCAGGCGTCTAAGTCTTCATAGGTGTTTCAACGGTGTCTGTACAAATCCCAAAACTGGACCGACTGGCCGAGCTCGATGCATTGCGCGGGCTTTTTTTAGTTTGGATGACGCTGACGCATCTGCCCACGCACCTCAGCGATTTCGTAAACGACACCTTCGGCTATGTGTCTTCCGCCGAAGGGTTTGTCTTTCTCTCGGCGCTGCTTGTCGGGCGCATTTATATGCGGCGGCTTTTACAGGATGAAACTGGCGTTCGCGCACAACTCTGGAAACGCTCGGTTAAAATCTATGCCTATCATTTGTTGATGCTAGTGCTGGCCTTTACCGTGGCGGCGGCATTCGCGGTCTTGACCCATCGTGCGGCCATTTACAACCTGCTTAATTTTTATATCGCACATCCGTTTGTCGCCGGTATCGGATCGGTTCTGCTGCTGTATTGCCCGCCGTTGTTGGACATACTCCCGATGTACATTATTTTTCTGTTCTTCACGCCCTTGTTGCTTTCGGCAGCGGCACGTCTGGGATGGAATAAGCTGCTTGTGGTCAGCGGCCTGGTATGGTTTCTGGCGCAGTTCGGCCTTAGAGACATGGTCCACAACTTTGTCGTCGGGATCACTCACCTTCCCATTCCGTTGCAGGAGACGGGTGCCTTTAACCTGTTTGCGTGGCAGGCCGTTTGGATCGCGGGCTTATGGATTGGCGCTAAATCCGCCACCGGCGATGTGCCGTTCCGCAGAATCCCCGGATGGGTGGTGATGGTTTCCGCAGTCGTGTGCCTGTTTTTTATTGGCGTCCGCTACGGCTGGTTCGGGCCGAACCTGGTTCAACAATCGTTCGGAATGAAACTCGATAAGTGGCAGATCGGCCCGCTGCGCGCGCTGAACCTGGTCGCCTTCACCTTCGTCATCTACTGGCTGCGCAAATATGTGTGGCTGCTGGTGGCCAGGGAACCGCTGCTGACACTTGGCAAGGCTTCGCTGCATGTCTACTGCACGCATGTGTTCTTCGTATTTATCGGGCTGTCTTTACTCTACGGCGAAGTCGCGCAACTTCATGGACTGACGGCCTTCGCGTTACTGGCGATCACCTTCGTCTCCTTAATTCTCGTCGCAGCCAACGAAATACGGAAACGCGCGGTTCCCCAGCAATCGATTGGTTACGCTGCAACTCTCGAAAAATAGTTTGTAACGTTTTGCCTACTCTGCGTTCAGAACGGTTTCAAACAGCAGCAGGCACAGAGTTAAAAAAATGACGTCATAGCCGCCCAGCAACTGAATCCACAATCCAGGATCGAACTCCCCGGTAAGAATGCCGGTGGTGGACTGCACCATCGCAAGGAGTGCTGGAACCGTAATCGGAAACAGGATCAGCGGCAGCAGCATTTCGCGGTTGCGCGTTCGCAGCGAGAGCGCGGCAAAAAACGTCCCATTCACCACCAGCGCCAGCGTCCCCAGGGGCAGCACAAGCGCCATCCACCATCCTTGGCCTAATGCGCGCAGATTATAAAAAACGACAAACAGCGGGCCGATCACAATCTCAATCACGCTGACGAAAATAAAATTCGCCAGCACCTTGGCCAGGAATAATGCGCTCGCCGGACTGGGCGCCATTCGCTGTGCGTCCAGCACCTGATGCCGCAATTCCCGCGTCCAGGTCTGGTTCAACGCGGTGACGGAGGCAAACAACAGTGCCACCCACAAAATCCCCCCGGCAATCTGACGCGAAGCGGCCATCGTTGGATCGAAGGCAAAGCTGAACAACACCACCACCAGCAGGGAAAAAAACAACATGCCGTTGATCGCGTCCTTCGAGCGCCATTCAAGTCGCAGGTCCTTCGCCAGATGAGCCCAGAGCACGCGAGCGTAGTTCATTCCGCTGCACCATGGAAGGGAACCGATGGCCGCACCAAATTGGCCAGCCGTGCTTCTGCGGCACGAATGTAATCTACAGGGGACAAGAAAATCTGCAGTCCGCGCATCCCCGCAGAAACGGAAATCGTGTCGAACAGCTCGATGGTTTCTTCCGCAAAAACCGGAAACGCCTTCTTGCTGCCAAACACGGTCACGCCGCCGCGAATATAGCCGGTCAGCGGCTGAACGTCTTTGATGGGGACCAGCTCCGCGCGCCGTCCGCCGGCGGCAGTGGCCAGCTTCTTGAAATCGAGTTCGTCCGCGACGGAGAGAACGGCGAAAACAATCGGTTCCGCATCCACGCGACAGAGCAAAGTTTTGAAGACCTGCTCCGGCGGAAGACCGATCTTTTTCGCCACGGTCTGGCCCGACAGGTCATCGGGATCAACCGCATATTCCCGTGTCTCGTAAGAAATACTCAGCGCATCCAGCATCCGGCAGGCATTGGTCTTCACGCGGGAACTCCTCCCCACGGTGCGCCGGAGTCTATCGTCGCAAATTTTTCAATGCCAGCGATCTGTCCCTCCTGCATGGTGCAGAAACAGTCGGCTACCGGGCGCGCCAGTTCGGGCTGATGCGTGGTCAGTAGAATCGTGTTTCCATCAGCACGAAGTTGCGTGAGCACGTCCAGCATCCGCGAACTGCTGGCAAGATCGACGTTCGAAAAAGGTTCGTCCAGCAGCAATAGATCCGGCTTCGCCATCAGCACGCGCGCCAGCGCCGCCCGCTGCCGCATTCCCTGCGAGAACTTGCCTACCGGTCGATCAAGCTTCGCGTCCAGTCCGACGAGATCGAGCGCCTGCTCTGGACTCATTTGTGAAGTGGTGGATTTCGGTTCGTAAAGCAGAGAGAAGTAGCGCAGGTTTTCGAGCGCGGTCAACTCGTCATACAGCATCGAGTCATGGCCGAGATATCCAACGCGGCTCCGGACGATGGCTGTTTCGGCCACGCCCAGTACGGCCAGCGTGCCGTAGCTTGGCCGGATCAGCCCGGCGATAACGCGCAACAGAGTCGATTTGCCCGCGCCGTTCGGTCCTAGGATGACGTAGCACAGTCCCGCAGAAAACTCTGCAGTGACCCTCCGCAACGCTGCGAAGCTGCCGTAGAGCTTGGATATATCGCGAAGATCAACTGCGGGAGCGTTGGGCACGTGTGGAGTATAGGTGAAATTTCAATCTCACGAGGGATTTCGACAACAGATGGGATCAAGAATTACTTCGTTCCCACATCCATCGACGCAGTTTGCTTCGGTTGCGCGCCCGTCTTGGCCGGTGCATATTTCGAAGCGCATTTGGCCTGAATTTGCGTGGCATGGAAGACACCATCGCGGCCATACATGCCCACCGCCAGCGCCTGGGCATTGTCCTTGAAGGTATCGGGCGGCGGATCGCCACCGGCATAATTCACATGCAGCTTGCGGCCCTGCTCCACCAGAACAAACTGCAGATGCGCGCCATCGCGTTCGATCGATCCAGGCTGGACGTTCCCCGCAACGCGCAGATGCCGCGTGTACGCGCGATTTCCCAACCCTTGCAGTTCCCGGATGGTCACATAGTAGCTTTTGTTGGCCTCAACGCCTGTAAATGCGAGGTACCCAATGGTTCCAAGAACAATGACCGTGGCGATGACGATCCGCAGGGTTGTCTGTTTGCTCTGCATTTTGTGAAGTACCTCAACCTTCCAGACTATGAAGCCCACGCCCGCAGGTCAAGCGGGAGCCGTTACTGACTGACGAATGCTGACACGCAATTGTCATCTGGCAGTCACAAGTTTGTCACACGCGGTGCGTACGCTCGGGAGCTGAACACCCCACGGTGTGCGCAAAAACAACGCATTTCATTTTAAGGAGCCAGCCTTGATCCGCAATACTTATCTAGCATTCGCTGCATCCGTCGCACTTCTAGTCACAGTCTGTGGCTGCGGCTCATCTTCTTCCAAAGGTCAAATGAACACCGGCGGAGCGCCTCCGGCTTCGGTAGTCGCGACCGGTGGTTATATTGTGTCTGTCTTCGCAGGTGCGACCCAGGCGGGAAAATCCAAAAATCCGGACTCGATCATCCAGGTTGGGTCCGATATTTTCGTCGGATACGGCGACGCGGTGAACCCGGATGGAACTGTCCCCGGCAGCAATCCTCCCGTACAGGGACAGACCGAGATCATTGAGTATGACCTGACGGGCAAGCCATTGAAGACCTTTGAGGTCATCGGTCACAACGATGGCCTGCTCGCCTATGACAGCCACACCATATGGTCGCTGTCCAATGAAGATGCCAATCCAGTGCTGACCGTGATTGACCTGAGTGCCGGCACGCAGACTGAGTACACGCCAAGCACGCCCTTGCTGCATGGCGGCGGACTTGATGACATGGCATTGATCGGCGGCGTGGTCTACGTCTCCGCTTCCAATCCAAACGTTTCGGCTCCCACGCCTCAGTTTCCGAATGGCATCGTGTCCGGAGCTCCGGCTGTCATTTCGATTGCGCTGAATGCCAACGGAACAACGTTCGACTGGCAACCTGTCCTGAACGGCAACGCCCAGGCAACCGACATCGTCTCCGCGGCCGCGGTTACGCTGAACCTGACCGATCCTGACTCGGAGGCCACTGACCCCAGCGGCAATCTGGTGCTTGACAGTCAGGGCGACTCGGAACTGGTGTTCATTTCAAACCCGGGAACGGCAAATCAAGCGGCTAAGCTTCTGTCGCTCACTCTGAATTCTCAGCCGGAACAGGTGGACGACACCCGGTTCGTGCCCAAGGGATACGCCCCTTACATGCTGGTCACCGATACTTCCTCCAACACCATCTATCGCGTCGACGCAAACTTCAAAGCCGGAGACGCATACAGCAATGGAGGGGCGAACATACTGAAGCTGAATCCAACTACGGGCGCTATGACGGCGGTGGTTAGCGGCCTTGGTTCGACGCATGGAATGTTGTTTGTGACCCAGTAAACCTGGCGCATTCGGCAGTAAAACAGGGCCTGCTCTGAGGAGCAGGCCCTGTTTCTTTCGCCTGGCGTCGTAATGGATGAACGCCCGCTGCATCTCAATTCCGTACATTGCAGCCGCGATGGCACTTGGAATCAGCCGCGTATAATCACGGTACTGAGAGGTGTTTTTCGGCTTCAACATACGAGCATAACTTTCAGTCAGCAGAGGGACATCATGAGCAATCACGACAACGGAACGCATCTCCACAATGGAGCGCAGTCGAACGGAACCTCCATCCCCAGGCCGCGCGCGGAATGGATCGTCAAGCGGCGCGAGGAAGCGGCGCGCACCGGCGACTGGAACATGTCCCAGATGCATTTCGCGCGCCTGGGCAAAATCACCGAAGAGATGGCCTATATCGCCCACATTGAGAAGCTGTCGCCGGAACTGGTCCGCGATGAAGTTGCCGCCGGGCGCATGATTATTCCTGCGAACGTGAACCATCCTGAGCTGGAGCCGATGGCAATCGGCGTGGCCTCGAAGTGCAAGATCAATGCGAACATCGGCAACTCCGCGATTACGTCGAACATTGACGAGGAGCTGCGCAAGCTGCATACCTCCGTCCACTTTGGCGCGGACACGGTGATGGACCTTTCGACCGGTGGAGACATCCCAACCATCCGCGAGGCAATCCTTCGCAACTCTCCTGTGCCAATTGGGACAGTTCCTATTTATGAAGCGCTCAATCGCGTCAAGAAGCTGGAAGACCTGAACATCGATGTTTATCTGGAAGTGATCGAGGAACAGGCCGAGCAGGGAGTCGATTACTTTACGGTCCACGCGGGCGTGCTGATGCAATACGTGCCGCTGGTCGCACGGCGCATTACCGGCATCGTCAGCCGCGGCGGCGCGATTCTGGCGCAATGGATGACGCATCACCACAAGCAGAATTTTCTCTACGAGCATTTCGATCGCATCGTAAAGGTGATGGCGAAGCACGACGTCAGCTTTTCGCTCGGCGACGGTCTACGCCCCGGCTGCCTGGCGGATGCCAGCGATGAAGCGCAGTTTGCCGAGTTGAAAACGCTCGGCGAATTGACGACCGTGGCGTGGAATTCCGATGTGCAGACCATGATCGAAGGCCCCGGCCATGTCCAGCTCGACAAGATCAAGGAGCAGGTGGAAAAGGAAGTGGAACTGTGCCACGCGGCCCCGTTCTACACGCTCGGCCCGCTGGTTACAGACATTGCGCCGGGCTATGACCACATCACCAGCGCCATCGGCGCGGCCATGATCGGCTGGTACGGCGCGGCCATGCTCTGCTACGTCACGCCGAAAGAGCATCTCGGACTGCCGAACGAGAAGGACGTGAAGGACGGCATCATCGCTTACAAGATTGCCGCCCACGCAGCCGATGTTGCGCGGCATCGTCCCGGGGCACGCGACCGCGACGACGCCATCAGCCACGCTCGCTACACCTTCGACTGGGACAAGCAGTTCGCGCTTTCGCTCGACCCGGAGACGGCCCGCTCCATGCACGACGAAACGCTGCCAGATGACTATTACAAGGAAGCAGCCTTCTGTTCGATGTGCGGCCCGAAGTTCTGCTCCATGAACTGGTCCAGCAAAGTAGATGAATTCAACAAGCGCGAACATGGACTGGAGAAGCGCGACCTGACGAAGCTAGTCAGCGAACAGATGCTGGTCGAGCGTCGGTAGAGAATCTACCATCTCGGATTGAAGCCCGTTTAGGGAATTATCGCAGTCAGCGTAGTCGACCAGGCCTCAAGCAAGGCCAGGGGACTCGCGCGCTCTGACAGGTAGAGATCAGGCGTTGACTGATCTCTACGCGTTTGCAAGTTGTTTCAAAGCATACTCGGACGCCGAGAAGACTATTCCGCGCAATTGCGTCAAGTCTTCTAAGTTTTGGAGGCACTGAAACAAATCTATATCGGGCCTTTGTGCATGGTCTCGCTTGTAATAGTGTCCATTTTGCTCAAATATTCTGTGGAGCCTCTCAACAACTCCGTCACTTTGCAAGAGACGCAAGTCGACGGGTTTTCTGTTATCAGAGGCGAGCCCGCGAGCGTGCAGGCAGATACCTTGCGCCAAAAAATGAAAGTAGCTTATTTTTTCTTTAACTGAGAGAGTTGCAATCTGATCGGTAACTGTCATTGATAATCCTTCCTTATGGGATGAAAGTCGATGTTTTCCAGCGGCCGGACGACCAAACCGGATATATCCGCTACTTTCAAAAGGTAACTTCTGGATGTCCTATTCTTTGCACGAGTGAAGACAGGTTCTATTTAAAATTTACGGTTTAACATTGACAATCCCCTTTATCCTGAATGTGCGAGAGAAAAAGCACGTATGACCGTAGATAAAACAATCCGCAAGATCACCGACCCCAAGCAACAGCAGGCGGAAGCATATCGCTACTGGCAGAGCAAATCCGTAGGAGACCGGCTCACAGCCGTATGGGAAGCCAGCGTCGATGCGTACGCATTCAAGGGAGTTCGTTTGGATGATGAACAAAGATCTGAAAGAACTCTTACTCGCGTTCAACGCCCACAGCGTTAAATATTTAGTTGTGGGAGGCTACGCCGTTGGCGTCCATGCCGAACCGCGAGCGACGAAAGACCTGGATATTTTCATCCTTACCAATGAAGAAAATAGCCACGCGGTTTATCTCGCTCTTGTCGCCTACGGCGCACCATTACAGGGATTCAGCCCCGCAGATTTCAATGACGAGCAGGGTACCGGCTTTCAGATCGGCCAACCTCCGGCGCGGATCGACATCCTGCAACGCATCGACGGAATCGACTTCGATGAAGCATGGGCTGATCGGGTCGAGGGCTTAGTAGAAGGAGAAATCCCAGCCCATATCATCTCTCGAAATCACCTGATCAGGAATAAGCTCGATACCGGACGAGCGCAGGACATCGCCGACGTGGAAGCACTCCGAGCCGCGCTTGAAAGCGGAAAAACGAGCTAGAAAAGCCCTGACAATCATCCGGAGATCAGTCGGAACTTTGTTCCTGGCTGGACTCCAGTCGTTTCCAGCGCCGAGCCGCGATTCATCGCGATCTCCAATAGTCCCGAGCTGCCGAGAATAGCGAAAACTTCACCCTGCTCCGCCTCTGCATAGAAGCGGACAAATCGGGATATTCGCAGCGGGCCGATTTCAATCACCCAACCTGTCCCAACCTCGGGAAAATCGTCCGCCGCAAGATTCGTCATCAAATTGCCGAAACGATCAGCCTTCAGAATGACGCCCTCAATCGACCCATCCGAATTCCGAACGGGCTCCGGCACAGGCAGCTGAATGATGCTCTCCACCACCGGGCCGAAAGTCTCCGCAGCCACATTCCCCCGCTCGATGTGCGCGGCCAGGTGCGCTGCAGCTGGAGCAAAAATGTCCCGCCCGTGAAAAGTATTGCTCTGCGTCGGAAGCATGTACCGAGAATTTGTAATCCGCCGGTGCCAGGCGGACCCATTGCTCCGCAACACTTCGCGCTCCACCATGGTGAGCACGCCGTTGTCGGGCGCGACAAACCAGTGGCTGCCCATCCGCGCCAGCACCGGCTGCCGTTCCGAGCCCACGCCGGGGTCGACCACGATCACATGAACAGTTTCGGCAGGGAAGTAGCGCCACGCTTGCCAGATAGCCAGCGCACCATCGAGCAGATTGAACGCAGCAATGGAATGGGTGATGTCGACGACCTGGGCAGCCGGGCAGATTCCGGCGATGACGCCCTTCATGATACCCACGAATGGATCGTGGAGGCCAAAATCGGTAGTCAACGTTATTCGGGGTCGTATCGGGGGCATGCGCGATCCGCAACCTTCGGAAAATCTGTGCCTGCTGACTACGGTAAACCGGATCAGCCGCAGCAAACCATGTTACTCTTAGATAGACACTTACGAAGTGTAATTGACACAATTCCAAGAGGGAGTGGCCACCCGTGCTGGCACCTGCAAAAAAAACCGACGTTATTGAACGCTTTCGCACCCATGAAAGCGACACCGGCAGCCCGGAGGTGCAGATCGCGATTTTAAGCGAGCGCATTACCGAGTTGACGGACCACTTCAAGGCCCATGATAAAGACCATGCCTCACGCCGTGGCTTGTTGATGATGGTGAGCAATCGCCGCCGTCTGCTGGACTACTTGAAGACACACGACACTGATCGCTACCGGGAAGTTATTGGCAAACTGGGCATCCGCAAGTAAGCGGCAGCGACGTTCCGCAGCGTTTTGGCCTGCGAGCGTGGTTGAACCTGTGCATTGCGGCATTCAGGCGGGAGCGCAACCTGCGGCTTCCGCGCATTCTGGCATACCCTTAACATCGCCGCCGGCCACCTTCCCCACGACCCAGCCATCCTGCACCCCCGCCCCCCTACAGCAGTATTTGAGGATTCTATGAAACATGAAGTCACCGTCGAATTGACCGGCGGCAAGCGTCTTACATTTGAAACTGGCCGCATGGCCAAGCAGGCCTCGGGTGCAGCATTGACCATCCAGGGCGACACCGTTGTCCTGGCCACCGCCGTTGCCTCCCCGGACCCGAAAGAGGGAATTGATTTCTTCCCCCTTACCGTCGATTATCGCGAATACACCTATGCCGGCGGACGCATCCCTGGCGGCTTCATCAAGCGGGAAGGCCGCCCCAGCGAGCGCGAAGTTCTCACCTGCCGCCAGATCGACCGTCCCATCCGCCCACTGTTTCCAGAGGGCTTCCGCAACGAGACCCAGGTCATCGCACTGGTCATGTCCGCGGACAAGGAAAACGATCCTGACATCATCGGCATCAACGCCGCATGCTGCGCTCTGGCGCTCTCTGACATCCCGTTCGGCGGCCCGGTTGGCGCAGTCCGCGTCGGTCGCGTTGAGGGACAGTTCATCATCAATCCTTCCTACGCAGAGCTTCGTGCAGGAGATATGGCCATCACCGTCGTCGGCACGCCAGATGGAATTGTGATGATCGAGTCGGGCGCCAAACAGGTCAGCGAAGATGCTGTGGTCGACGCCATCGAGTTTGCCCACGTTGAGATCAAAAAGATTTGCGCTGCCATTACCGAGCTGGCTGGCAAGGCTGGCAAAACCAAGCGCACCGTCAAGCCGGTGGAGTTCGACCAGGCATATTATGACGAGCTTTACGCCAAGGCTGGCGATCGCCTGAAAGATGCGCTCGACACCCACAAACATCCCAAATTTGAAAGTTATGCCCTGGTCAAGGAAATCAAGGACGAATTGAAGGCCGCGCTGCCCGCCGATGACGCGGCTGCGCCGAAGAAGCTGTCGAAGTATTACGAAGCGATCCGCGAAAATATCTTCCGTGACCAGGTCATCAAGGAACGCATTCGTCCCGACCGCCGCCAGTTCGACGAAATTCGTGACATTTCGATCGAAGTAGGCGTCTTGCCCCGTGTCCACGGTTCGGCGCTGTTTACCCGCGGCGAAACCCAGGCGCTGGTCACCGCCACGCTGGGAACGCTGGACGATTCTCAACGCCTGGAAACCTTCGAGGGCGAACAGAGAAAACGCTTCATGCTTCACTATAACTTTCCTCCGTTTTCCGTTGGAGAAGTTGGACGTATGACCGGCGTAGGTCGTCGCGAAATCGGCCACGGCGCGCTCGCCGAGCGGGCCATCACCGCCGTTCTGCCGACCGCGGACGAATCGCCGTACACAGTCCGCATCGTCTCCGACATTCTGGAATCGAACGGATCCTCTTCCATGGCCACCGTCTGCGGCGCGAGTCTAGCGTTGATGCAGGCTGGCATTCCCTTAAAGACTTCGGTTGCGGGCATCGCCATGGGGCTGGTCAAAGAAGGCGACAGCTACTCCATCCTGACCGACATCGCCGGCGCGGAAGACCACTACGGCGATATGGACTTCAAGGTCGCCGGAACGCGCAACGGCATTACGGCACTACAGATGGACATTAAGATCGGCGGGGTCACCGGGCAAATCATGCGGGAAGCGCTGGCACAAGCCCACAAGGCCCGCATTTTCCTGCTCGACAAAATGGACGCTGTGCTGGCCGAATCGCGGACCGAGAAGTCCGAATTTGCCCCGCGCATCCACACCATGCAGATTCCCGTTGACAAGATTCGCGACCTGATCGGGCCCGGCGGCAAGACCATTCGCGGCATCATCGAAGCGACCGGCGTCAAGATCGACGTGGACGACACCGGCAAGGTCAACGTTGCTTCTGCCGATGCTGAAGGCCTGAAGCGCGCCATCGAAACCATCAGCAACCTGACTGCTGTGCCGGAGATTGGCAAGACATATCTCGGCAAGGTCGTTCGTCTGGCGGAGTTCGGCGCGTTCGTCGAAATCTTCCCCGGCACTGACGGCCTGCTGCACATCAGCGAAATCGCCGAGCACCGCGTCCACGAAGTAACGGACGAGTTGAACGATGGCGACCAGGTGCTGGTAAAGGTGCTGGCAATTGAAGGCAACCGCATCAAGCTGTCCCGCAAGGCAGTTCTGAAAGAGCAGCGCATCAAGCTCGGCCTGCCCGATCCAAACGCCGGCGGCAGCCATGTTGGGGAGGTTGCCGCCTCATCCGGTGGCCAGCATCAGCCATCCGCCAACGGTAGCACCATCGTGCTTGAGAGCGGCGGTTTCGATGAGGAAGGCGGCGAGTCCTCTTCCGATTCTCCGAACTTCAATCGCGCCGATGGTAGCCATCCTCCATCCTCACCTCAAACACCCGGTGGGCGGGGTCCAGGCGGCAATAACAACCGCCGCAGACGCCCTGGTGGTGGTGGTGGCGGTCGGCCCCGCAGCGGTTCCGGCGGCGGCGGTCGGCGCTAAGCCTCCGCATCAAAAGCAAACCTGGGTGCCCCACATCTCGATTCTGAGATGTGGGGTTTCTCATCTCAGAATCAGAATGGGTTTCCGGTTTTCTCCGGGGCCAAGTGCGCGTCGGGTCTGTAGGTAAACGAAAATCATATGGCGACGAGAGGACAGCGACAGTCCGGATGAAACCCCGCATCATTCTCGCTATGGTCGTGATGTCGATCGTATGGGGTAGCACCTGGATGGCGATTCGCGTCCTCGTCGCTGCCGTCCCCCCGATGCACAGCGCATCGCTTCGCTTTCTGCTGGCAGCGATTATTCTGCTTCCATTCATTCAATTCAAGCGTCTCCCGTGGCCGACGGGGCGGGGACTCCGCGCAACGCTACTTCTCAGCCTTACGATGATCGCCGTTCCCTCGGCGCTGACGTTCTGGTCGGAGCAGCGGCTTTCTTCGGGACTGACTGCGTTGATCTTCGGGGCCATGCCATTGATGACTGCGATTCTGACGCCATGGATGGCTGGTCGTAGCGTGCCGCGCACCACCTGGCAGGCGATGATCGTCGGCCTGGGCGGAATGGGGCTGGTTCTCTCCGGCGCCATCTCAACTTCGCTTTGGCAGGCAGTCGGCGCAATCGCCGTGGTTGCGGCGGTTGCAATGTACGCCGGTTCCTCCGTCTATGCGAAAGAGGCGCTCCAAGGGGTCCACCCGTTTGTGAGCACGGCGATTCAGTTTTTTCTCGGCGGAATCTGGCTGGCAGTTGGCAGTCTGATCTTCGAACGCGGCAGGCCGTCGGCGTGGAGCACGCAATCCGTGGTCGCGCTGGTCTTTCTCAGCATCTTCGCCAGCGCACTCACCTTTACACTCTACTATTGGCTGCTGCGGCACATTGAGGCCTATCAGCTCACCAGCCTGCAATTGATCGTTCCTATCATCGCCGTGATGGAAGGCGCGTTCTTCATGCGCGAAACCGTGCCGTGGACGATGATCGCCGGTGCTGCCGTTGTGTTGGGAAGTGTAGTTTTTGTGATGCGCGCCAAACATTCCGATGAAAAAGAGATTGCGCTCGGCCTCAACGACTGATCGCAGATCTCTTTGATTTGACCCGCGCATATCCATCGATTTCAGCCGTCCAACGGAGAAAGTGCAGCAATCGGCCCTTTTCTGAAGACATAAAATTCCAGAAAACACGGGCATCGATGCTCTCGGCAGGGATGCCGGAATAGGTCTCCATCCTCCAGCGTAAATAAGGGCTTTGCCACGGCCGCAGCCAATGGCCGCGCATTGCGTAGAGGATAAAGCGGAATGGCGCCAGCAATCTTTTCATACTGCGTGGCCACCCCTTCGCCATCATAAATTGTCATCCTGAGCAAAGCGAAGGACCTCGCGTTTCTCGAGAACCCGCGCGGTCCCTTGCCCTAGAATGATGACCGATCATTAACTAGCAACCCACTCCACTAGGAGAAGGGACGCGAAAGATTAACTCGCACGTTCCGCTATGCCGTAACCTGCACAGCCGCCGCTTCACTCTCGCGGAAAACATCTCCGATGCGGCGAATTTTCGCTCCTACACCGCGCAGCTTTTCTTCAATGCGCTCGTAGCCGCGGTCGATGTGGTACACGCGGTCGATGATCGTCTCGCCTTCGGCCACTAATGCAGCCAGCACCAATGAGGCTGATGCACGCAGATCGGAGGCCATGACCGCTGCCGCCGACAGTGGTGATTTACCGGTCACGGTAGCGATGCGTCCGTCCACATGGATATTCGCGCCCATGCGGATCAACTCCTGCACATGCATAAAACGGTTCTCGAAGATATTTTCCGTCACCAGCGAAGTGCCTTCCGCCTGTGTCACAAGCGTCATGAACTGCGCCTGCATGTCGGTCGGAAAGCCGGGATACTCTTTGGTAGAAATATTTGCAGCCCGCAGTGGCGCCTTGGTGCTGACGCGGATCGAATCGGTACCCAGCTCGCACTGGACGCCGCATTCTCTCAACTTTTCGATCACGGCGGAAAGATGAGCCGGATTGCAGCCGGTCAATGTGATATCGCCGCCTGTGATTGCTCCTGCGATCAAAAAAGTTCCCGCCTCAATGCGATCGGGATTGATGCGATGCCGTGCGCCATGCAACCGCTCCACGCCTTGAATGCGCAGCGTTGCGGTCCCAGCGCCTTCAATGTGAGCGCCCATGGCCACCAGCAGCGCAGCCAGGTCGGTCACTTCCGGTTCGCGCGCACAATTTTCCATCAGCGTTTCGCCGTCGGCCAGAACGGCGGCCATCAGCAGGTCTTCGGTACCGGTGACAGTAATTTTGTCGAAAGCAATATGCGCGCCGCGCAGCCGCGTCGCCCGCGCTTCGAGATAGCCATGCTCCTGGGCAATCTCGGCGCCCATCGCCTGCAACCCTTTAATGTGCAGATCGATGGGCCGTCCGCCGATGGCGCAGCCGCCGGGCATGGCTACGCGGGCCATCCCAGTGCGTGCGATCAGCGGGCCTAATACTAACGACGACGCGCGCATGGTCTTGACAATTTCGTACTTGGCAACCGGGTCCGACAGCAACGCGCAGCGGATGCGGGTACGATGATGGGCCCGGCCATAGCCTAGCTCCACCTCCGCGCCCATCGAGGCGAGCAGCCTGCGCTCAGTTTCAATGTCGCGCACGTCCGGAATATTCTCGAGGATGACTTCGTCTTCCGTAAGAATGGCGGCGGCCATGCAGGGAAGAGCGGAATTTTTTGCGCCGCTGATGCGAATTGTGCCATGCAGCGGAGTGCCGCCGCGGATGATGAATTTATCCATTTATGTCCTGCGATTTTTCATAGATGCCGGCAAAACGCGAGGTCCTTCGCTGTGCTCAGGATGACAACAAAGGCTCAAACGCGAATAACTACAGGTCCAGCGTCGTGTCTTCGATAGCACGGCGAACATTTCCGTCGGCCTTCGCCAGCCGACGGACCGCTTCCTGTTTGTCGACCTTGGCTTTCAGCATCACGACGGCGATCG
Organism: Acidobacteriota bacterium; assembly: GCA_041690775.1. Lineage (GTDB taxonomy): Bacteria > Acidobacteriota > Terriglobia > Terriglobales > Acidobacteriaceae > JAKAAZ01. The sequence continues at coordinate 5,096 of JBEPVW010000042.1, read as the reverse complement.
GCACGCTTTTGCCGGAGGCTTTCATAGTGCGGACTGCGGCTTCGTGATCCACGTTGCAGGACTGCGTCAGGATGCGGATTCCGCGCTCGACCAGCTTGGAATTTTTCATATGCACGTTCACCATCAGGTTTTCGTACACATAGCCGAGGCGCGTCATGGCTCCGGTAGTAATCATGTTCAGAATCATTTTCTGCGCGCTGCCGGCTTTCATGCGGGTCGAGCCCAGCACGACTTCCGGACCCACTTCCGCGACGATGGTGACGTCGGCGACAGTGGCCAGCTCCGAATGATAATTGCAGGTAACGGCGGCGGTCTTCGAACCGCGACCGTGGGCATATTCGACGGCCGCAACAACATAAGGGGTGCGTCCGCTTGCAGAGATGCCGATCACAATATCTTTCCGGGTGGGGCGGCGGCGTGCGATGTCCCGCTGGCCCAGCTCGCGGGAATCCTCATTGGTTTCCATTGACGAGGCAAGCGCCTTGGGGCCGCCCGCCATGATGTACTGGACGGTCTGCGGGGAAGTTGAATAGGTGGGCGGAATCTCCGAAGCATCGAGAGCGGCGATGCGTCCGCTGGAACCGGCCCCAACGTAGATGAGCCGGCCGCCATCGCGAAGGCACCGGGCCACGTTGTCGATCACCGTGGCAATCTCCGGCAATGACTTTTTTACGGCCATCGCGATTTTGGCGTCTTCATGGTTGATGATGCGTGCAATGTCGAGTGCGGATTTCGTATCAAAGCCCTGAGAGGCCTGATTCGCACTTTCCGTCGTGAGCTGCTCTAAATCTGTAATCGAACCTTTGCCGTTATTGTCGGTCTGTTTGGTTCGTTTCTCGATCGTACTTGTCGTCATAGGCCTCAAAACTCCACCGGGAGCATTCAACATGCTCTATTGGAATTGTAGCGCCTTGGTTGGTCCAACTGAGAAGTGTTTCTTCGCGTCTGTTTTCGCGCCAGCTGTCACCCGACGCTAAGGAGAATCGAGGCCAAGCTCGCGGACCAAGGCATCGTGAAATCGCGGCCGGACTTCCTGAATTTTCCTAGAAATCCCCTCTGTGCCATTGCCAGGGAAAGTACGGTTGGTCAGCAGCACAGTCGCCAGCTCTTTTTCAAAATCGATCCACAAGGATGTTCCGGTATAGCCAAGATGTCCTACCGAATGCGCGCTGAAAAATTGTCCAGAGGAAGACGGCGTGGAAGGCATGTCCCAGCCCAGAGCACGGCTGCCCGGGGCATCCACCCAGCGTGCGGTAAATCGTGAAACTGTCTCCGCATTGTAAAGCGGCCCGCCGCCGTTCAGGATGCACGCCGCGAAACGCAGTGTATCCCCGACATTCGAAAACACGCCGGCATGGCCGCCGACGCCTCCAAGGACAAAGCAGTTTTCATCATGTACCTCGCCCTGCAGCATTCGATGGCGGAGGAAATCATCCATCCCGGTCGGCGGAATTGTCGGCTTCAACTCTGGCGCAGGGCGATACATCGTGGAATTCATTGCGAGCGGAGCAAATATCTCGCGGAGGCAATAGCGATCGAGCGGTTCGACGGCGAGCGTTTCCAGCAGATGCGCTAAAACGATAAAACCTATGTCGGAGTAGACGGTCTGCGTATCCGGCGCGGTTTCCAACGGCATTCGTAAACATGCGTCGAGCAAAGCCGTTGCAGTCCGGCAGCGTTCGAACAGCCGCTCGTACGCAGGCAGGCCGGAAGAGTGCACCAGCAACATCCGTGCTGTGATCGTGTGCCTCCGGCTATCCGCCGCGTCATCCCGGACGAACTCGGGCAGTCGAGTTGCGATGGGCTCATCGAGGTCGAGCTGACCGCGTTCCCACAGCAGCATCGCCATGGCGGTGGTCGCCAACACCTTACTGACGCTAGCCATGTCGAAGATCGTCTCAGGCATTACCGGGGAGGCGTCTGCTTCATAGGTAAACCGGCCCGCGGATTCCATCGCCAGAACTTGCCCGCGCAGCAGAACACCATAGGCTGCACCAGGGAAAGCGCGGTCAGTGATGGCTTCGGTCAGCAACGCGTGAGCAGCAGGGAAGGGGGGCATAAGAGATGAACCTAGCGACGCTCGGCGTGTTTCGCTTGCAAGTGCATGTCGGCGAACTTCAGGTACTGCGCCCAGTCGTAGGGAGTGATGTCATGTCCGCCCGTTCGAACGTGGTAACCAATCTGGCCCATCACGGGATGGTCCACCGCGGGCCAGCGCGTGATTGGCAATCCATCCGTTCCCAGCAATTTGTACACGGGCGTTGCCGCCACGGCGGAGAGGAACTCGCCCTCCGGATCGGCCCAATGATCGTCAATGGCGCTGGCAATGTATACCGGGCGCGGGGCGATCATGGCAATCATCATGTGCTGATCGAAGGGCAGAGTGCGGTCCCGATCGTTGTATTTTTTAAAGTTGTCGCAGAACCAATATGGAAAGTGCGTATTCAAGTCGCGGATGGTTTCGCCCTGGTCTCGACGGAAGAGTTTCGCCCCTCCCGCGCCGGAATCGTCGCTGATGGCAAGCGCGAAGCGCGGGTCAGTGGCGCTCGCCCAGAGGGCCGCCTTGCCCAGGCGCGACCAGCCAAAGACCGCTACCCTCGTGGCGTCGACGCCGCGATCGGTCTCCAGGTAATCCATCACGCGGCTCAGCGCCCATGCCCAGGCGCCGATGGTGGAGAAGTTGTCGCCGCGCCCTTGCAGCCGTGGATAATAAACCTTCAGGCTGTCCTTGTAGCTGCCGATAAAGTCCGGATCGATGTCGGCGCGAAACACTGTGGCCAGCCCGTATCCGCGTTTCAGGATGGCATCGATCGGCCATTTCTCCCGGTCAATGCCTCTGCATTCAGCCGTGGCCCGATGGTCCTTCAGGCAAAGGGCGGTCTCCGGATCTGGCGGATGGTTCGCCGTGATTTGAGTCCAGCCGGAAGAAATCAAAATGCCGGGGTCGGCATTGATGGTCTCATTGCCCCAAAAATTAAATCCCAGAAAAATCGGTGGGTGGACCACATGGTTCGGGGTGTACAGAAGAAGATGAAGCCGCGGCCCATCGGATTTTCCGTTGAGCAGGATCGTGACCTGTTTGCGGGTCGCCACGCCGCCAAGGGCGTTCTTGGTATCGTCCACAACCACAAAGCGCATGGATTCGGGCCGGGGCGGCGCTTCCCCGTACATTTGCTCAGTCAAAAGCTTCCGCAGTTCCGCCTTGCGTGCGGCCCACTGGGCCGGCGTGGTGACCCTGACTCCATCGCTCATGGTCAGCACGTCCGGCAGTCCTGCCGGTAGTGGGGAGGAAGAAGGGGCGTGTTGAGCGGAGCACGGCACAGATGCAAGCAATATAACAACAGCGGCGGCGATGCAACGTGAAATCAAGCGATCGAGGCACGAGGAAACATCGGCGAGCGGCATATGCTGAGATTTACACGGGAGTCCCTGGAGAACAACAGTTTTCGGAGAACAGATTAAGATATTCGTAGAGGTTTTAATTTCTTGCAGCCCACCGCTCCGGAACGCCTTCCAGATTCGAAGACAGACGATGCGAAGCCAAGGCACTCGGTCACCCTTTCGGCCTGGCTCCGGGACTTGTTGTTTGCGGTCGGCATTTCATTCCTGATCATCACCTTTCTGTATCAACCGGTGCGGGTGGAAGGCACCAGCATGATGCCGGAGCTGCAGGACCAGGAACGCCTCTTCATCAATAAAGTTGAGTATCGCTTTGAGCCGATTCATCGCGGCGACGTGATCGTGTTCCATTATCCGCGCAATCCGGTAAAGAGTTACATCAAGCGGGTCATTGCCGTTCCAGGTGACGATGTTCGGATCGACCGAGGCCAGGTGTACGTGAACAAAAAGCCGCTGGCCGAGCCATACGTGCCGCTTCGCTTTCGCGACGAACGCTCCTATCCCGACACGGTACTCTCAGCAACCCAATACTTCGTGATGGGCGACCACCGTCTGATTTCCAGCGACAGCCGCGATTTTGGTCCGGTCCTGCGAACGCTGATCTACGGCAAGGCTTCGTTTGTCTATTGGCCGGCGGACGATATGGGCGTAGTAAGGTAGAAGTGTGCGCTGCACCTGGAGGGAGGTGTCCCATCTTCCACAGGGCAGTTGCGGCGAATCTGCTAAAATTTATAAAATCCACTCCGCGGAGACGCGATGCAGGCCATACTTGCGCTCGAAGATGGGCGTATCTTTCAGGGCCGCGGCTACGGGGCCAAGGCAGAATGCTACGGCGAGGTCGTTTTTAACACTTCGCTTTCCGGCTATCAGGAGATTTTCACCGACCCTTCTTATGCGGGACAGATTGTCGTCCTTACCAACCCGCAAATCGGCAATTACGGTACCAACAATGCAGACGATGAGGCGAACCGGCCCTATATAGAGGGCCTGGTGACCCGTGAATTTTCGCCTGTCAGCTCCAACTGGCGCTCGCAGCGCGTGGCGGACGAATATCTGGAACGCTTCAACGTTCCGGTGATTTCCGAGATCGACACACGCGCGCTGGTGCGGCATTTGCGGAACAACGGCGTGATGCGCGGCGTGATCTCGTCGCTGGAGTCGAACCCCGAAGTGCTGCTTGCGAAAGCGCGCTCCATTCGCAAGATGGACGGGACGGACCTTGCCAGCGTGGTGACGACCAATGCGCGTTATGAGTGGGACACAACCGATCCGCAGAATGCGAATGATGACCCGCTCGCGACGAGCCCGCAGCCCGCGCTGCCGGAGCCGGACCTGCATGTCGTCGCGTATGACTACGGCATAAAGCGCAACATACTGCGCATGCTGACGCGGCAAGGCTGCCGCGTGACAGTCGTGCCAGCGCAGACCTCCGCAGAAGATGTGATGTCGTTGAACCCGAACGGCGTATTTTTGTCGAACGGGCCGGGCGATCCGGAGCCGGTCCACTACGCGCAAGAAAGTATCCGCCGCCTGATGGGCAAAACGCCTGTGTTCGGAATTTGCCTTGGACACCAATTGATCGGCCTGGCGCTGGGTGGCAAGACGTACAAGCTGAAGTTCGGCCATCATGGCGGCAACCATCCGGTGCAGCACACCGGTACGGGCAAGGTGGAGATTACGGCGCACAATCATAACTA
>JBEPVW010000041.1:0-22063 GCA_041690775.1 Acidobacteriota bacterium | reverse complement strand
ATAAGAGACAGCTGTTGGTCTGGACATGGCGAGTGACCCGCAAGGGTCAACTGGCGCGCTGGGCAGCAGGCGCGTCCATGGTGCTTGTTTTCAATGAAGCGCTGCTGGGAGCATTGCTGGTTCTATTGCAGTTGGTCGCACACAACGCCTCCGTGGCACGCGGTGTCTATCTTTCCTTCCACTTCGCGAATACGCTGCTGCTGCTGGCAGCGCTCGCGCTGGCTGCGGAGTTTCTTTCCCGCCCTCGCGAACGCGCCCTCACAGCTTTGAAGCATGGAAGCCTGGCCTTCCCCACGCTCGGAATTCTGGCAACACTGGTCGTCGGCGTCTCAGGTTCGCTCGCCGCGCTCGGCGACACGCTGTTTCCTTCCGCGTCGCTAGCGGCGGCGATTCGGCAGGATTTTTCCGCTACCGCTCCCATCCTGCTGCGCTTGCGCTGGATCCATCCCGTCAGCGCCTTCATTGCTGGAGCCTTCATCGCGTGGCTGCTGGTACAGTCGTTCCGGCGGGCGGCGCAGTCGCGGACGCGAACTCTCGGCATCGCGGTGCTGTGCACGCTGCTCGCGCAATATCTGCTCGGCGTGTTGGATGTGCTGCTGCGCGCGCCAACCTGGCTGCAAATTCTGCATCTATTGGGCGCGGACGTCTTCTGGATTTGCCTGGTGCTGCTGACAGCGAATTTCTGTCTGGTTGAAAAATGGCCGAGTGCTTATAGCCGAATCAATTCTCCCACCAGCCCATAAATGGCGGACGCGAGACCTAGAATCACGCTGACGATCATGAATACTGGGAGATCGACGACCACCGAAATCGAGGCCAGCACAATCGCAATCTGCAGGCCGCCGCTGGCTGTTTCCAGCATATTTTTGCGGTGCTCCTCGTGGTCGCGCAGATGCTCCTGTGCATGCGCCCGCACCATCAACTGCTCCATCCCGTCCCCACCCAATTCAGAACGCATCCGGCTGGCATTCGCACGCGCCTGGGCGATCTTTTCCTGGATTGCGGGAGTCGAAACCGTCTTCAGGCTCTCCAGCAATTCTGCTTCCGCGGAAAAGATGGAGCGGCGAACGGACTTCGCCTGATATTGGGCCCAGATGTCACTGGCCGTAATCTGACTCGACAAAAAGTTCGCCTGTGCGTCTTTTTCTCCGAATTCAGTGAGCGCCAAAACCGCCGCCATAACAGCGATAAAAATCGCCGTCCGCCTGGTGTGGACCCGCTTTCCATGCCCCTCCGCCACGCCCTCCAGCCGCTCCTGCGCCTGATCGAAATCATCGCTCATATTGCTGTCCTTCCCTCTGCAAGCTCGATGCGATCCGGGGGCGTGCCGCCAGAGCTGCCATTCGAACTCTATACCCGTAGGGCATTGTTAGATGAGCGATTGTACCTTTGGTGTATTTTTGAATGGTGAAACTATTCACGGGGAGTCTCTTTTGAAGCGACCGGTTAGCCTTTTTGCAATTGCCTCCTGCCTGTTTTTTTCAAGCGCACTCATCGCGCAGGCAACGCAGCCAAAGCCGTATACGTTTTCTCCTCAGGCGAAGGCCGTCATCGATCGCCTGGGAACCCTTGACTCGATCCCAGCGAACACGTGGCAATACCGCCTGGGCGACGTAGCCCACGGCGAACGGCCCGACCTTGACACAAGCGACTGGCAAACCGTGAACACGCCGTTTGTCGCCCCGCATGATGCCGTATGGTTCCGCAAGTGGTTGACGATACCGAAAACATTGCAGGGCTATGAGTTGAGCGGCGCGCAGATCTGGTTCTCTCTTAAGGGGTATGCCGACGGCCCTCTGCCCATGATCCTGTACTACAACGGACGGCGAGTGGCCATGGGAGACGACCTGGAGAAGCAATTGCTCGACGGCAAACCGGGAGAGAAAATTCTGGTCGCCGTCAAAATGCTGGCTACGCAGGACGAGAAACACATCGAAGGCGCCAACCTGAGCGTGGTCTTATCCAGCAGCCGCCCAAATCCGGAAGATCTGCTCAATGAGCTGGTCTCCGCGGCCAACCTGTTGCCTTCCATTCCGCAGAGCGCCGGCACTCTCGCCACACAGGAACAGACCCTAGATACCGCAGCCACATCGGTCGATCTGGCTGCACTCGATAAAGGAGATCAGGCGGCGTTCGACGCGTCTCTAAAACAAGCGCAATCAAAGCTTGAGGCGCTTCGTCCCGTGCTCCAGCAATACTCCGTTCACATGACCGGCAATGCTCACATTGACGCAGCCTGGTTGTGGCCGTGGACCGAAACTGTCGATGTGGTGAAGCGCACTTTTTCAACCGCGCTGCAGTTGATGCAGGAGTACCCCGGCTACACCTATTCTCAGTCCGCCGCGCAATATTACGAGTGGATGCAGGATAAATATCCCGACATTTTTCAGCAGATTCAGCAGCGCGTAAAGGAAGGCCGTTGGGAGCTGGTCGGCGGCATGTGGGTAGAGCCCGACCTGAACCTCCCGGATGGCGAATCGACGGTGCGCCAGATACTTGTGGCCAAGCGCTACTTCCAGAAAAACTTCGGCGTCGATGTTCGTGTCGGCTGGAACCCGGACTCCTTCGGTTACAACTGGCAGTTGCCGCAAATCTATAAAAAGTCCGGCATCGATTATTTCGTCACTCAGAAGATGGCGTGGAATGACACCAATCAGCTCCCGCTGAAATTGTTCTGGTGGCAATCTCCCGACGGCAGCCGCGTGCTGACGTATTTCCCCCACGACTATGTCAACCAAATTGAACCTGTCCGCATGGCCAGTGATCTGGCGACGGCAATCGACCGCAACCCCGGCCAGCACGAGATGATGCATCTCTACGGCATCGGCGACCATGGCGGCGGACCGACGCGCGACATGCTCGATAGCGGCGTGCGCTGGATGGAACCGAACAAGGTCTACCCTCACCTGGAATTCGGCGTGTCGCAAACATTTTTTGACGGCATGGCGAAGCGCGTCGATACTGCCGACGCTCCAGTGTGGAATTACGAGACCCTGGCCGCGAACGACACACATCTGGCTACGCCCCCGGCGGGCAAGATCAGTCTTCCAGTCTGGAATGATGAACTCTACCTTGAATATCATCGCGGCGTGTACACCAGCCAGGCCAAGCAGAAGTGGAACCTTCGCCATGGTTCGCAATGGCTGCTGAATGCGGAAAAATATTCGTCACTGGCGTGGCTGGGCGGCGAGACCTACCCTGATGCGAAACTGACCGCCGCGTGGAAGCTGCAATTGTTCAATGGCTTTCATGATCTGGCAGCGGGCTCCGGGATCGGCGTGATCTATAAGGACGCGCAGAAGCAATTCAACGTGGTCCATTGGACGGCGAATGACGCCACCCGGAATGCGCTTGGCAATATTGACAGCCATATCGATACCAGCGCACGTGCGGGCGTGCCGATCATTCTCTGGAATCCGCTGAGTTGGAATCGCACCGATGTGGTTGAAGTCAACGTGCAGATGCCACAGGCGGAGTCGAACGGAATTTCCGTGCTCGACGCCGACGGCAAGCCGGTTGCGATGCAGGTGCTTTTGAAGGATGCCGCAACGCACAGCTATCAATTGTTGCTGAAACCTGAGAACGTTCCATCGATCGGGTACACGGTGCTGCACGCTGTTCCCGGAGCGCGTAAGATCTCCAGCGATCTGAAGACCGACGGCACCACGATGGAAAATTCCCTGCTGCGCGTGGTGATCGATCCGAAAAATGGCTGCATCGACAGCCTGTATGACAAGCAGGCTCACTTTGAAAGCATCGCCAGCGGGCAATGCGGCAACCTGCTGCAGGCGTTTGTCGATACGCCGAAAGAATACGACGCCTGGAACATCAACCCCAACTTCGCGGAGCATGGGACGGATTTGACCATGGTGGACAGCGTGCAGTTGGTCGAGCAGGGCCCCGTGCGCAGCGTCGTTCGCATTACTCGCCATTGGGATAAATCGAAATTTGTGCAGAACATTATTCTTTATGCGGGCATGCGCCGTGTCGATGTCGTCAATGACGTGGACTGGCACGAAACGCACATTCTGCTGAAGGCCGCCTTCGCACTGGCGGCCAGCGGTCCCAGGGCTACGTTTGAGATTCCATACGGAACCATCGAACGGCCTACGACGAAGAACAATTCTGTTGAGAAGGCGAAGTATGAAGTTTCGGCGCAGCGATGGGCGGACCTGGGCGACGGCCAGCATGGCTTCAGCTTTATCAACGATTCCAAATATGGTTACGACGTGAAAGGCAATGTGCTGCGGCTCTCGCTGCTGCGTTCTCCCATCTATCCGGACCCGAATGCGGATCGCGGCCACCAGCACTTTCGCTATTCGCTCTATCCCCACGCCGGCACGTGGAGAGATGCGAACACAGTCCTGCATGGCTTCGCATTTAATTACAAGCTGCGTGCAATGCAGGTGGACGCCCATGCAGGCGAGCTGCCTGCGACGCATTCCTTCGTCACCGTCAAGCCGGAAAATTTAGTACTGACGGCGATGAAGAAGAGTGAGGACGGAAACAGCCTTGTTCTGCGTTTCTACGAATGGGCGGGCAAGAAAACCACTGCGGAGATCTCCGTGCCGGACGGCGCCTCGGCTGCCGCGGCAACCAATTTGATGGAGCATACGGAAGGCTCGCCGCTGACGATGTCGGGCGGACACGTAGCGGTTCCAGTGGGGCCGTATTCCATCAACACCCTGCGCGTCGACTACAGCAATCGCGGCGCGAATTTCTGGAAGGAACAGAAATAATATCCGGCTAGACAAAGAAACACGGGTCCCTCGACTTCGTTCAGGATGACGGTTCTTAGAAATTCGACATTACAACAGCGGCCCTGCGCCTTCGGACGCTTGCGAGATGTAAATTTCAGATCGAATTCCGGTGGCCTGCTGATAGCCTGCGCGAACATCCAGCATGAATTGTTCCGCCCCTTCCGCAGCCACCAGGTTTACCGTGCAGCCGCCGAAACCGGCCCCCGTGATGCGCGCTCCGTAGCAGCCGGGCTGTTGCGCGGCCAGTTCAACCAGCGTGTCGGTCTCGGCGCAACTGGCTTCATAGTTGTCTCTCATGCTGATATGGGCGTCGCGCATCAGTCGCCCGAACCCGGAGAAATCGTGACGCCGTAAGGCTTCCGCGGCCAGTAGAACTCGACGGTTTTCCGTCACCACATGCAGACAGCGGCGGAATATCTTCTCCGGCATCTCGCTTGCGGAATTGCGCAACTCCAGCTCACTGACGTCTCGCAGTGTGCGAAATTCCGGATTGCTTTTCTGGAGAATACGCAGGCCTTCCTGGACCTCGCGACGCCTCTGGTTGTAGTCTCCGCCATCGGACAGCGAATGCTTGACCATGGAGTTGCAGATCACCACCATTACCTCTTCCGGCAGCGGCAGGAGTTCGTAATCAAGTGAGCGGCAGTCGAGCAGAAGCGCGTGACCGGCCACTCCGCAGCAGGAGGCGAAGGGGTCCATGATGCCGCTCTGCGCGCCGACGAACTTGTTCTCGGCGAACTGGCAGAGCTTCGCAATCTCCGGCTTGGCCAGCTCCAGCTTCGAGCTGCCGCCTCCGGCATGGGCCAGAACGGCAACCGCGACTGCAACCTCAACCGATGCGGAAGAACTCAGGCCGGAGCCGATCGGCACGTTGCCCGAGAGCGTCATGTCAAACCCGCTGAAGTTTATTCCGCGCTGCCGCAGGCTCCATAAAACCGCGGTGGGATAGTCGCTCCAATGGCCCCGCGGAGCCGACGGCAACTGCGCCAGATCGATGCTGACCTGTTCGTCGAAGTTGGTTGAATAGATGTTGGCGGTGGAATCCACGCGCGGACTCAGGACGGAAATCGTCCGCAGATCGAGCGCTGCGGGCATCACGTAGCCTTCACTGGTATCGGTGTGTTCGCCGATCAGGTTTACGCGACCGGGTGCTTGAAAAGCGAGGCCCTTTGCGCCGAAACGTTCCTGATGGATTTCCGTGGGAGATTGGAAAAGCTGAGTCGTTGATTGGTTTGTCATCGATTTTGGAGTCGGCGCTTCGATCAGATTTCGTGTCGTTTTAAGCCCGCGGTTCGAGTTGTTTCGGCAGGACAAAGTCCCGCCCACTCAAAACCGTTTCGTTCCGGTAAAAGGTCGATTCCCCGGTTACAAAAAAGGTCCGCTTCTTCGGCTACAAAAATTCTGATTCGTCTTGATTTCATCACGAAAAGGGACAAATGTGGTATTCGGATACCACATTTGTGGTGTTCGATCGCCCAATGGGGGCGTGGGCGTGTTTTCAGCCGAAGCGGCCGGTGATGTAGTCCTGGGTTTGCTGCTTTTCCGGATTCTGAAAGATCTGCTTGGCGCGATTGAGCTCGATCAGCTCGCCGTTCAGGAAAAATCCTACGTAGTCGGCGACGCGGGCAGCCTGCAGCATATTGTGCGTCACGATGACAATGGTGCAGGATTTTTTGATCTCAAATAACAAGTCTTCGATTTTTGCCGTGGAGATGGGATCGAGCGCTGAGCAGGGCTCGTCGAGCAGCAGCACTTCGGGATCGACGGCGAGAGCGCGGGCGATGCAGAGACGCTGCTGCTGGCCGCCGGAGATTCCATTGGCGGACTGATGCAGCTTGTCTTTCACTTCATCCCATAGCGCGGCGCGGCGCAGGCTCTGCTCCACCTTGTCGGCCATTTCGCTGCGACTGAACGAGTGTTCGAGGCGCAAACCATAGGCGACGTTATCGAAAATGGATTTGGGAAAGGGCGACGGTTTCTGAAACACCATTCCGACCACGCGGCGGAGCGTAGTGGCGGGAAAGCTGAACAGGTCTCTGTTCCCCAGACGAATGCTGCCTTCGACGCGAGTGTCGGGAATGGTTTCATTCATCCGGTTGAAGGTGCGCAGCAGCGTGGTCTTGCCGCATCCGGAAGGACCGATAAACGCCGTCACGCGTTTATTGGGAACAATCAGGTTGATATTTTTGAGAGCCTGATGATGGCCGTAGAAGAAATTCAGGCCGGACACGGTGAACTGCGGCCACGGCAGCTGTTCTTCCGCAGTTTCGATCCCCGCAAAGCGGACTTCGTGGGCTTTCGACAACTGACTTAGGTCGAAGGGCTTCATTAATGTCTTCATCACAACATTCCCCACGTTAGCCATGCGATAACTTCTTTCCTCGGGCCAAAATAACGCGGGCAACAATGCTGACCAGCAGCAACCCTGAGAGTAGCACGAAGCCCGCGGCCCATGCCTGCTGGTGCCATTCGTCATAAGGCGAAATGGCGTAGTTGTAAATGACCACCGGCAGCGACGCGGTAGGCTGCAACCATCCCTGGCTGTTGAACTGATTGCCGAAGGCGGTGAACAGCAAGGGCGCAGTTTCCCCCGCGACGCGCGCGATGTCCAACATTACCCCTGTAATGATGCCGTAAATGGCCGCCGGGATGACAATGGTGAAAATTGTTTCTGATTTACTGGCTCCCAGCGCCAGGCCGCCCTCTCGAAGGCTGCGCGGCACAGCGTGCAAAAAGTCTTCTGTGCTGCGTAAAGCGATGGGAATCATCATGATGCCAAGGGCGATGCCTCCGGCCAGCGTGGAGAAATGGTGCATGGGCAGAACGACCAGGGTGTAGACGAAAATGCCCATGACGACCGAAGGAACGCCGTTCAGCAGGTCAGTGGTGTAGCGCACGGTGAAAGCCGACCAGCCGCCGGCGAACTCCGACAAATAGATGCCGCCAATCAAGCCGATGGGAACGCCGATGGCGCTGGCCAAGGCGAGCAATTTCAGCGTGCCGATAATTGCGTTGGCCACGCCGCCGCCGGGCTGACCGACTGGCGCGGGCAGCTTGATGAAGAAATTCAGGTTGAGCGCGTGCGCGCCGTTCCATAACAGGTAGACCAGGATGGTGAGCAGAACGGTGATGGCCAGCAGCGTACAGAGCCCGGTCAACGTAAGCATGACGTAATTGACGATCTTGCGGCGGAGCGGCGGGTAGGACGCGTTCATGCGCTCACCTCGTGGGCTTTCATCGTGAGCATCAGAAGGCGGGCCAATGCGTTGATGATCATTGTGACGGCGAACAGCACCAGGCCCAGCTCAATCAGCGCGTGCAGGTACAGGTCGCCGGTTGCCTCGGTAAATTCGTTGGCGATGACTGCTGCGATGGTGTAGCCGGGAGCCAGCAATGAAGTGGAAATCTGCGGAACGTTGCCGATGACCATGGTGACGGCCATGGTTTCGCCCAGTGCGCGCGCGAGCGCCAGAAAGATCGATCCCATAATGCCCTGCCGGGCGTAGGGAACGACGGCCCGCCAGGTGACTTCCCATTTGGTTGCGCCAAGCGCCATCATGGCTTCGCGCTGCGAAACCGGGACGGACAGCAGGACTTCCCGCGAGATGGAAACGATGAACGGCACCACCATGACGGCCAGAACGACGCCGGCGGAAAAGTAGCTGACGCCATAAAATGTTCCGCTGAAGATGGGCAGCCAGCCGAACATCTTTTGAAAATATGGCATGGCGGTGGTCAGGATTGGAATCAGCAGGAAGATGCCGACGAGACCGTAAACAACGCTGGGAACCGCGGCCAGCAGCTCAATTAAAAACGTGAGCGCATTGGAGAGTTTGCGCGGAGCCAGTTCCGCGAGAAAAATAGCCGAACCCAGGCCGATCGGAATGGCGATGACCAGGGCAAGGGCGGAAGTCACGACGGTTCCGTAAACGAAGGGCCATGCGCCGAATATTCCATTGACCGGGTCCCAGGTGCTGGTAAATAAAAAATGCCAGCCGAAGGTGTGGCGCGCGATGCGCGAGTAGACCCAGAGATGTTGCACCAGCAGAGCGGTAATGACGATGATGGACCAGCCGCCGGCAAGGGTGATGAGATGGACGATCTCATCTCCCTTGCGGAGGCGCTGCAGGATGGTCAGTTTCCTGTCCAGTCCCCGGGATGGGAATGGAATGCCCGAGGTTGGACTTACGGTGTTGGCCATGCTTCCCTTCTGGTTACTTCATTGATGTCCATCGCTCATCCTGGGGTACCCGGATTCTTTTAGTATTGCAATTTCTTCATCTGCAGCAGTTCCTTCTGCACGACTACGCCGGGCAGCGGAGCGTAGGCGAGCGGGGTGGTGTACTTCTGGCCATCCGTCAGGCCCCAGCGAAGAAACGCCTTGAGCGCCGCAGCCTGGGCCGGATTGCTGAGTTTTTCTGGAATCAGCAGCCAGGTATAGGTGGAGATGGGGTAGGCTTGCGCGCCCGGCGGGTTGGTGATGGAGACGCGGAAGTCCGCGGGCATCGTTTTGGTGGCGCCTGCGGCTGCGGCGGTGACAGAATTCAGGCTGGCCTTGACGAAGTTGCCGGAGCTATTCTGCACATCGCCGTAGAGGATGTGGTTCTGGATGGAGTAGATCAGCTCAATGTAGCCAATGGAGTTCGGGATGCGGCGAATCAGACCGCTCACACCCTCATTCCCTTTTCCGCCCAGGCCGACCGGCCAGTTGACGGAGGTGCCGACGCCCACTTTGTTCTTCCACTCCGGATTGACTTTGGATAAATAGTCGACCCAGCAATAGGTGGTGCCGGAGCCATCCGAACGGTGGATGACCACGATGTTCGCGCCGGGCAGTTTAACGCCGGGATTGGATTTCTGGATCTCCGGGTCATTCCACTTTGTAATGTGACCGAGAAAAATTCCGGCAAGGGCGGCCGGGGTAAATTTCAGCTCCGCGGTCACACCGGGAATGTTGTAGGAAGGAACATCCGCGCCGAGTGCTGTCGGGAAATGCAGGATGGCTGTGCCGCGTTTCTCCTGCGCATCCGCCAACTCCTTGTCCGTCATGGGACCATCGGTCGCGCCGAAGTCGACCGTGCCTGCAATCAGCTGGCGGATACCGCCGCCGGAACCGATGGACTGATAATTGATCTCCACATTGGAGTGCAGAGTTTTGTACTGGCTGGCCCAGCTGGAGTAGAGCGGATAAGCAAATGTGGAACCCGCGCCGGTAAGGGAAACCTGCTGGGCAAAGGCGCTGGTGGCGACGCTTGCGGTTGTGATGAGAGCCAAGGCGAGAAGCCGACGAATCATAGAGAAGTCCTCTTCCGTAAAGATCGAGTTTGAAGAGCCGCCCGCGCGCCGGACACTCCTCTGCTGGTGACTGTCACGCCTCCTTTTTACGTTGCGAACGTGAAAAGGAGATGAATATTGGCGGACAAAAGACGTTGTTCGCGGTTACCTGAGGTTTTCGTGTCCCCACCCTGGCCGCAAAACTCGGTTAGGACGGGCCACCCGACGGTTTGGAGGGACCCCCGGAAAGGGATAGACTGCCTAACAATGCCGGCCTCTACCCACAACCTTGCCCTGAGCGAACTTTCGGCGAATGCAATGCAGTCGGAAATTCGCGCGATGTCGGTCGAATGCGACCTTGTCCACGGGATCAACTTGGCGCAGGGCGTGTGCGATACGGAGGTGCCCGCGCCGGTTGCCGAGGCCGCCATTGCGGCGATTCGCGAGGGCCACAACATCTACACACGCCTGGATGGCATCGCCAAATTGCGGTCCGCCATTGCTCGGAAGCTGACGCACTATAACGGGATGGCGTGCGACCCGGATTCCGGGGTGGTGGTCACCTCGGGCGCCACGGGGGCATACCATGCCGCGTGCATGGCGCTGTTCAATCCGGGCGATGAAGTGCTGCTATTCGAGCCATTCTATGGCTACCACCTGAATACGCTGGCTTCGGTGCGGGCGGTGCCGGTGCCGGTCGCGCTGGATGCGCCGCGCTGGGAATTGGACCTGGACCGGCTGCGAAACTCCATCACTGCGAAAACGCGCGCGATCGTCATCAATACTCCCTGCAATCCATCCGGTAAAGTTTTTACGCGGAAGGAATTGGAAGGGATAGCGGCGCTGGCGGAGCAGCATGACCTGTTCGTGATTACCGATGAGATTTACGAATATTTTCTCTGCGGCGATGCCGAGCACGTCAGCTTCGCTTCCCTGCCGGGGATGGCGGAGCGGACGATCACCATCTCCGGTTTCTCGAAGACCTTCAGCGTTACCGGCTGGCGGCTGGGATATCTGGCGGCGGCCCCGCAGTGGATTTCCGCGATTGGATATTTTCACGATCTGACGTACGTGTGCGCGCCTGCGCCTTTGCAGCACGGAGCGGCTGCGGGCCTGGTCACACTCGGAGATGATTTTTATCGCGGGCTGGCGTTGGAGTATGAGGAAAAGCGCGATCAACTGGTAGACGCTTTGACCACGGCGGGACTTGCGCCTTCAATTCCGGATGGCGCTTACTACATTCTTGCGGATGCCTCTCGTGTGCCGGGTGCAACGTCGAGAGAGAAGGCGCGTGCAGTGCTGGCGCGATGCGGCGTAGCGGCGGTGGCGGGGAGTGCATTCTTCAGAGAGGGGCGCGGCGAAAATCTGCTGCGGTTCTGCTATGCGAAGAAAGATGCGGCGTTGGCGGAAGCTTGTGAGCGGCTTCGGAGTTTGAATTTTTAGCTGCTCTTCAAGACGGCAGAATTTTCATCTTATTTCTGACAACAAATTGTTTGTGAGGGCAGAACTCTGAGCAGGAAAAAGATTCCGGTGGTGCAGCGTCCGATTGTCCGCTGGAGCCGTCCGTTTTTGCGCTTCGCGGAGATTGAAAGCGCGGGCGGCATTCTTCTGGTGGCGTGTGCCGTCATTGCCATCGTGTGGGCGAACTCTTCCGGCGCGGATTTTTATGGGTCGCTGCTGCACATTCCAATTACGGTGGGCTTCAGCAGTCTTCGTTTGTCGGAGGATTTGCATTACTGGATCAACGACGGTCTGATGGCCATTTTCTTTTTGTTTGCCGGCCTCGAGATCAAGCATGAGCTGCTGGTGGGCGAGTTGTCGTCGTTTCGGCTGGCGGCGCTGCCGGTCCTGGCTGCAATCGGCGGAGTGATTTTTCCGGCGTGCATCTATATTGTGCTGAACCATCATCGTCCTACCGCGGGCGGGTGGGGCATCCCGATGGCGACGGACATTGCATTTGCTCTGGGGATTCTGGCATTGTCGGGCAGCCGCGTGCCGGTGGGGCTGAAGGTTTTTCTGACAGCGCTGGCCATTGTGGATGACATTGCGGCGGTGCTGGTGATTGGTTTTTTCTATTCCTCCAGCATTCACTGGGGCATGCTGCTGGCGGCGTTCGCGTTTCTGGTGGTGGGCGTGGCGGCCAATCGGATTGGAGTCACCTACATCAGCATCTATATGGCGATTGGGGTCGCGGTCTGGTATTGCATGCTGCGCTCCGGGGTACATCCGACGCTGGCGGGCATCATGGTTGCGTTTATCATCCCGGCCAACCGGTATCTGGACACGCCGGAGTTTCTGCGGCGAGCACGCGAAGATCTGCAGGCTGTTGAAGAGGCCAGCATCGCCCAGCCGGGACGTGGAATCCACGCGGCGCGGGAGGCGTTCCTCCACCTGCAAATGCAGTCGCACTTGGTAGAGGCTCCACTGCTACGGCTGGAGCGCGGGCTGCAACCCTGGGTGAACTTCTTCATCATGCCGCTGTTTGCACTGACCAACGCGGGCGTGCGGCTGGGCGGCGTGCAACAGCGCGACCTGCACGATCCGGCGATGCATGGAATTTTTCTCGGCCTGCTGTTTGGAAAGCCGCTGGGGATCATGCTCTTTTCGTGGCTGGCGGTGCGGTTCGGCGTGGCTCACTTGCCGGAGGGCGTTTCGTGGAAGCATCTGCACGCCGCGGGCTGGCTCGGAGGAATCGGATTTACGATGTCGCTGTTCATCTCGGCGCTTGCATTCGGCGCTGGACATGAGGACATGCTGGCGAAGGTGGGGATATTGTCGGCCTCCGCACTGGCTGCGATTGTGGGGACGCTGTTGCTGCGGCTTTGTCCGAAGCAACCGGCGGACGCATGAGTCAGGCTGCGAGATTTTTCGATCCCAGGTGATTTGCTTCAGCTTGCGAACGTTGCCGCGATTCCATCTTCAAGCGACGTGAAGGGCAGCGTGTAGCCGCCGTGCTTTTGAAGCGACGTGATGTCAGCTTCCGTCAAGTGTTGATAGCGCCCGTTCAGGTCGGCCGGGAACGGAATGTATTCCACCTTTGCCGGACCATGCACCTGCTGTAACGATCTGGCTACGGCATTGAAGCTCCTGCTGGCACCGGTTCCAGCGTTGAAAATTCCCTGATACACGTCCTCCACATTTCCCATTGCGGCGCGAAACTCCGCATCGCCAATTCCCGCAAAGAAAAGATTCATGCGGCATAGGTCGCGCACATAGACGAAGTCGCGGCGCTGTTCGCCGTCCTTGTATCCGCCGGAGCCTTGAAACATGCGGATGGCGCCCGTTTCTTTCATCTGCTTGGTGAAGTGGTGCAGGACCGAAGCCATGCGACCCTTATGCAACTCGCGCGGGCCGTAGGCGTTGAAGTATCGCAGCCCGACGACAGTGCTTTCGACAGTCGGCAATAAACGCCGCACATAATTGTCGAAGACCAACTTGGAAAATCCATAGACATTCAACGGGCGTTCATTCTCGGGTTCGGGCGCAAAGCGCTGGCTCAACCCATACACTGCCGCGGTCGATGCATAGACAAACGGAATGCGATGCTGCACGGCATAATGCAACACCTCCTTCGAGTACGTGAAGTTGTTGTCCATCATGTATGCGCCGTTGTCTTCCAGCGTATTCGAGCAGGCGCCCTGATGCAGGATGGCGCGAATGCGCTTCGCCGAAAGCGCATTTGCCGCGATCGCGCTGCGAAACTCCTGCTTGTCCATATAATCGGAAAACTGCGCGCCATCAAGGTTCATGAATTTCGCGCTATCAGTCAGGTTGTCCACGCAGACAATCTCGGTCTCGCCGATTTTGTTCAGCTCATGGATCAGGTTGCTGCCGATGAAACCCGCTCCGCCAGTAACAATAATCATGCTTTCTCCTGGGGAGCATCTGCCGATGCGGGCTTGCGTCCGGCGCTGCGGCCCTCCGCGGTCGCGCTCAGCTTCCGCACAATATGGCTGGTGCTGAAACCGGCCACCGTAGGCACAATGGCCACGCGTCCACCCCAGCCGCGAACCAGCTCCGCGCCGACGACGGTCGCCTCGGTATAGTCGCCGCCTTTCACCAGCACGTCCGGACGCAGCGCTTCAATCGTGGCCAGCGGAGTGTCTTCGTCGAAAATTACAATCGCGTCTGTCGAGGCCAAAGCCGCGAGGATCCGCGCCCGCTCATTTTCTCCGACGATGGGGCGTGCAGACCCTTTCAGCCGCTGCACGGAGTTATCGCTGTTCAGCCCGATGACCAGGTGGTCGCCCATGCGGTGCGCATCTTCAAACAGCGTAATGTGGCCGATGTGCAGCAGATCGAAACATCCGTTGGTGAACACAACCGTCTCGCCGCGATTGCGCCATTGCGCCGCGCGCGCCGCCAGGCCGGCGCGGTCCACAACTTTTTCCTGCGTGCTGAGGGCCAGCTCCGTTGATAGAGTCGCCATCAGGCTGGCGCGGTCGATCGGCACCGTGCCCACGCGGCTGACCACAATCCCCGCCGCAGCGTTGGCTAGTTGAATTGCGCTTTCAAGGTCCAGCTTTGCCGCCGCCGCTGCCGCCAGCGTTGCGATCACCGTGTCGCCCGCGCCGGAAACATCGTAGACCTCGCGCGCCTGCGCGCTGGCATGCAGGTCTTCGCCCTCTGCGCGCAACACGCGGATGCCGCGCTCGCTCATCGTTACGGTCAGATATTCAAGAGCCAGCGGCGCGATCAATGCGCGGCCCGCGGCCATCAATGCGTCCGCATCCTGCGTCGGAACACCGGTGCAGGCGGCCAGCTCCAGCAGGTTTGGGCAGATGGTCGTCGCCTGCCGGTACTTCGAAAAATCGCTGCCCTTGGGATCGACCAGCACAGGAATGCCGCGTTTGCGCGCTTCGGCAATAACGGCTTGGCAGACCTGTTCCGGCAGGACGCCTTTGGCATAGTCGGAAAAAATAATGCACTCGGCCTGCAAAATTTCTTTATGCAATGACCGCAATAGCGAGTCGATTTCGAGCGGCGAAGGCGCATCGGGAGTTTCGACATCGAGCCGCATTAACTGTTGCCGACCGGCCATGACGCGCGTTTTCGAAATTGTCGGGCGCTGCCAGATGCACACCGCATCGGTCAGAATGCCGGAGCCGGCGAGCAGCCCGCGCAGCACTTGCGCATCCTCATCCGCGCCAACAAAACCGGCCAACGATACCTGCGTTCCCAGACCTGCAAGGTTCATGGCGACGTTGGCCGCGCCGCCCGCAACGTGTGTCCGCCGGACAGAACGCAGGATGGGCACGGGCGCTTCCGGGGAGATGCGGCTGACATCGCCCCAGACGTACTGGTCCAGCATCAGGTCGCCAAGCACCAGGACGCGGCGGCGCTCAAAACCAGACTCAACCAGATCGAGAACACGATGAAGATCGCGGATCATAAAGAGTTCACCTGTATCTTAACTGGCTTTGCATCTGCTGCGGGATTATTGGACGGGACTATTGCGTGACAACGCGCCGTGGTGTGCGGAGCCCCGCGCCAGAACACGATGCACCGCGCCCAGCACTTCGCCCGGCATGATTGAGGTGAGGCATTTCTTTTTCTGTTCAATGCAGACCTCAAGATCGCAGCCCCAGCAATCGGTGCGGTGGTAAACAACCTCGTGCTGATCGCCCCATGGGAACCAGATGCGAGGCCGGTTGCGTGCCGGGAAAACCACAACGCATGGGGTGCCGACGGCAGAAGCCAGATGCATCGGTCCGCTGTCATGTCCGGCAAATAGCCGCGCCCGCGCCAGAGCGGCAGCCGACTCACGCGGCGTCAGCCGCCCGCATAAATTTACAGAGCGGTTTGTCCACGCGGCTGCCGCCGCTTCGCTGACTGCGGACTCTTCGCCGGCGCCGATCAGCGCCAACCCATACTGCGGCAACTCCTCAGCCAGTGCGTCGAGGACGCTGCGCCAATTTTCTTCGCCCCAGTCCTTTGCCTGCATCTTCGTGCCCACGCAGCACGCGATCAAGGGCCGCCCCTGCACGGGTTCCAACGCTTCGGCGGCATGTTTATGTTCGTCCAGCGTCAGCCTCAGGTCCCAGTTGGCGCGATCATGCAGATCGATGTTTCCCAGGCTCCGCAGCAATCTGGCCAGCCGCTCCGCTTCCGGCTCATAGTCGCCGGTCGCAGGATCCAGGCGATTCGCGCGGGCATCGCGCGCCAGCGGCAGCCCAACAATTCGGGGCACGCCGCACAACCGCAGGAAAGCGGCGTCGCGCATTACATCGCCAGCCGTTCGGCGCGGCGTGAGATAGACCACCACCTGCGGACGAAAAGCGCGAATCTCACGTTGCAGCGCGATCAACTCGGCCAGGTTCCGCGTAGCGACGGGATAGCGCATGAATCCATGCACCAGTCCTGAGCCTTCCAGTACGGCAAAGGCCGCGGGCGCTTTGCTATGCACGGGAATGTTCGTCAACAGGCAGCGCTCCGCATCGGGAAAGGCGCGGGCAATCTGATGAAAGCAAGGCAGAGCGACCACGGTATCGCCAAGGCTGCCCAGCCGATAAATCAGAACGCGCTCGATTTCGTTTTGCATTCGGTATGGAGTTCAGATGTTATCGCGCAGCGTTTGCTGCGAGAAGCAAATTCTTTTTTGAAGTTATAATTAACTCATGTCGATTGTCCGCGATATCGCTGCTGTTGCCAAAGGGATGAGTGTCACCTTCGGAGAAATTTTCCAGCCGACAGAGGTGGAGAATTATCCCGATGGCCCTGGCCCTATGCGCGGAGCGAAATTTGAAGCCCGGTACCGCGGTCGCCACGTGTTGCAGCGCGACGAAAATGGCCTGGAGAAGTGTGTCGCATGTTTCCTTTGCGCCGCGGCCTGCCCTTCCAACTGCATCCACATTGAAGCCGCGGAAAATACCGCGGAGCAGCGTATTTCCAGCTCCGAGCGTTATGCCAAGGTTTACAACATCGACTACAACCGCTGCATCTTCTGCGGCTATTGCGTCGAAGCCTGCCCGACGGATGCCATCACCCACGGACACGGGTTTGAATCCTCCTCGCTGAACGCCACCAATCTGGTGATGCGCAAAGAAGATATGCTGGCGCCCATGCCGGGCTCTCCGGCCATGACAGCTTCTGATACTCGCTAAATTCAACATTGCAGTCGCTAAGATAGATGAGAGCGGCGTTACATCGCTGTCGCTTCTGCTTTCCAACAGGGCGCAGCTTTGGTTTTTCTTGTTCATTGAGGGAGTATCTCGAATTATGATTCGGTCCCACGTTTATTTTTTTGCCTTGGCAATGGTTTGCGCATGTGCCGGTTCGGCGCACGCGCAGGCGACTTCGGCTGGCGGCAGTACAGTTGCTCCGGCGGCGCAGGCCGCTCCCGCATCCTCCGTACTGGAAAAAGGCCTTGCGCCGCACATGAAGGTGCAGGTCCTCAACCACAACAGCGACGAGACCACCTATGCCGTCATTTTCGGCAAGGGGGATGAGTTGATAGCCGGCCTGACTGAGTTCGCACAGGAAAAACATCTGGGCGGCAGCCGCATTACCGGGATCGGCGGAATCGAAGATGCCACCATCGGGTTTTTCGAGCTGTCACAAAAACGGCACCGGCCGATGCTGATCAACCAGCAATCGGAGGTGCTTTCGCTGCTGGGGGATATTGCGCTGTTTCACGACAAGCCGGTGGTTCATCTCCACATGGTGGTCGGCTTCCCAGATGGCAGCGCGCACGGAGGACACCTCTTGAAAGCGCACGTCTGGCCAACGATGGAGGTCATCGTCACGGAATATCAAAGTGTTGCGATGCACAAGAAACTGGATGCCGAGACCGGAGCGGCGCTGATCGACCCGTCCGAAAAACAATAATCGGTAGCAATCCGACAACAAAAGTGGGTGACGTCAGCTTTCTCAAAGTCGGCTGCTATGTCATCGAAACCGACACCTTCGGTTCGTCACGCTGAGGCCTGGATTTCCGCATCTCCGCAAAAATCCTCGCCCCATTTGGCACATTTATTCACTCCACCCGCGAATACTTACCTTAGAGCCTTCTCTAAGGAGCATCCATGTCAATCCAGACTTTATTCCTCGCTCGCGCCTGCAATGCCGCCCGCGCGGCCCATCATATTTTTCCAGAATATGCCGCCTGCGAAGCCGCACTGGAGTCCGGCTGGGGCCGCTCGCAGCTTGCCACCGAGGCGAACAATCTATTCGGCCAGAAGCAGAGCCATCCTCCAATCGCCGGAACTGAAACCATCACCATGCCAACGCGGGAATACCTCCACAGCCACTGGATGACAGTGCTCGCGAACTGGACGAAGTTCCCCGGCTGGACAGAATGTTTTGCCGCGAGAATCGCCTTATTGAACCGCCTTAGCCGCACGTTCCCGCACTATCAAGCGGCGCTCGAAGCTGCTACCGGCGAGCAATATGTGGCAGCGGTTTCACAAAGCTGGTCGACCGATCCGGAGCGAGCCGGCAAGGTGCTCGCGATCTACGATGCCCACGCGAGCGCGTTCCAGGCAGGCAGACAAGCTGCTTAAGTATGATGCGCCAAATTTACCTGGTTTAAGCAAGTGCTTGTGGGACTGCTTCTTCCCATCTGCCCTGGGCTTTGAGGATCAGCTCGACCACTTCCCTTGCGGCTCCTTCGCCACCGCGGGCGTTGGTCACGTAGTGGCTGATCGCTTTCAGCTCCGGGGCGGCGTTCGCGACCGCCACTGCCAGACCGGCGCGTGCGGCGAGGGGCATGTCGGGCAGGTCGTCGCCCAGGTAGGCCACTTCTTCTTCCGTTGCTCCGGAGTTTTTGAGGCACTCGTCAAACGCGGCCATCTTTTTTTCCTGGCCGAGATAGACGTAATCCACCAGATTTTCCTCAGCGCGTTGCTGGACGGCCGGAGATTTTCTTCCAGTAATGAAACCGGTCTTTATGCCCATGATGTGGGCGAGCTTCAAACCCAGTCCGTCGAGAGAGCTGAAGATTTTCAGCTCCGCAATGCCGCCGTCATTGGGGAGCGCCAGGAGGCAGACGCCGCCATCTGTCAGGGTGCCATCCACATCCATCAAAAAAAGCTTGATTTTCTTGGCGCGTTCGACAAGCGAGTGAGAGTGTTCGGCCATGATTGCAATTTTACCTTTGACAACAAGACCCAGGTAAGCTTCGCGCCCCTGGGATCCCCGCAATTTCTAAACAATGTTGGAGATTTCGATGAGGTTGCGATCGGGGTCGCGCAGATAAATGGATTTCAGGTCGCCGATGGCGCCGGTGCGGTCGACGGGGCCCTCTTCCACATGAATTCTCTGGCTGGTTAGGTATTCGATCACGTCGTCCAACGGAGTCGTCGTGATGAAGCACAGGTCAGCGGAGCCGGGCGTGGGATGCGCGGCTTTGGGATTAAACTCGTGGCCGCGATGATGGAGATTGATTCTCTGGATACCGAAAGCAAGGGCCTTGCGCCCGTCGAAGGTTACCAGCTCCATGCCAAGAACTTCCGTATAAAAATCAACAGTCGCGTCAATATTCGCGACGGTAAGGACAACGTGATCGAGCTGTTCCAGAACGAAGGCCATATTTGATTTGATGTTAGACCCAAGTCACGGCGCTGGCGAACGGGCGCAACTGACCCGTTCGCCACTCGACGCATGGCCCGCTAACGGGAAAGATTATTTTGCAGGCGCTCCCTCGACGATCAGGTCATTCGCAACACTGAACACCCCGGAAGTGGAGTTGGCCTGAATCCCGGCGATGGCTTTGTCGTTCTCATTATTGACCACTCCGTACAGAATGACATTGCCGTTTCGAACGATA
Source organism: Acidobacteriota bacterium (assembly GCA_041690775.1). Classification (GTDB taxonomy): domain Bacteria; phylum Acidobacteriota; class Terriglobia; order Terriglobales; family Acidobacteriaceae; genus JAKAAZ01. Next base: position 2,263 of record JBEPVW010000041.1, on the reverse strand, counting down.
ATATGGATCGCCTGAAAGCCTATCGGCGGATAGTTTACGATGCTGCCAGACATGCGAACAGCACTGCGGCCGCCCGGTCCAAGCGCTTGCCGGATTGAGCCCTGATTAGCGTTATAGATCCGCAGGTTGGGCTGGGTGTAGATGTGATTGTAGACTGCGATGCGGATGCGATCGTCCATCATGGAGTACGGAAGGACCTGAATCTGATTGTCGACCGACTCGACTCCAGGAATCTTTTTGAGGACGTTGTTCGCCTCGCTCTTCAGTTGAGGACGCGAAGCATAGCCTCTCAGAATGATGGACTTGCCCTTGAAACCAAAGGTGATCCAGTCGAAGACTCCATAGTTGGAAAGACTGCCCAGCTTCTTCTGTACTTGTTTGGAGATGTTCAAGGCATCCTCCTGCGACCAGGTGGTGCCAGGCGCGGAGGGCTGGTTCTGGGCGATGACAGCGCCGGTTGCAACGCCGAAGGTTAGAAAAGCAACGAAAGACGGCAGCAAACGCCGGGTCACACGAGACAAGGCAGTCATGGTTTTACTCCGTACACAAAAGATTTTTCCTTCGGCCAAACGATACGCCATCCAGTATTGTTGCGTCTACTTTTTCTCGTTCCGGCGAGGGGGCGGCTCAAGCCGTGGATGAGATGAGCGATCTATTGGGACGGTGCTGTTGCCGACTGACCAGCGGCGGGCGGGCGGCCCATTCAAGCCTTCTTTTGGCTTGAGTGGGGTAAAAGTTCCACGGCTGGGCGGAGTTGCCCCGCTGCTCGCTCGCGCTTTCTGGAAACCACTCCGATTCAATCCCCACGCATCCTTCGAGGCTTGTAGCCGGGTGGCCCATTCAAGCCTTCTTTTGGCTTGAGTGGGGTAAAAGTTCCACGGCTGGGCGGAGTTTTCCCGCTGCTCGCTCGCACTTTCTGGAAACCCGCTCCGATTCAATCTCAACGCGTCCTTCGAGGCCTGTAGCCGGGCGGGGGGTGGCCCATTCAAGCCTTCTTTTGGCTTGAGTGGGGGCGGAGTCGCAGCTTAAGCTAGTCCATATGCCGGACGGACTAAAAAGATTCCAGGAGTCTGGACAGACGCACTTTGTCACTTTCTGCTGTTACCGGCGGCGGGAATCGTTCACTGGCGTGGCGGCAAAGCAAACGTTTGAGGTTGCGTTGGAGCGGGTCCGGCGGATTTTCCATTTATGCGTCTACGGCTACGTTGTCATGCCGGAGCACGTCCATCTGCTGCTCAGCGAACCCGAAGGCGCGACGCTTGCCGATGCCATCAAGTCGTTGAAGCAGGGCGTGTCACGGCGATTGATTGGCGAAGCCGCCCATTTCTGGCAAAAGCGCTATTACGATTTCAACGTTCGCGATTATCATCAGCATGTTGAAAAGCTGCGATACATTCATCGGAATCCAGTCGAGCGGGGGCTGTGCGAGCGCCCGGAAGACTGGGCATGGAGCAGCTTCCGCCAGTATGCAACCGGCTGCCAGGGAAGAGTTGAGATCGAATCGGAGTGGACCGCGAGAAAACGCGAACGGGCGGCGGGCAGGCTTTGTGCCGCGCTACAATTGCCCCACTCAAGCCAACAGAAGGCTTGAATGGGCCACCCGCGAATAAGTCAAGGGCGAATGAATGAATTCTGTAAACCAAGTTGTAGATTCGCCGGGAATCCGCGCCGGCCTCACCGTCTCCTACGGCATCATCTGTGCAATTGAGGTGAACCGGTTTCTGTCGACCATTTCAGGAAAGCTTCCGACTGAACTGAGCGGCTTGCATGTTGTAACATTCGCGGGCTTCAGTTTGGTGGGTTGGGCTTTCATGAAGAACCTCCACCGGCCGAGCGACCGCGTTGCCGCGTTTCTCTATGGACTTTTCTATGCGATCAGGGTTATCACAAAATATGTCGCTGTGGCGAACGTGCGCTTGATCCAAGGTATTGAGTGCGGGATCATTTCAGTTGGCATGTTAGCTGCGATACTTGGCATGGTCCAAGCGGCCAAGCATCGCAAGTCGGCAGACTCTGCGAATGGGGCTCAGTCATCGTAAATTTGGCGGGTGGCCCATTCAAGCCTTCTTTTGGCTTGAGTGGGGTAAAAGTTCCACGGCAGGGCGGAGTTTCCCCGGTGCTCGTTCACGTTTTCTGGAAACCCATTCCGACCCAATCTCCACACGTCCTTCGAGGCCCGTGCGTAGTGGAGAAAACTGCCCCACTCTCAGTCTTCAGGACGTTCGCACAATCCGCGCTTCACCGGATTCCGATGGATACACCA
>JBEPVW010000040.1:0-22130 GCA_041690775.1 Acidobacteriota bacterium | reverse complement strand
AGTTGCGCGTAGGAAGTGGATATGCGGCGGTTGCCGGGATAGCTTACGATGGCGGTCTGGTTGCCGTGGCGCTCGAAGTCCTGGACCAACGTGGCTAGATGTTTCCGCATACGTTTGTATGGATGCTTGAAGCTCGTCTGAGAAGCGAACCCACGTCTCAGAGGCGAGACGTGGGGCACCCGAGGTTTTCGTTCCTGGACAATCTCGATCCCACCTATGACAGCATCTCTCGATTGTGCGCTACGACGAGAGGGTCTGCTGGGTTGTGTCGGCGATGGGCTGCACTCGGATGCGGTCTACCCGGCGCGCGGAAGATGCCAGCACTTCGAGGCGCAGGCCTGCCAGATGAATCACTTCTCCGACGGAGGGAATATAGCCGGCCTCCTCTGTGATAAGGCCTCCGAGAGTGGTGGACTCATACTCCTGCGCGAGGGGAAGTGGGACAGAGTCGGCGAAGAGCTCGTCGAGCTGCGCCAGCTCAAAACTACCGGGAACGATGTAGGAGCCGTCGGGCTGGGGCTGGGCGGTTTCTTCGAGCGTGGGGGTTTCATGCTCGTCGCTGATGGCGCCGACAATTTCTTCGACCACATCTTCAATTGTCACCAGTCCGGCGAGGCCGCCGTATTCGTCAATGACAATTGCCATGTGCTGTTTGTCGCGCTGCATTTCGCGCAGCAAGGTCTGGATGTTCTTTGTCTCTGGAGTGAACATGGCGGGACGCGCCATTTTGCCGACAGTGGAGGTGGCGGCGTCCACGTCGGTGAAGTGGAGCAGGTCGTGCATGAAGGCAATGCCAACCACATCGTCGAGACTGGCGCCGTAGACCGGCACACGAGAGTAGGCGTGAGTGCGGAGCTGATCGGTGAACTCGGCGAGTGTCATGGAGGCGGGAACGGCGAAGATTTTGGGACGCGGCGTCATGACTTCGCGAACGATCTTGTCGCCGAACTCGACGGCGGAGCGGACCAGGGCGCGATCGCTTTCGTCGAGAATGCCTTCTTCTTTGCCGGCTTCGATGAGCGCTTCGACGGCTTCCGAGGGATGCTCTTCATCTGGCGGCTCACCGGATTCGGCAAGCGCGGCAATCGAAAGCAGGAAGCCGAGCGCGAGAGTGACTGGAAACATCAGATAGAAAAGCACGCGCAGGATGCCGGTGAGCGGTGCGACCCAGCGGCCGCGGGTGCGAGTGAAAAGCAGCTGCGGCAGAAAACTGCGGAAGAGCAGAATGGCGAGCACAATGGCCAGAACCAGTTGCGCTACATCGCTCGCAACCGGTTCACCGAGAACTCCGTGGGCGTAAAGAGCGACGTCTCCAAAGATCAGCACGAGGGCCGCCAGCGACAGCGGTGTCAACATGGCGGCGGCTTGCATCGCATGCTTGCTGCTCATGCCGAGGCGCGGTTCCACCTGCTGCTCCCACACATCGATGTTTTCCTGGAAGTCGCGGGAGAGGAATTTTCCCATCTCCGAGTAAAGCCGGTCGATGTAGGCGGCGATGGTCAAGATGGCCAGCAGCAGGACGACAAGGACGCATTGCAGGATGCTCATCGCCGGCCTCGGCTGCGGGTTCCGGGAGAAGCGACTGTGCGGGCAATCAAGGTTACGGGCAAACGGAAGCGGCTGCGAAGCTGGTCTTCGCGCGCGGCCATTTCGCCGCTGTCGGTTTCGTGGTCGAGCCCGGCGAGATGGAGAAGGCCGTGAAGCAGCAGAATTTTTATTTCTATTTCGAGCGGGTGGCCGAACTGCTTTGCCTGACGGGCCGCGGTGTCGAGCGAAATGGCCAGATCGCCTGCGGTGTTCGCCGGGAAGGCCGGCGCGGGGAAAGAAAGCACGTCCGTAGCTTTATCTTTATGGCGAAAGGCGCGATTCAGGCGGCGGATTTCGCGGTCAGAGGTGAGTAGCACAGAGACATCGCCTGTGAGCGGGACGGCTTTGCGCGCTCTCACGAGGAACGGACGCAGGTCGGGGATGTTCGCCGCTGCCTGCTTCAATGCACCTTCATCTGGAGGATCGAGCGTAATCATTGCTGGAACGGTCCTATGCGCGCACGCATGGACCGTTCTCCGCATGGTACCGCAGTCGAGTCATGCCATGTCATTGAGTTTGAACGACTGACTTGTCGGACTTGGCGGGTTCTCCGTTGCGCGGCATGGTTTCCAGCTCGAGCGGCAGCTCCCTTTGGCCTCGGGTGTAGCCGTCGTAAGCGACGACGATGCGCTGCACGAGTTGATGGCGGACAACATCGCCCTGCTCAAAATAGCAGAAGCGGATGCCTTCAACGCCCTTCAAGACTTCGATGGCCTCAAGCAGGCCGGATTTGCGCGGGTTGGGCAGATCGATCTGGGTAATGTCGCCGGTGATGACTGCCTTGGCGTTATTGCCCATGCGGGTGAGGAACATCTTCATCTGCTCGCTGGTCGTGTTCTGGGCTTCGTCCATGATGATGAAAGCGTCGTTGAGGGTGCGACCGCGCATGAAAGCCAGTGGGGCGACTTCAATGACATTGCGCTCAAGCATCTTGTCTACGCGGTCCGGCTCCAGCAGATCGTAGAGCGCGTCATAGAGCGGGCGGAGATAGGGATCGACTTTTTCCTGCAAGGTGCCGGGAAGAAAGCCCAGGCGCTCCCCGGCTTCGACGGCGGGGCGGACGAGCACGATGCGGCTGACTTTTTTCGCCGTAAGCGCTGCGACGGCCATAGCGACGGCAAGATAGGTTTTGCCGGTACCGGCGGGGCCGATGCCGAAGGCCATGTCGCAGCTTTCGATCGCCTCAAGATATTGCCGCTGATTGACCGAGCGCGGCTGCACAGTGCGGCGGATGCCGGTCGAACGCTGTTTGCCGCTATCGACCAGGCTGCGCAGCGTGACGGCTTTGTCGGCGGTGACCAGCTTCAGCAGGCCGTTCAATTCGCCGTTCTGGAGCGTGACGCCGCCGCGCCGCAGGGACTCGTAGTCGGTGAATATCTGCTCGACACGGGCAATGGCTTCGGGCTCGCCTTCGATGTAGAGGGCGTCGGAACGGAGGTCTATTTTAACTTTCAGGGCAGATTCGATCAGGTGGAGGTTCTCATCGCGGGTGCCAAAAATCGGCTCAATGTTTGGGGTGATCTCGATGGTTTTCGTCATCAATAAAACTTTTCGCCTCCCTGTGGATTTGGGACACCGGAACGGCAGACAGCGCGCGCTGCCTGAGGTCGATACATGTAGTTGGATTGCGTGGTTGGGATTACGGATGGCCGGGGTACGTTCGGGGCGTCTTGCCGGGTCGACCTGGACCCATGTCGGGTCTCGGTCAGGTGATTGATTCGCGGTGCGTTGTTGAGTGCGTCGATATGCACGTCGATGGGCACAAGAGTAGCGCCGAAGGAGAATTGCGTCAATCGGCAAATGAAACAAATTTATTTTTGCTGTTCGGATCAGACCTGCAGAATCTGCCACCATCACAATACGGCTGTGAAGGATGGCATCTGTTGTGCAACAGCACACGCAAAACATTGATGATGATTCTTGATCGAACTTACTCTTGATCGAACAAGGTAAGGAGATCACGTCCGCCGAACACCACACGTTCGATTCTTATGACTTCGTCGACGACGCGGAACAGGATCACGTAACGTCCGACAAATGCCAGGCGTGCGTCGATTCCAATCTCTGGACGCAACATGTATAGCAACGGATTTTTCCCCACTGTGCGGAGTTTCGCGCGTATCTCGCGAAGAAAACTGACAGCTCGTGCGGGATTGTCCTGCGCGATGTACTCCGCGATTGCGTCGAGATCTTCTTCAACAAAACTGGAAAACACGACCTGCATTATTTCGACGGACCCGCCGTGTCTGTCAACGATTGATACTTGCGTTCCAGACGATCCAGCACATCATCGGCAGACACGCCGGGAGTTTTGTCCTTCAAGGCCTGCTTCCACACCTGACGCAGGTCTTCGACGCCCTGTTGCCGCAAGCTGCGCTTCTGTGTCCAGTCGCGCAGTGCATCCCTTACTACTTCACTATTCGACGCGTATTCGCCCGCCTCCACGGCCTGGCGGACTATAGACACCATCTCAGGCGGCAAAGCAATACTGATTTTTTCGACGCCAGCCATTCTCATCACCCGGTAGGAATAATTCCTACCAAAAGAATAGTGCGGCAGGATGATGATGGTCAAACGGAGAGATGAACTCCGGTCCATAGTCGTCAACTCTTTGAATCAGTTTTGGGGATTGACGAAATGTTGACCGTGCGGGAGGATTCGCTTAGACTTGGAGATTGCGACCCGGTGATTTCCGCTCTCTGTCTAGCGGGCTTCGCATTCCATTTCAACCAAAGTTCTGGTTTAGCGAAAGAGAAATTTTTCATGGCAAATCATGTTTCTTCCCTGAAGCGCGCCCGGCAGACCGTCAAGCGCACCGCCGTCAACCGAGCCAACCGCAGCAAGCTGCGCAGCGGACTCCGTGCCATGCGCGAGGCGCTTGTGGGCAACGATGCCGCCGCCGCACGCACCCAGTACAACCTGACCGCTTCCCTGCTGGACAAGAGCGTGCAGAAGGGCATTCTGCATGACAATACCGCTTCCCGCTATAAGAGCCGCTTGAATGCTCGCCTGAAGGCTTTGACCGTCAAGAGCGCTTAGTCACTTCAGGAATCAGAGGAGCTTCCTCGATTCCTGACAGAAATCATCTGCCAGGGCATGATCCGCCGGCACATTGTCTCCGCTCCATATCTTCTTTTGGGTCCACGGCTTTGCCTCGCCGGCCCAGAACGGGTCTGTCGCAGGCAGTCCTAGCGGAAGCCACGCGGCCGAGCAGAGATACAGACTCCCCGTCGAAATGTAGTGTTCCGCAATCGCGGGTTGATGCCCGTAAAATCCCACTCGCAACCAGCCTTGCTCATCGAATGTGCCCGGTGCGTCGATCATGCGGCGCATGACTGCCGTAAGGGCGCAGCGAACCTGTTCCGGGGAAACACCCTCTGGAAGCTGACGCCGAAGCGAGATTTCCGACAGAAGTTGAAACGCGCCAAACCGATAGCAAAGCGATCTGCCGATCGGAGGAAATGTGCCGTCCGGGCTGATCAGCCGCTCCTGAATGGCGGCATAGCGCCGGGCGCGGGCGAGTATGGCTGGCTGAAACGGTTTCCAGGTTGCGTCGGATTTGGAGATTGTGTCCAGGATGTTCAGCAGGTACGGATGAATGACAAAGCTGTTGTAGTAATCCCAGTGAAAGCTTGGCCCGTCGCCGTAGTTGCCGTCCCCTACATACCAGGTATCGAGCGAACGAATCGCGTAATCCACCCGCATCGGGTCCCACCAGACGCCCATAAACGACAGCGCGGCTTCGATCATGGCGGCAAACAGCAGCCAGTTGTTGTAGTACGGAAGGCAGGCGCGGGTGGACTGAAGCGCCTGGATGACATTGTGCTGGGTGGTCTTATCCAGCTTCTGCCACAGTTCGGTCGGGGCACGAAGAATGGCCAGCGCCAAAAAGGATGCGTCCACGACCGGTTGCCGTCCCTTGCTGAAGTTGAGGTAGTCGGGCGAGCGCGGATCGGTGCCGGATTGAATGGCGATGCGTGCCAGCTCTGCGTATTGCTGCCGCAATTTGCTTTCTGGGCCACTGGACGCGCCGGTCTCCAGCCAAGGAGCAACCCCGGCCAGGAGTCTCGCCATTGCTTCCAGATACGTATGCTGTTTTCGACCCTCCACATCGCCCTGTGGAGACTCCACGGGCATGATGGCTTTCAACTTTCTTTCACTCAAAGCGTGCAACATCGGGCTGGAAACACGCTCCACGACTTCGATCCAGTATTGGCGGTCATCTCCCGCTGGAGTCGCCGCGGCGGAAACCTGCGGAAAACCGCCAATGGTCGTTAGAGCGCCCAGGGCGATGCCATTCTTCAAGAACTTACGACGCGCCATTCCGGCAGAATCCTTTTCCATAATTGTCCTTTCTTTCCAGCGATTTTAATTTTCCCTTTGATCCCACGTCTCAAAAGCGAGACCCTTCGGCTGGCTCAGGGCAGGCTCCAGGGCACCCAGATTGATTCTTCATATATTTCCGCATAATTCCCGCAGCAGGCTTATCCATCGGTCGCCGTAATCGTTCCAGCCTCCCAGATGATTTACGCGTTCCAAGGCGGCGGCTCGCATCTGCTGCTGCAATTGGGGGTTGTCGGCCAGTTGCTGCAGGCGCATTGTGATGGCTTTGGGGTCGCGGATGGGGACGATGAAGCCTTCCTTGCTGTCCGTGAACAGGTCTTCGCTGCCTGTGTTGGGCGTGGCGATTACCGGGCAGCCGCACGCCATGGCTTCGCCCTGCACCAGCGCCAGACCCTCTTCGAGCGACGGCAACACCATGACATCACTGTTACTGAGATAGCGGACCAGTTCCGGGCGGGAGACGGCACCGATGATCTCTACGTGCTCCATGGGCAGGCGAGCGAGCAGCGGCTTGATGTGCGGGAACATGGGGCCGATGATGCGGAGGCGTTTGCGCGGATGCTGGAGCTGGGCGAAGGCCTCCAGGAGATACGGGACGCCTTTGCGGAGGCTGACCTGGCCGACGAAGAGGACCTCAAATGTATCGGCTGCGGGCGGATTCGTCGCAGGTCGGAAGTCGTCCAGCCGGACTCCGTAGGGGATGACGCGAAGCTTTTCCGCGGGCACGCCCTCGGCTACGAAACTGCGGGCGGCGAAGCTGGACGGAACGGCGATGCAGTCCGCCTGCTCGTACTGAACCTCTTCGCGAAGAGTATCGCGGGGATCGTAGATATCAAGCGGAGCGCGCCAGCGTTGATGCTCGTCCTGCAGAATGCGCCATTGGTAGCGGGCGTGGGTGGAACCGCGATCGCAGATATATTTGCCGCCGCGCGCCTGGACACGCTGGCCGGCTTTGAGGGCCGCTCCGGCGATGGCGATCAGAGCGTCGCATTCCGCGCCGGGCCTGGTGATGCGGCGAGTGATCCACTCGTCAAAGGCAAGGCCGTTCCAGTAGTCGAGATGTTCGGTCCAGGGCGAAGGGTAGAGGCCGTAGCGGGCCAGCAGCGCGAGCCCGCCATGAATCCACGGGAAAGTTTCGACGTATTGTTGCGGGAGCCGTTCCCGCTTGAGACGCCGCCAGGGATACGTGGAATATACGGTTTGCAGGCAGTCGTGGCGGCGCAGTTGATGCGCCAGCTCAAAATGATGGAAGACGCCGAAGACGGCCTGCGAAACTCGCACCGATTTTTTCCTTCTTATCCCACCCTTCGCAAAAAACGCGAAGGATGGGGACACCCGGTATCCGGTTTGAACTCTTAAAGTAACAGGAGCGAAGAATTTCGTTCTGCGAATGAACCGCGAGATCCTTACGCTGTGCTCAGGACGACAGGCTATCTCGATTCAGCGTAGTAGCCTTGCCGGGCTTGCACGTGGAGTGGCTTGCCGTTCTGCTGGCAGGCGATTTCGATATGCCGGTAGGTCCCGTCTCTCTTGCTGTTCGTGGGCGTGTAGGTGGCCTGGTATTGGGCGCGCATCTCGCTCTCGATTTCCTCAAAAGCGGCTTGCATTTTGCGGCCATTGGACCCAATTTTGAAGAGCTGTCCTCCTGTAGCCTGGGTGAGCTTTCGCATTGGGCCGGCGTTGTAGTCGGCGGAGATTCCATAGGTTCCAGAGTCCTGAATGAGCAGGACGTACACGATGGCGTTGGCTTTTTGAGCGGCTTCAATCGCCACCTGGAGTCGAGTCTCGCTGCCTTCGTCTTCGCCGTCTGTGAGCAGGATCAGGGCCTTGCGTCCGGTTTCCTGGCGCAGCTTCTCGTTGGCCGCAAGATAGATGGCGTCGTACAGTAAAGTTCCCTTCGGCGTGCCGATCGAAGGAATTGTACCGTTGGCGTAGTTGCCGGAGGCGGAGTTGATGTGGGCGTTGTCGATCGCCCGTTTGAGATTGCTCGGGCTGGCGGTGAGGTCCGACAACATGGTGACATCGACGTCAAACCCGATGAGGAATGCTTCATCTTTAGACCGAAGGATGCGGTGGACAAAAGCGGCAGCGGCCTGCTGCTCCGTCGGAAGAACGCGCTGCTGACTAAGGCTGGTGTCGAGCAGAATGCCGAGAGTCAAGGGCTGATCACTGTGGGCGGTGAAACTGCTGAGGGTTTGTCTGACTTTGTCTTCGTCGATCGTGCAGTCTTTTTCAGTGAGATTTGGGACTGGCTGATTATGCGGGCCTCGAACAAGGAAATACAGATTGACGAGGTTGGCCGTTATCTGAAACGTGGATTGTTGGGTTTGCGAGGGCTGAGCTCTTGTATTTGCGCCACCACTTTCCGCCGGCGTCGCGTCGGGGGAGGGAGCAAGCTGCGCTCGGGTCGGTTGAACAAGCAGGGCGAGCAGCAGCGCTGCCAGCGGGAATATTCGGCGGAGATGCATTGATTTCTCTCTGGTGCGGGTTCAACAAACCCGAAACACTGTTGCAATTAGACGCTTTGGCGCGGCTGTTTGGAACGGGCATGACAACTCGGCTGGGCACTTTCTGCTTCCCACCGTACAATGGAAAGAACAACGAACGTCATCACGAAAAAATGCTGAAGGGATGCGGCAGGATATTTTGACGGATTTCAGGGATGGTTTTGCGCGGCTTTCTGAGGGGGTTTCGGTGAGATTGGGTGTATTGTTTTTTGCCTGCCTGCTATGGATGGCCGGGCCCCAGATGCAGATACAGGCGCGCGCACAGGAGAGCCAGCAGGTACCGAATGCGCCCAGCTCCACTCCACAGAGCGGCAATGTACCGGCAGCTCCCGCACCGCAGCCGGACAACGCGCCCGGCTCTCTGAAGCTGCCGAATCTGTTACACAATGTGACGCCGGGTGAAGGTGCTCCGGCGGATACGGGCAGCAGTTCCAATGGAGCGCCGACTGGGACGCCAGCGGGCGCTACTGCGCCAACGCAAAATCAAAATGAACCCGCAAACGGTCCCGCCCCGGTGGTTCCAAACAAGGGCGAGGGAGCGTCAACGGCCAGCTATACGATTCGTACTCGCGTCAACTTCGTGCTGGTGCCGGTCACGGTGAAGGACAAGTCCGGTCAGCTTATTTCCGGCCTGACGTATCACGACTTTCAGATTTACGAGAACGGCGTGCAGCAGCGGCTCAGCTTCTTTACTGAAGATCCGTTCCCGCTTTCCGTCGCGTTTGTGATTGACCAGGGCCTGCCCGCCGATACCATGCGGAAAGTAAACCAGGCGCTGAGCGGGCTGCAGGGTGCATTCGCGCCGTATGACGAAGTTTCCGTCTACACCTATGCCTCGCATGTAAGCCAGGCCACAGGCTTTACCGGCGCACAAAGCGACCGTTTGGCCGTCACGCTGCGACGGGTGAAGTCTCCAGGCAACTACATGGAAATCCCCAGCAACACCGGGCCTTTAGCGGAAGGTCCAATCATCAACGGACACACCGTCGATCCGAATACCACGCCGATGCACAATGGCAACTTCATCGGCATCATTCCCAAAGAACAGCATGTGCTGAATGATGCGATTTTCCGCGCGGCGACCGATCTTTCACAACGCGGCAAGGGACGACGCCGCTTGATCTACGTCATCAGCGACGGCAAGAACCAGGGCAGCAAGCTCTCCTACAAGGAAGTTGTTCGCTACCTGCTAACCAACCAGATTGGCGTCTACGGGACGCTGGTTGGCGACTCGGCGCTACCCGTACTCGGCTTCCTGGACCGCTACCATATTCCGTGGCAGATGAACGACGATCTTCTGCCGAAGTACACGGCGGTAACCGGCGGCGGCCTCGATGCGGAACTGTCCACGAATGCGATCGAGCGGAGCTTCGCGAGAATTTCCGAACAGGTGCGCGACCAGTACACGCTTGGGTATAACAGTCATCTATCGGTGCTCGACAGCCGCTTCCGCAAGATTGAGGTTCGTGTTCTGCGTCCAAACGTGAACGTGATCTCGAAGCAGGGCTACTACCCCACCGCCACCGCAACCCAGTAATTACGATGACCCTGGCCGCCACTACCAGCGTGCTGGGTCTGAGCGCGGCTGCGATCTGGGGCGCGGCGGACTTCGCCGGCGGCATCGCGGCGCGCCATCTGCGCGTCTTCTGGCTGCTCGCCATCTCCCATGCATTCAGCTTTGCCTGTCTCCTGCTGCTTGCCAATGGGCTGCACCAGGCGCGGCCCGATACGCATATCCTGAGGCTCGGCTTGTGGTCCGGAGTCGCGGGCGGGATTGCTTTGCTGACGTTTTACCACGCGCTTTCGCTGGGAGAGATGGGGATTACCGCCGCGATCAGCGGGTTGCTGACGGCGGCGCTGCCGGTGGTGTTTACGCTGGTGACGATTGGTTCCCCCAGCCGCCGGCAACTAGCTGGGTTTGCGCTGGCGGCTGCGGCCATCTGGTTGATCAGCAGCCAGCCTGGCGCTGGCCGGGGATCGGTTCGCGACCAGAGAAAACGGATCGCGCTGGCAGTGATCTCCGGATTGGGATTCGGCACGTTTCTGATTTTTCTTCGGCAGGCAAATAGCGGCGGCCTACTTTGGCCGCTGGCCGCCTCGCGCGTGGGAAGTCTGACATTGGCGCTGGGCGGCGGACTGCTGTTCAGCCGGCATCGATTCACTGCAGACGCGGCAGCTTCGGGAGCGCACGCGCCGAGCCGTCCAGTGCCATGGAAGATTGGCGTCATGCTGGCGATTCTCGCGAGTACGTGCGACACGACGGGAAATTTTCTGTTCGTTGCCGCTACGCGGGTTGGCCGGCTTGATATTGCGGCGGTGCTCGCTTCGCTCTATCCCGCATCTACTATTCTGCTGGCGGCGTGGCTGTTGAAGGAGCGGACTTCCGCCCGACAGGCAGTTGGGATGACAGCGGCATTGGTAGCAGTAGCGCTGATTTCCTAATTGGGTAATTTCCCCGAAACTAAATGGTCGATATAGGCGTTGAAAAGGGATAGATTGCGCCGGGTTTCATAACGTGTCCCCAACTTAGAGTTTCCGCGTCGGGAAGATTAAAGTTCGTTCCGGGAATGCACCCCGCCTGAACCAGAGTTCCAAATTGGAAGTACACCGCGTCCATGTCGGAAGGCAATCCTGGGTAGTGGCCGAACCCACCATCCGCGTTCTGGCATCTCGCCGCCCAACCCGCCGCTTTATGGATTGCAGTTCGACATTTGTCGGAGTTCCTTCCGAGCTGCCGCAGAATAAACACCGCGTCGAAGCAGGCATGAACGTCCCATGCTGGGTCCTTCAGTTGCCATCCGCCATCGGGCCTTTGGTCCCGCAGCACTCGTTCGATGATTTGCGCTGCTTTCGGCGTTGGCTCCCCAATGAGACGAAAAAAATGCACCAGATGGAAGGTGGATGCTACGTGATCGCCAAGGTAGCCATCCGCCGCCTGGTTTTCGATGAGGCGCTGCCGCAGGGCCAACCGGTATTCACGGGGAAACTCCACACCCAATGCCGCGTAGAACAGAGGATAGAAGCTGACCGTGTACCAGGGCAGTTTCGCAAAAGCCTGATTCTCAAAAAAGCGATCCATGACTTTGGCGGGATTGATCCGGGGCTTCTCCCCTAAAGCTCTAAGCCCTACGGCACCCTGCACGGTGTTGTAGAGAACGGCTAGATCGGATTTGGGGTCCATATCTCCGGCGAGGTTTACGAAAACACCGCCCGGCTGCTGGTGACGCTGGATGAATTCCGCCGACCTCGCCTTATTCGTAAGCTGCCATACTTCGGGCTTGGCCAGCGTTGCCGCGTACGTTACAGCGGCCAGGTCACTCTCTGCGGTATCGGAAGATCCCTGGTAGTGTGTATCGGGTGAGGGAGAATATCCGCCATCTTTCCGGGCACACCGCTGAAGGAATGCAAACGTTGTCTCTTTGATTTGCTGACCATCAATCGGAGAGGGACGGGCCGCCGCGGCGAGACCGTCCGGCAACACCTGAGTTCCGGCGGCCGCGAGAATCATCCACCGCAAGAGGTCGCGTCTTGGAACTATCTGTTTCATGGCAGAACGACAGACGATCAGTCCAGTTTGATCGTTTTGAGGTCGACGGTTGGGCGCGGATAGCTCAGCTTGAGGCCTTCGAGCGTCTCAACCAAAATGTTTGAGATTGCGACATTCCTGTACCACTTGTGATCCGCGGGCACGATGAACCAGGGCGCGTATTTGCGGCTGGTGCGGCTGAGAACATCCTCATATGCGCGCTGGTAGTCGGGCCACAGCTTGCGCTCGGAGAAATCCGCTTCGCTGATCTTCCACTGCTTTTTTGGATCGTCCACGCGGGCGGCGAGGCGGCGGGTCTGCTCCTCATAACTGATGTGGAGAAAAAACTTCAGGATCACGACTCCGTTGGCGGCGAGCATCTCTTCCCAATCCACGATCTCGCTCATACGGCGGCGCGCTTCTTTGCCGGTGATCTGATTGTGAACGCGGACGACCAGGACATCCTCATAGTGAGAACGATTGAAGATGCCGATCATGCCCTTCGGGGGCACGGCGGCATGGGCGCGCCAGAGAAAATCATGACGCTGCTCGAGCGGCGTGGGGACCTTGAAAGATGTGACTGTGCAACCCTGGGGGTTGACTCCGGAAAAGATGTGGCGGATGGTGCCGTCTTTGCCGCCCGTGTCCATGCCCTGTAAAACGACCAGCACGGCATTCTGCTGACAAGCGGCGAGCATGGCCTGCTGTGTATCCAGGCGCTCGCGTTGACGCTTTAGTTCGGCCTCGGCATGTTTCTCTCCGCGATAATGGCCGGCGTCTGCGGTGGGGAAATGCGAGAGCCGTACGTCTGTGTGCGGCTTGACGCGATGGATGCTTTTTACTTTCATTGGGTGGATGCGTTTACGATACCCACATTTTGAGCGAGTTCATATCTCTATCGACCTGAACCGCGAGATCCACTGCGCTCAGTAACGACGTTTACCAATGGACACAGCGTGCCGCCGAAGCCGAAATGATCGAAAAGCCGAAGCTATTTCACTTCTGTCGTCGTGGTCTTGGTAGTGGTATCGGGCTTGTCGTTGTCGTCGGAACCGCCGCCCAGACCCTTGATGCCTTCCTTGAATCCCTTGATTCCTTCACCCAGACCTTTGCCGAGACCAGGCAGTTTGCTGGGTCCGAAGATAAGCAGCGCGACGACAAGAATCACTACCAGATGCCAGGGCTGTAGTAAGTCACCCATATATTTTCTCCCGCAGGCCCGGTTTCCGGCCTGCCTAACCTATTCAGATGCAATTGTCGCACACTCGAACACTCAGCCCGCGAAACTGTCTGTAGGGTGTACGGGCGAGAGCTTCGCGCGGATTTGTTCATAAAACTTCCAGACGTTTTCCGGCTCTCCCATGGTCAGCCGCCGATAGACCTTCATCAATGGATAGAGTTGCGAGCCGGCAATGACCAGAGTTGGGACAGCGGCGGCGCGCCCGGGATACTGGATCAGCTCCCAAGTGCCGCCAAAGCTTCGACGGGCTACTTCTCCGAGATAACTGCCCCACAACTTGACGGCTTGCTCCACCGCATCTTTATCGGCGGGATTAAGGCTTGCGGAGATATTCGCGAGGATGGTTTCCAGCGATTCGACGCTTCCGTCCGAGTAATCGAGGGCGAAGCCAAACTGCTCCTGCGCGGCGCGGACCGCTTCGGCTGCACAGCTCTCGATCATTTCTGCGATGGAATTGAAGTCACCCATAATCTCAGCGTAACAGGGGGTGGATGGACCTGCAATCCGCGCGTTCGTTCCAAATTGCGGGGCGCGCGAAACCCGTAACCATGTAGTCGCTCTGTCAGTTCGAGCGGAAAAAGTGTATGATCGGCGGCGAATCTTACGCGACCGAATGCCCGAAGAGTTGTCCAGACCACGCGCCGATCAAGCAGCGGAAACCGCCGCCGGGCACAAGTTTTTTCTGCTGTTCGTATTCCTGCTGGGCTATCTGATTCTCTATCCCTATACACAGATCAACGTAGTGGGCTACTACATATTTCGCATCGTCGCCGTCGCGGTCACGGTGCTGAGCGTGTATGCCGTCAGCTTCCGCCGCAGCTTGATCCTGTTCGGCCTGGCGCTTGCCATTCCTGTATTCCTGGAACATTTCGGCATATTCGAGACAGACGCCAGCGCCCTTTCGATACTGAACACCTGCTTGACTTTTGCGTTTGACGCCTTCATCATCGCAGTCATCTTCCGGCGCGTCTATGTGCATGGACGGCCGAATTCCGAAACCGTTTTCGGGGCATTGTGCATCTACCTGTTGGTGGGGTTCAGCTTTGCCAGCATCTATCGGCTGGTGGTCACAGTCCAGAGTCACGCATTCTATCTTGACCCAATCACCAATTCTCGCACTGTTCCCAACCGGTTCGACCTCATCTATTACAGCTTCGGCACGATGACATCACTTGGCGCCCCTGGAATTACAGCGGTCTCGCACCAGGCGCGCTCACTCTCCGTTATCGAGGCCATGCTGGGCGTGCTGTATCTGGCAGTGCTGATATCAAGATTGATGGGCGCATACAGCTCCATCGGCCATCGCGACGATCGCTCCAGTTGAGCTTTACGCCAGGTCGGAGACAAAGCCGAAGGAATGCTCCCGCAACAATTCGCCGGCCAGGCGGAGATCGCCCGCCCGAAAAGCGTCGATGATCGGCTGGTGCGACCGGATCGCTTCCGGCAACTGCTCAACGCGGCGCTGTACGTTCAGCCTTGAGCGCATGCAAACGTCCAGAGATTCCCAGGTGCGGAAAACTTCTTTATTCTGACAACGCTCCATAATGCAGCGGTGAAAATTCCGGTTATGGCAGGAGAGGTCCTGAAGATCCCCGGCCTGCACAGCGACGCCCATGGCCGCATATTCCTGCTCGAGATAGTTCACGCTGTCCTGGGGAAAATCTGCCATGAACTCAGTAGCTGACTGCTCGAGAATTCCGCGCAATTGATAAGCATCGCGCAGCTCCGTGGGAGACAGCTCGCGAACGCGCGTGCCGCGATATGGGTCGGATTTCAGCACGCCGATGGCTTCGAGCTTCCGGAGCGCCTCCCGCACCGGCGCCTGGCTGACGTGAAATTCGCGCGCGAGGGTTAGTTCCTTGAGCCGCTCACCTGGTTGGTAGGTGCCATCCATAATGCGTTCAAGAATGGTCCAGCGGATGCGGTCGTGCATGCAGTTGCGGTCGATGCCGGCGTTGGCTTTATCACCCGAGGGAATATTTCCCGAGAGAGGTTTCAGCCCCGCTTCGCTTGCCGCTTGTTCGTGGTTCGCTGTTCCATTTCCATTCATAGGTTTTTCCTGTTGAGCAAACTCGATCGATCAGTCCTTCGGCAACTGGCTTGCATCCCATCCCCCGCCAAGAGCTTTTATCAGCAGAACGCTGGCGGTCATGCGCCGGGTGAGGATGTTGGCTGCCGTTACTTCGCTTGAGAGCACGACGCTTTGCGCCTGAATCACGTTGAGATACGGATCGAGTCCTTCCTTGTAAAGCCTTGTTGCGATATCCACCTGGCGCTGCGCGGAGGCGACGGTCTGGCTTTCCGTCTGAGCCTCTGCCTCCAGAATGCGCAGTGCGGCGAGGTTGTCTTCTACTTCCTGATAGGCGGTCAGCACAGTCTGGCGATAATTGGCGACCGTGCCGTCGTAGTTGGCCTGCGCTTCCGTGTTGAGGGCGCGGCGCTGTCCCCAGTCGACCAGCGTGTCGGCGGCGGACAGACCGACGGACCAGAAGGTGCTGGGTCCGGTGAACCAGTTTCCTGGATGGCCGCTCTCAAAGCCACCGATGCCGGAGAGCGAGAAGTTGGGATAGTAGGCGGAACGTGCGATACCGATCTGCTCATTCGCGGCGGCCATCTGGCGTTCTGCGGTGGCGACGTCCGGGCGGCGCTCCAGCAGTTGCGAGGGCAGGCCGGGAGGAATCGACGGCATCGTGTAGGGTGCAACGCGCGGTGGAATACTCAATGTGGCGGGCGGCTGGCCGGTGAGCACGGCAATGGCGTGCTCATCCTGCGCGCGGGCGACGCCGACATCTTGCGCCTGGGCGCGGGTCGATTCCAACTGGGTGCTGGCCTGCTCGACATCGAGCTGCGAAGCCAGGCCCGCGTGGAAGAGCTGCTGGGTCAGCTCCAGTGTTTTTTGATACGCTGCGACAGTTTGATCAAGTATGTATTTTTGCTGATCGAGACCGCGCATCTGAAAGTAATCGAGCGCGAGCTCCGCCTGCAGACTGAGCTGGACGTTGGCGAGATCGGCGGCGCTGGCCTGCGCGTTTTCGCGCGCGGCACGCACTGTACGACGGACGCGGCCCCAAAGATCGGGCTCCCATGCCACGTTGAGCGGCAAGGAAAAATCATTGTATTGGTTGGTGATCCCTTTGAAATATGTGGCGCGATTTTCCGAATTGTGCAGACGTGTCGCGTCAGCCCCGGCGGATAAAAACGGAAAGTAATTCGCGCGCTGATACTGCACCATCGCCCGCGCCTGCGTGTAACGTGTAGCTGCGATTTTCAACGATTGATTGGAGGTGCTGACGCTTTCTTCCAGAGTGTTCAACTCCGGATCGCCATAACTTTGCCACCAGAGGCCGCGTACCTGCTGGCCCGCGTGATCGAGCGGCTGCGCCGGCTGCCATCCGGCGGCTTCTTTGAATTCTGGCGTTGCGGGGGCGGCGGGCCGATGATAGTTCGGACCCACGGAACATCCGACCGCGCACAGGAGGAGGATCTCGAGGGCTGCCGTACCCGCATTGGCGAGCGCGCGTTTCACGACCGGTCGCCCTTATTTTCGGCAGCATTGCCAGTGTTGGCGACATTCACTTTTTCGCCATCGAGGATGGAGTCAGGCGGATTATCGACAATGCGCTGGCCCTGGTTCAGTCCGGCGAGAACCTCGATCTGATTGCCCCAGTCACGCCCCACGCTGATGGGCTGCAGATGTGCGTGGTTCTGGTCGTCGAGCGTGACCAGCCGCAGGCCTTCGGAACGGAACATGAGGGCGCTAACGGGAACTATCAACGCCGGATTTTTCATCGGCAGCTTCAGATGCACCTGTGCATAAGATCCGGGCAGCAATTCGCCCTTATGGTTGTCGATGTCAACTTCCACCATCAGCGTGCGAGTATTCAGATTCAAGGCATTCGCGGTGCGGACAATTTTTCCTTTAAACATGCGGCCGGGATACCCGGGCACATCAATGTCCGTCTCGACGCCGGGATGAATGTCGGGAACATTGACTCCTGGCACATCGACAAAGATGCGAACGATGGCCATATTCGATACGCGGAACAGCTCCTGGGGCGCATTTCCATTACTCGCCGCGGTACTGCCGCTCAACATGCTGGAGCTGCCGGTGCCGCCGTTGCTGCCGGAATCAACCAACTGGCCGACATCCGTATTGCGCGCTGTAACGATGCCGCTGAAGGGCGCGTAAACCCGCTCGAAGGATTGCATCTCAAGCAGTTGGTTCAGGTTCTGCTGGGCAACGGCGAGCGAGGCCTGCTGCGCTTTTTCATTCTGCGAAGCGGTGTCGATGGACTGTTGCGACACCGCCTGCGTGCCGCTCAGGCTTTGATAGCGCTGCGCGGTTACGTGGGAAAGGCGCAGGTTTGCGTTCGTGGTGGCGAGGCTGGCGCGCGCCTGATCCACCTGCCGGTCCAGTTCCGGCGTTGCGATGACAGCCAGCAAATCGCCCTTACGCACATGGGAGCCGATGTCGTGTGACCAGGATTTTATATAGCCATTCGTGCGAGCGTAAATCGGCGCATCCTGATACGCCTGGATCGTGCCTGGCAGAACAATTTCCTGCATGGGTTTGCCGGACTCGGCAGTAACAACAGACACGGTGGGCACAGCCAGACTGTCGGTCTGCTTGCGCAAGGCTGCGCGGGCATGCAGGCGCGGAAGGATGCCAGCGATCGCCACCACAACGGCAACCACGAGCAACACGATAACGATGAGGATGGCGCGGCTGGTCGCCTGGCGCGTTGGCTGCCGGTCGGCTGCATTGCTTTCTGGATGACTCATTTCAATACCTCTATGCGCTTCGCAAGCACGAGCCCATCATTCGCTTCAGCAACAAACTTTTTCACTCCGGCTGCGATTCCCGGGTTGAATCCGACTCCGTCAACAGCTTCGACTTTCCGTGCGCCACGCTGAAAAATACCGGGACGAAAAACAGCGTGGCGACGGTCGCGAACATCAAACCGCCAATTACCGAGCGACCCAGTGGCGCGTTCTGCTCGCCGCTGGCGCCCAGCCCAAGCGCCATCGGCATCATGCCGATAATCATCGCCAGTGCCGTCATCAACACAGGTCGAAAGCGGGTAAAGCCGGCCACCATAGCCGCCTCGATTGCATCGGTCCCCCGCGCCATTTCTTCCCGGGCAAAACTGACGACTAGAATGCTGTTCGCTGTAGCGACTCCCATGCACATGATGGAACCGGTTAGCGCGGGTACGCTGATATGCGTACCGGTGATGAAGAGAAGCCAGACGATGCCGGTGATTGCGGCCGGCAGCGCGCCAATGATGATGAGCGGATCAACCCAGGACTGGAAGTTGACGACAATCAGCAGATACACAAGGCCGATGGCAAACAGCAGGCCGCTGAGCAGCCCGGTTGTCGAAGAACGCATGGTGAGGATCTGGCCGCGCACCGCGATTCGCGAACCGCGCGGCAAGTGCTGGCGGCCCTGGGCAACAATGCTGTCCACTTGCTTTGCCACAGTACGCAAATCCGTGCCGTCCACGGAGCCGAATATATCGACGACCGGCAACACGTTGTAGTGGCTTACGGTCGAGGGCTCAAACCCGCGCTCGATGCTGGCGACGTTGGACAGAATCTGCGATGACGCACCGCCTGATCCAGTGACCGGAATGTTGCGCAGGTTCTGCAGGGTGTCCATGCGGTACTGCGGCTCCTGCACGGCGATGTTGTAACTCACGCCGTTCTTCCAGTCGAGCCAGAACTGCGGTGACGTTTGGAAGCTGCCGCTCAAAGAGGTGAGCACGCTGTTGGCGACGTTGGCCTGACTCAGCCCGACCTGCTGGGCCTTGGTGCGGTCCACATTGACGGTGAAGTTAGGCTCGTCGAGCGACTGCTGAATATGCAGATCCACAGCTCCCGGAATATACCGCAGCCTCGACATCATCGATTCGGCAAGAGCGTGATTGGCATCCACATCTGCGCCGATCACCTGAATATCCAAGGGCGCGGGAAGACCGAAATTCAGGATCTGATTGACGATGTCCGTCGGAAGAAAATAAAACGTGGTGCCGGGATAATTGCCGGCCAGCTTGGTTCGCAGCGCGCGAATGTAGTCTTCCGTAGGATGATGCTTCCTGTCGAGCGCCACCACGATGTCGGCGTCCCAGGAGCCAACAGTTCCGGAATTGTCGTAGGAGAGGTTGATGCCGCTATAGGGGACGCCGATGTTATCGATGATGGTGCCAAGTTCGCTGGCCGGAATGGTCTCGCGGATGGTCTGGTCGATTCGATCGCACAGTTGCGCGGTATCTTCAATTCGCGTTCCGGTGTGCGCTCGGACGTGCAGCTTGAATTGTCCGGCATCCGCCTGCGGGAAGAAGTCCTGACCCAGCCATGGATAGATAACGAGCACCGAGAGGACGCAGGCGGCGAAGAATCCGGCGATAAAAATGCCGCGATGATGCAGGCAGACGACGAGAAGTTCGCGATAGCCGAGGCGTATCCGTTCGAAACCATCCTCAAACTTCATTTGCCAGCGGACAAACAGGCGGCGGCTGTTGCGACGGCGTTCGAAGTCGTCCTCCTGATGCTCATGGAGGAGGTATTTCGCCATGGTCGGCACAACGGTACGGGACAGGAAATACGACGCCAGCATGGCGAAGACAACCGCTTCCGCCAACGGCACGAAGAGATATTTGGCGACTCCCCCGAGGAAGAACATGGGGACAAACACAATGCAGATGGCGAGGGTAGAGACAAACGCGGGAATGGCGATTTCCGCTGCGCCGTCAAGGATCGCCTGCTCGATTTCCTTGCCCATTTCGAGATTGCGGTTGATGTTTTCGATCTCGACCGTCGCGTCGTCAACCAGGATTCCGACGGCAAGAGCGAGGCCGCCGAGGGTCATGATGTTGATGGTCTGGCCCAGGCTACCGAGGACGATGAGCGATACGAGTACGGACAGCGGAATGGAAACCGCAATGATTAGCGTGCTGCGCCAGCTGCCCAGAAAAATGAGGATCATGATCGCCGTAAGGCAGGCGGCAATCAGTGCTTCGATGACAACGTCATTGATGGCGCTGCGGACAAAAATCGACTGATCGTTGAGCGGGCGGATGTTCAACTCAGGCGGCAAACCCGCTGCCGCCCAGGGCAGAATTCTGCGGACGTGAGCTACCAGGTCAAGCGTCGATACGTTGCCGGTTTTCTCAATCGTCATCAGCGCCGCACGCTGGCCGTTGACGCGAACTATGTTGGTCTGCGGCGGGAAACCATTGCGCACATTCGCTACGTCTCTTACGTAGATGGTGGCGCCATTGACGGTTTTGATGGGCAGATTGTTCAGGCCTTCAATGGTTCGCGGCGCGCTGTTGGTTTCCACCTGATATTCATAAGCGCCGATTTTTTCCGTTCCGGCTGGCAGGATCAGATTCTGCGCGCTGAAGGCGTTCACCACATCTGCGGGAGACAGATGCATAGCCTGCAATTTTGCGCTATCGATATCGACTTGTACCTGGGGCTGCTTGCCGCCATAGGGCCACGGAATCGCCACTCCCTGGACGGTTGAGAGCTGCGTCCGAAGGAAGTTATTGGCGATATCGAAGAGCTTCTGCTGGCTGAGACCATTGCCCGACAGTGCCAACTGCAACACGGGGACAGAGGAGGCATTGTAGGTAATGATGAGTGGCGGCAGAGTGCCCAGCGGAAGATTGTGCAACGATGTCTGGGAAATGGCGGTTAATTGCGCTATCCCAGTTTCAACATTGGTTCCCGGATGAAAATAAATTTTGGAAACGGAAATGCCGGCCAGATCCTGCGACTCAATGTGTTCGATATTGTCCACGGTGGTGGTGGCGAGCCGTTCGAAATTGCTGGTGATCCGGCCTTCCATCTCCTGGGGAGAAAGGCCGGAATAGTGCCAGATCACGGTGACAACGGGAATATTTACATCCGGGAAGATATCCGTCGGGGTGCGCAGAATGACGGTCACCCCCAGTATGAGGATGAGCACGGCAAGAACGACAAAGGTGTAGGGCCTGCGTAGAGCCAGGCGAACAATCCACATGAAATATCCGATGGAACGAAAGATTAGGGATGCGAACCGCTGCAAACCCAGATCCAGCCGGGCTTAACGTTTATCGATAATCCAAGTGTACGCCCGTTTGGGTGAGCATTGGCGCAATCTCCTGTGAAAAAATCTCTATTATATTGGGAGATTCCCCTGTCTCAAAAGCGAGACGCAGGTGCCTAGTGTTGTTTGTCTGGTTCAGATGCATCCAAACGGTACATACATGAGGATGCGCAGCCGAAATTCCACGTCGCGCCGTGAGAAGTTGACGCATTCGCGGATTGAGGACTATGCGCTGATCGGAGATTGCGAGACCGCCGCGCTGGTGTCGAAGACGGGGTCGATCGACTGGCTTTGCTGGCCAAACTTCTCTTCTCCTGCATGGTTTGCCGCGTTGCTGGGCAGCCCGTCCAATGGCCGATGGCTGCTGGCTCCGAAAACATCCATTTAGTCCGGCGGAAATATCGCGACCACACACTGATTTTGGAAACTACCTTCACCACGCGGAGCGGCAAAGTGATGGTGGCAGATTTCATGTCTATTCGCGGGAAAGACTATCGAAAAACGCGGACACTACCCTAGCTGGAACTCTTCTCCGGAACCTTGGCTCCGGATTTGCGCGCTTCGGAAAGACCGATTGCGATTGCCTGCTTGGGATTCGTCACGGTGCGGCCTGATCCACTCTTCAGTTTCCCTTTCTTGAATTCCTTCATCTCTCGCTCGACACTTTTGGAAGCCTTGGGGCCGTATTTCTTGTGACTGGATTTCTGGCTGCTGGTCGATTTCTTTTTGCTCGAAGATTTACTTGACGCGCTGGAGCTGCTCGATTTTTTGGTTGGCATAATCTTCTCCTGTCGCAAGTAGGAAGCGGCGATGCCATGAACGGTTGCAATT
>JBEPVW010000039.1:0-22894 GCA_041690775.1 Acidobacteriota bacterium | reverse complement strand
ACTGCGCTTTCGAGAACCTTCGCAATCGGATGTTCCAAGCTTTAGGATTGACTTCGCTTCCTTCCGGGCTTCTGATGGAAAGGCATACGTCATCTACAACAAGTTACGCTTTCACTTGAAAGGAACCAACAGCGATGGCTGGACAGAAATTCCGGCAATACCTTATGGCAGTGGCGCTTCCTCTCGCGGTCGGCGCAGCCTGCGTCCCCGGCTGCAGCCAGAACATCCCGCCAGCCGTGCAAAAAACGGAGACGCAAAAGATCACTCCGATTCCCGGGTTCGACCGAAGCGTCATGGATACCAGCGCCGACCCCTGCGCAGACTTTTACCAATATGCCTGCGGAAAGTTTGCCCAGAAATACCCCATCCCCAGCGACCTGCCGCTCTATAGCCAGGGTGAAAATGTCGTCGAATATAATCGCCAGCTCCTGCACGGCATTCTGGAACAGGCGGCCAAACCAAGCCCGAACCGTTCCCCTGACG
The DNA here is from genome assembly GCA_041690775.1 of Acidobacteriota bacterium. Lineage (GTDB taxonomy): Bacteria > Acidobacteriota > Terriglobia > Terriglobales > Acidobacteriaceae > JAKAAZ01. Next base: position 22,411 of record JBEPVW010000039.1, on the reverse strand, counting down.
AACAGAAAATTGGCGACTGCTACGCCAGCTGCATGAACACCGACGCCATCAACGCCAAAGGGCTGCAGCCCCTGCAGCAGGAACTGGATCGCATCTCCGCCCTCAAGGACAAGAAGGAGCTGTCCGCCCTGATTGCGCACTATCAAAAAATCGATGTAAATGCGCTCTTCAATCTCGGCTCCATGCAGGATTACAAAGACGCAACCAAAGAGATTGCCGTGGTCGATCAGGGCGGCCTCGGACTCCCAGAAAAGGACTACTATCTGCGCAGTGACGAAAAAAGCGCGACGTTGCGCCAGCAATATGTACAGCACATAGCCAACATACTTCATCTCTACGGCGAGCCCGAGGAGAAGGCCCTGGCCGATGCGAAGGCGGTGCTGGCACTCGAGACCTCCATGGCGAAAGCTTCCATGGGCATGGTTGAGCGACGCGATCCGTATAAGACCTACCACATGGAAACGCTGACAACTCTGGCCGGCACCGATCCTGTTCTGAACTGGACCACGCTGATCCAGGACACGGGCGCGCCGCCGATCACCGATCTGAACGTCGCCAGCCCCGCGTATTTCCAGGCGCTGAATGGCATACTGCAACAAACCGACATGGCGACTTTACGCAGCTATCTGCGCGTACATCTGCTCGACTCCTTTGCGTCCCGGCTGCCGAAAGCATTCGACCAGGAGAACTTCGACTTCTTCGGACGCAAGCTGGTTGGATCTCCTGAGATGCCAGTCCGCTGGAAGCGTTGCGTCTCCGCCACCGATGCGGCGCTGGGCGAGGCGCTGGGCAAGGTTTACGTCGACAAATATTTTTCCGGCGATAGCAAGCAGCAAACGCTGGACATGGTGAAGTCGATTGAGGCCGCCATGAATAAGGACCTGACCACGCTCACCTGGATGAGTCCCGAAACCAAAGTGAAAGCGATCCAGAAGCTCGACCTGATCACCAACAAGATCGGCTATCCGGACAAGTGGCGGGACTATTCCATGCTGACAATTACGCCGGACGGCGCGTTGGAAAATTCCATTCACGCCCGGGAATTCGAATCCGCACGCCAGCTGGCGAAGATCGACAAGCCTGTCGATAAAAATGAGTGGGAGATGTCTCCGCCGACCGTGAATGCCTACTACGACGACAGCATGAACAACATCAACTTTCCCGCTGGCATTCTGCAGCCGGCGTTCTATGACCGGTCTGCTCCGGAAGCGGTGAACTATGGCCATATCGGGACGATCATCGGCCACGAGCTGACCCATGGCTTTGACGATCAGGGCAGCCAGTTTGATGGGAACGGCAACTTGAAGAACTGGTGGACGGCGGAGGACAAAAAGCAGTTCGACGCGCGCACCGCGTGCGTTGCCGATGAGTACAGCAGCTTTGTCGCGGTGGATGACCTCCACCTGAACGGCAAAATGACGTTGGGCGAAAACACCGCCGACAACGGCGGTGCCCGGCTGGCTTATATGGCCATGGAAGCCTATGCGCGCCAGCACAATATTGACTTGACTAAAAAAATCGGCGGCTTTACTCCGGAACAGCAATTTTTTATCGGCGCTGCGCAGAATAGCTGTACAAATGACCGCCCAGCTTTCGTCCGCCTTTTGGTCCAGAGCGACCCGCATGCGCCAGACAAATTCCGCGTCAAGGGTGTGATTCGGAATATGCCGGAATTTGCGCACGCCTTCGGCTGCAAAAAGGGTCAGCCGATGGATCCCGTAGACCACTGCCGGGTCTGGTAGCACACCTCACCATGGCGCGCGCGGCTTAGGCCGTGCCATGATCGTTTCTCTGTCACAGTAGAAGGATGGCTGTCACTCCCCGCGAGCTCACTTCAAGAACGCGCTCCGGTACCGCGCTGGGATATGCAGCGTGCGCGCTAGCTGGCGGCCTTTGGGGTACGGGATTCTTTTTTGGCAAGATTGCCATGCGCGAGATGAGCTCGGCGCACATGGTGCTGTATCGCTTCCTGTTCGCATGTGTCGGCATGGCGCCGATCCTGGTGCTGCGGCGTCCCGGCCTCAACCTGCGCGAGTGGCGCATTCTTTTGATCGCGTCGTTTCTCGGCGTGCCTTTGCAATTCCTGTTGCAATTCGCCGGTCTGGCGCGTACTACCGTGTCGCATGCCTCGCTGATGGTTGGCACCCTGCCTGTAGTGCTCGCGGTGGGCGCCAGCATCTTCGCGCACGAGCGACTGGACCGCATCGGCTGGATCGCCCTGGCGACTTCCTCCACCGGCGCCGCGCTGATTGCTTTCGGCGGAGCAGGACACGGCGGCCACGGCAATACTCCCACTATCATTGGCGACCTCATGGTGGTCGCGTCCATGATGATTGCGCTGGCATGGATCCTGCTCAACCAACGGCTTCTGCGCGACCATTCCCCGTTAGTCATCACAGCTTATGGATTGGCTGCGGGAACCATCATGCTGGCCATGTGGGTCTTTGCCACGGATGGACCGCCGCCAATTCATATCTCGACAACCGCGTGGCTGGCGCTAGCCGCCAGCGGTCTGCTCTGTACGGCCAGCACAACTTTCCTGTGGAACTGGGGATTGACCCGCGTGCCCGCCTCTCGCGCAGGAGTTTTTCTCAACCTGGAACCGATGATCGGCTCCCTGCTCGGCATCGGCTTCCTGGGAGATCACCTGGGCGCCATCGCATGGCTCGGAGGAGCGATGATCGTCGGCGCCGCGGTTACACTGACCTCGCGCCCCGGCAGCCACGTGGAAGATGAACGGCTGCTCGCCTGATAAAGAATCTTCGAGTCGAAGAGGTTTCGCTTCTGGGACCTGGGTCTTTTTCTACCTGAAAATCTGGTCCGCTGAAGCCTTCGTAGTCCCCGGTTTCCCAATCCTGGATAAATCGATCACCATCCGTTCGAGCACCATACCCTTGTCCGGCGGCGAGGACCGAATCTCCAGATCGGCGCGTGCAATGCGCTCCAGCATGTGCATCAGATCGCGCCGTGTTTTGTAGCGGCGGGCCTGTCGGATCAGCTCATCCACGGCGAACGGCGCTACGCGGAACCCCGGCCACAGCGCCTGCCAGATGCCGCGTGAATCGCGCACGTTTTTTTCCAGAATTACCAGCATCTGCCGAAAGGTTCGCGCCAACATGTGCAGATGCCCGATGGCGCCATCCTCGCCGCTTTCGCTGGCGTTCAAAAGACCTTGCAACAGCATCAACGCACGCGCCGTGTCGTGAGCGGAGATTGCGTCCGTCAGCTCATACAGCGAGCGCTGCTTAGCCGAAAGGACCATCTCCTCCACGTCGGCCAGCGTAATCCGCTTTTTCTTATCGACAAACAGCATCAGCTTTTCCAGCTCCGACGCCATCTGCATCAGGTCGCTGTGCAGCGCATCGGTCAACTCCCGCGCGGCGTCGGTCTCCAGCTGCACGCCTTCCGCGGCGGCGGTCTGGACAGCCCAGCGCAGCGCGTCGGCTTCATCCGGCTGGCTCAGTTCAACAATGCCGCAGAAGTCTCCCAGCGTTTCGCGGATGCGCTCATAACGGTCCTTGTCCTGCATGTCCATGCGGCGCACGTCTGCCGGAATGTGCAGATGGTCCGCTACGAAAACGAGAACGGCCTGCGGGTTAGGCAGTCGAAGATATTTCTGAATGGCGGCAAACTCTTCCTTCTTTGCGCCGCGTTGATAGAGCAGCCGTACGTTGCGGACAAAAATAATTTGAAACGGAGCCATCAAGGAAGGCGTGCTCACCTGGTCGAGCGCATCGAACACGCTGGCTTCCGACAGGTCAACATCGGACACGCAAAACTCGCGAAACTCGCGATCGATCAAGGCCTCAATGATTCCGCGGCGGCACTGCTGCTGCAGAAACGCTTCGTCGCCCAGCAGCACGTAGCCCGGCTTGCGCGCATCCGTGCGCACCTCTTTCAGCAGCCGCTCGACTGCAAGAAAGCCTCCGCCCAGCTTCGATTTGTCCTCGCCGCTCCCCATCGATTCGTCACTCTTTCCTAAAAGCCTTCCAGCACATCGCTGACCAGCGACTGGGCAAAATCGCGCGCCATCCGCTGGACTGCCGGGCTGTCTTCCTGAATAAAACTCGCGAGGTCCGCCGTCTCCTGATACTGCGAGCGAAACAGAAAATGGTCGTTCTTATAAAGCACTTTTCCGTCAGCGCCGGTCAACACCACGCTCGCCGTTATCGTGATCAGATAACTCGACGACTGGCCGGTCTGCGAGTTGTAGGTCAGCGGCGTATAGGTTTCTGTCAGGATCGTTCCACGCAGCGTTGCATCCGCCGCGCGCGGATGATCGTTTTCCGTTATGCGATCTTTCGTGCGGCTGGTCAACTGCTCGACCACTGCCTTAGTGAAGGCCACTTCCGTGTGGTAGTTTTCCACTTTCGTCTGAAAAATGGGGACGTCGATCGACGCAATGTCGGGCGGCAAATGCGTCGCGCTTCCAGCCGTGTGGTAGCCGCATCCTGTGGACAGAACCATCGAAAGGGAGGCGAGGATGACAAGGGAGCGCATTAGGATGACATTCCGATTGTACGGTTTGATTCAGGCTCGGGCAGAGAGATTGTTTGTCATGCTGAGCGGAACGAATGGAGCCGAGGAAATCTGGCGGTGCGGAAGAAACGCGAGATCCTTCGCGTTGCTCAGGACGACAAATTCTTCTTCACCCTCTTCTTCAATCTCGTTGTTCTTCATCCTCAACAAGAACTTGTGGAGGAGCTTTTGCAAGAAAAAGAAGCAGCCAATTGGCTGCTTCTTTTCTTCCTGCGTGAGTCGCTGAGCTATGCCGGAGACGGTTGCTCCCCAGCGAAACCGGGTGCGCGTCCGGACTCTGGCTTCAGTACATGCTGCACATCGCCTCCCGGACCATCCTGCGGCGTGCGAACGGGCGGCAGATCCTTGCCCTGGATCAGCAGCCGCAATTCCTCGGCATCCAGGGTCTCGCGTTCGAGCAGGGCCTGCGCCATGCGATGCATCAACGGTTGATTGTTCTCGAGCAGCGAATGCGCAGCCTGATAGCCGTTGTCCACGAGCATCCGGACTTCGGAGTCGATCTGCCGGGCAGTCTCTTCGCTGAAATCGCGGTGCTGTGAAATCTCGCGTCCCAAAAATATCTGCTCTTCCTTCTTGCCGAAGGTCAGGGGTCCCAGGCGGCTCATTCCGTATTCGCAAACCATCTTGCGGGAAAGCTCCGTCGCTCGCTCAATGTCGTTGCCCGCGCCGGTGGTCAACTGATTCAGGAAAATCTCTTCCGCACAGCGCCCGCCCATCAGGATCGCGAGCTGCGTTTCGAGATAGTCTTTACTCACGCAGTGCTGTTCATCCTCCGGCAGCTGCATGGTCAAACCAAGCGCCATGCCGCGCGGGATAATCGTCACCTTGTGCAGCGGGTCGGCATGGTCACGGAGGGCCGCCACAACAGCGTGGCCGGATTCGTGATATGCGGTGGTGCGCTTCTCCTCATCGGTCAGCAGCATCGATTTGCGTTCCGCACCCATCAGGACCTTGTCCTTTGCGGACTCGAAGTCGTGCATCGTGACCGCTTTGCGGTTGAACCGCGCAGCGCTGATAGCAGCTTCGTTCACCATGTTCGCCAGATCCGCACCGGTAAATCCCGGCGTTCCGCGAGCCAGCACGCGGAGTTCAACGTCTTCCGCGAGCGGAACTTTTTTCGCATGGACACGCAGCACTTCTTCACGGCCACGCACATCCGGGCGGCCTACAATCACGCGACGATCAAAGCGTCCCGGGCGCAGCAATGCAGGGTCCAGCACATCGGGCCGGTTGGTGGAGGCGACCAGGATCACTCCATCATTCGACTCGAAGCCATCCATTTCCACCAGTAGTTGGTTCAGCGTCTGCTCGCGTTCGTCGTGACCGCCGCCGAGGCCTGCGCCACGGTGGCGTCCGACCGCATCGATTTCATCGATGAAGATAATGCAGGGAGCATTCTTCTTGCCCTGCTCGAATAAATCGCGGACCCGGCTGGCGCCCACGCCGACAAACATTTCAACGAAATCGGAGCCTGAGATGGAGAAGAATGGGACGTTCGCCTCCCCGGCAACCGCCCGGGCCAGCAGGGTTTTTCCGGTGCCTGGAGGGCCGACCAGCAGGACGCCCTTGGGTATTCTGCCGCCGAGCTTTTGAAACTTCGGCGCATCGCGCAGAAATTCGATGATCTCCTTCAGCTCTTCTTTGGCCTCTTCCACCCCGGCGACATCTTTAAATGTCACTTTTTTCTGCTGCATGGAAAGCAATCGGGCCTTACTCTTCCCGAAAGACATGGCCTTGTTGCCACCGGTCTGCATCTGCCGCAGCATAAAGAACCACAGCGCGCCTAGAAGAATGATTGGTGAAAGCTGCAGAAGAATGTTAAACCACGCACTTCCCTGCGAGTCCTTGATGGTGACACTTACCTGATGGTCTTCCAGCACCTTGTACATGTCCGGGTAATTGGTCGGAACCGTCGTGTGGAAAACGGCCTTGGCGGCGCGATAATGTCCATGGACTTCATTGCTGACGACGGTTACGTCGGAAATCTGCCCTTGCTGGGCGTCAGACAGAAACTTCGAAAATGGAATCTCCTGGTCCTTGCCCATCCCCGTACCGCTCTGGACAACATGCCAGAGGACGATGAGACAGGTGGCGATCAGCACCCAGAAGACGATTGTTTTCACCGTTGAATTCACGAACTACCCTCGTTTCGAACCGTACAACCCAGTACAAAGAATCTATCCTGAGATGGGCAAAAAGACTATTGGTCGGCCTTCGGAAGCTGGCGCGACACTGCTACATATATTAGACGCCGTCAGCTACCATCTGGTCGCACATCCATGCCCTTTTGATGAACTGAATCGCCCTAGCCAACATACGAGAAAATAGCTTTCGACAGATGTACGTACCCTAATTTTACTCCTCAAGAACGATCTCAGGGCAGAATCCGGAAGCTAATGGGCATTTCCGCTAAAGCTGGGTCTCCGAGACACGAAAGTTCCTTTTTTTTGGATTCGGCACCAAATTTGCTTCGTTTCCCGTCTGCAACCCGATTGCCGGCGCAAGCTTTACACCGCGCATCCAGATGATTTGACCCCGCCACTCGACCACCGGCCAAAGGACCCGCTCCTCCCCCCGAATACCCATCCGTTCCAGAACCTCTTTCACTTTCTTAGGCCCCCGCGAGTAAGCAAGTTCCACGCGATCCCCCGGCTGCCATGCGCGCACCAGCGCCGCGGGTAACAGGCTCTCCGCGTCCGCCGAGTCTGGATTTCCGAAAATTGCCGTGTATCGCGCACGGAACTCCGGCGCTTCCACCGCCCCGGGGATGGGCAATTCATAGGCCGGAGCTTGGCTTGCGGAATCGGCGGTCGTCTCAGCTACGCCCACAACACGTTCAAACTGCAACTCTCGCGCGGACCGTTCCACTCGCACGCCACCGGGCAATTCCAGCCGCTTGGCGGAATGGGCCTGTTGCACTGGATTCTTCAACTGCACGGAAGACTTCGATGCGATCATCTCCAGCAGGCGCTCGGTTGTTTCAAAGTCCAGTGTGGCGCCGCATCGCTCTGCGGTGGCCCGCAACACACGCCGCAACAGGCCTGCGTCGAGCGTCCGCAGCCGTACGATTTCCAAAGCCATCGAAACGGCCCCAGGGGCGGTCGCCACGCTGCGGCCTCCGCCGCGTACCGGCTTGCCCGGCAGCAACAACTGGGGCAGCACACGCGCCAGTTCCGCCTGCCAGTGCTGCTCTTCGGCGCGCGCATTGGCTGCCACATGGGCCAACGCGCATTCAATCCGGGGATTGTATTCGCGCAGCGCCGGCAGCAACTCGTGACGGATTCGATTGCGCGTATAGGCGGGCGAGCGGTTCGTTTCATCCTCGCACCAGGGTTGGCCCAATGCCCGCAAATACGCTTCCACCTGCGCCCGCGTCACTGCCAGCAAAGGCCGGACGCAGAAACCAGGCGATAGCCCTTCCTCGGCGTTATCGAGCCGCAGTACCGGATGAATTCCGCTCAAGCCTTCCGTCCAGGCACCGCGCAGCAGTTTCATCAGGACGGTCTCCGCCTGGTCGTCCAGCGTGTGTGCCGTCGCCACCTTGTCAGCATTGCTGGAGGCCAGCACATCGCGGAACGCCTGGTAGCGCAGGTTCCGCGCGGCCTCTTCCATCGACTCCTTGCACTCCGCAGCGCGTTTCCGCGTGTCCACTGCAACCACCTGACACGGCAAGCTGAATTCTTCTGCAAGGGCCGCCACAAACGCCGCATCGCGCGCAGCAGACGGCCCGCGCAACCCGTGCTCCACGTGCAGAACACTCAGCACAATGCCAAGTTCATCCCGCTGCGCCAATAAAGCGCGCAACAGCGCCGTCGAGTCGGCGCCGCCGGAAGCGGCAACACAGACGCGATCCCCCGGCGAAAATAAAGTGGCATCGACCGTCAGGCCCGCCACAGGGCCCCCGGCATGAACGGTTCGTGTTGAAGGAGTTTTTTTCACTTCATTCAGCGCGCGCCTTCGGATCGAAGAGAATACGGGGTGCCCCACATCTCGATTTTGATATGTGGGGCTTTTCCGCCGCCTAAGGAATCATCTCCACCCGCGGCATTCTCTTGCTCCTTACTGGAGCTGCGGGTGCGGTGGAGTGCCCATCATCTCGTTGGAAGGCTGAAACAATTGCAACTGAACTTTCCAGGTGACGGACTCGCCGGGTGCAAGGGTCACCATGCCGGTGTCCGTGCCATGCCACTCTTCGCCAAACGGATCGCCGTAATTAAATTGCGGTTCGAGCGCGATAAACGACTTATCGACAGGAGAATACACCTGGATGGCGCGAATCTTCGGCGTCATCGCCGTCACCCGCATGCCGTAATTGGTGCCCAGGTCACGGATCTCCGACACCGTATAACCGTTGGAGTCGCGCTTCAGGTCCACGAACGAATCGTCCACCAGGTTGTCGGGCAACGGAGCGCCTGAGACCGCGTTGAAGTCATACGGCGTTCCCATAACGGACAGCAGCTTGCCGGTGGGGAAGACATCGTCGTAGTTGTTCACCTCTGCGCGCATCTGCGCCGGGACATGCAGCCGCGCATTGGCTCGGGCCCCGCTGGGCAGTTGAAAGTAGGGGTGCCAGCCAATGCCGACCGGTTCCGGCTGCTGACCGCTGTTGGTAGCGGTTATCGTGGCCGTTACGGTATCGCGGCCGAGAGCGACGTTGATTTTCACTTTGTTGTCAGAGAACCATTGGCCGTTGGCTGGAAGATCATAATCAGCGGTAGCCTGACTGCCATCGGGATTCGATTTCACGGTAACACTCTCGGCCTTCGAAGCCAGCATATCGCCATGCATCGCCTGCCACGGAGCGCCGGCCAGCTTGCCGTGCCAATTCGCCAGCATCCGCACGCTGTGTCCGTGCCATTTCGCCGTCAGGTAGTGCTCGCCGGTCTTCTTGTCGACGGTCACCGGACCTACAATCCGATTCGCAAATGGAAAAAGAAACGCCCCGCCCATGGTGAAACTCTGATTGCCGTGCAGGTCCTCTGGACCGTCATTCAGCAGCTGGATGGCTGCGTCCAGGCTCGGTGACGCCAGCAAGGGAACCTCTCCCTTGCCTGGCAGATAGGCGGTCATTTGGAACATATTCATGCCGCGTCCAGGGAACAGCGTGACGCTCAGGAATTCCGGCTTCTCTCCGGTGCCGCTTTGCAGGCGGCGAAGCTCGATTGCTTTCTGTCCCCCAACTTGCGGCATGTGCGCGGAAGCGACAGACGTAGGCGACGCAGGAGTTGCGACAGGATGTGATTTGCAACCAAGACTCCAACCCATAAGTGTTATAGATACCAGATTGATCAACGCAAGACGTCCGAAATTCTTCATTTCCAAAACAGTTCCCCGCAGGTGTTTGAAATTAGTGGCCAGAGGAAAGTCACTCGTCCACTCCCAATTTTACGCCGCTCCCATTTCCGGGGATGCCGGCATGCGCCTCCGCGCGGCGTCAGCCAGACCGTACAATTTCAGCATGCACCGCGTGCGATCTTTGGCAGCCTCTGACGCAGTGACTGAATCTGCGCCGACTCACGCCCGTAACAATACCGGGCTCCACGATCTCGGCTCCAGAATCACCGCGTGCGAAATGTGTCCGCGCCTCCGAATCTATTGCGCGGAGATCGCCCGCACTCGCCGGCGAGCCTATGCCGACTGGGAATACTGGGGCAAACCTGTGCCGTCTTTCGGCGATCCCCATGCGCGGGTGCTGGCACTTGGACTCGCCCCCGGTGCACATGGATCGAATCGCACGGGAAGACCCTTCACCGGGGATGGCTCCGGCAATTTCCTTTATCCAGTGCTTCACGCCACCGGCTTTGCCTCGCAACCAGTGGCGCATTCCCGCGACGATGGTATGCAGTTGCACGGGCTTTGGATTAGCTCCGTCATTCGCTGCGCGCCTCCGGGCAACAAACCTCTGCCGAACGAGCTGAAGAACTGCGCGCCGTTTCTCGACGAGGAAATCGCGCTGCTCACTCAGTTGCGCGTGGTCGTCTGCCTGGGAAAAATCGGCTTCGATGGCTACGTGGCCCACCTCCTGCGAACGGGGAAAATAGCCAGCCGCAGAGGAATAATTTTCCGCCACGCCGCGGAATATGTCCTTCCGAACGGCCAGCATATCCTGGCGACCTACCATCCCTCACTGCAGAACACCAACACCGGCAAGCTGACCAGCACAATGTTCCGGAGCATCTTCGAACGCGCACGGAATTTAGCGGGGCTTCCATTGCAATCGCGCTAAAAAAATCCACCGGCGAGAGAAATACTCCCGCCGGTGGATTTTGGTATCAGTCCGTGGTTTCTATTGAATTACTCGCCAGCGTGTTGGAAATCGAACACGCCCATCAGGTCTCCAATCGCCGGGCTGTTCGTCGGTACGTAACGGTTGACGCCATTCTGCTTCGGGTTGGGCAGGTTGTCGCGGCTGCGCTTGGTGAGAGGATCGAGGCCCCAGTTCGCTTCAATGAACTTGAGGATCGAGACGTGATCAGTGTATCCGTGGGCAATGTGTCCGGGTTTCGTATAGCGTGAAACAACAATCAGTGGAATGCGGGCTCCGTCGCCGAAATAATCCACCGGCTGAATGTAGCCGGAGTCGTAATAACCGCCGCCCTCATCGAAGGTCACAAAGATTGCGGTGTTCTTCCAAAGTTCAGGGTTGGCCTTCACTCCATCCACAATCTTCTTCACAAACCCCTCATACAGGTCGAGCTTGGAAGACGCAGGATGTCCGTCCACTAGCCCACTCGGCTTGACATAGGAAACAGCCGGCAGCGTACCGTTCCTGATATCGGCATAAAGATCGACCGTATCTTTCAGATGCGCGTTGCGGACAGCAGCGTTCGTCATGATCGACGTGGAGTACTGGAAGAAGTTGCAGATATTGCAGTACAGATCCGCCGGGTTCTGCTGGTATGGATCGTTCTTGTAAATATTCCACTGGTCGCCGTAATACTTCCACGATATGTTTTTTCCCAGTAGTGCATCGCCAATGTTACGAACCGTAGACGGCGGAATCGTGAATACCGTATTGTTCTTGCTCGTGTCGGTCGAGGCAACTGCGCCATTGCCAAAATAACCAGGGTTGTAGTTATTCAGAATGTAATAGTGGCCCGGGTCGCACTTGGGATTCACTTCATAAGGCAGGGACGCTAAGTAGTCCAGAACAGGGTTCACGCCAGGCGCGTCGGAGTCGGAGCAGTTCGTGTAACTTCCGCCGCCATAGGATGCGGAGCCGTAAGAACCGCCACCATAACCGTCTTCCGTATACCAGTTGTTGGTTCCAGGCGCGGCGTTTGGATTTTCGATCTCATCCACAACGCCCGCATTGGGAGTTCCCGCGGCGACCATTTGATTGTGCGGAGGCTGAACGGCTTTGCCCTTGCCATCGCTGAACCAGATCGCGTCGCCAGTACCCAGCATGATGTGATTCGCGCCCGTTCCGCCCATCACTGCCTGATGAAAGTTATCGCTCATCGCGAAGTTGTCGGCTAGATATTTCAGGTATGGCGCATCTCCCTGCTGCATGTTGTAGAAGCCCATCGCCGTCCCACCCTCGCCCGTGGTCGCTTCCGTAAAGGGCTTCGGTTGCGGTTTGCCATTCGAGCCGGCCCCGATAGTAGTTTCTACCCAGGGATAAAGATCGGACCTGCATCCGCTCGGGTTCCACTGCGTGGCGTACGCAGCATCACAATCCAACTGCTGCCACATCTGATAGAAGCGATGCACTGGGCTGGCCGCATACGCGTCATACGGAATTCCAGGAGTGATCTGGAACGGTCCCGGAGGCAGATCGTTCACGTTCGGAATACGGATGTCCGGCGTGCCACTCTTCAGTCCTGTGCCGCCTGTCGTCAGATCTTTGTAATAGGAATCGGCAAGACCATCCTCAACTGCTTTCGCCTCAGCCACCGAAGTAATATACGGCGTGGCGGGTCCGCCGGCCAGCGGCGCCGGCAGCACCGGATACAACGACTTATAGATGGGGTTGATTTCGTATCCGTCGCGATGAGAATCGACCGCTGAATACTGGCCCGCCAGAGAATAGTTCGGTCCCGGCGTTCCATCCGCGTTGACAATGCCTTTGGAAAGCAGGTTGTCCACCTTTTCCCCATTCTTTGGCTTGTATGTCGCATAGATGTGATCGAAGGTGCGATTTTCACCGATGATGACAATGACATGCTTGATCGGTGTGCGGGTGTGAGGCTGATTACCGTTGTCTTGCGCGTACGCAACCATGGAGCAGCTTGCGAACACTTGCAGCCCAGCTAGAAACACTGCGCCACCTTTAAGCGTCCAACTATGGGAATTGAACTTCGGCTGTTGCATTGAGGAGGGTCCTCCGGAAGGCTGTCGCTGCTACGCAGTAGCAACGTGTCCACACTAGAGGCCGAAGATTACCTTCGTTTGACTTTTTGAAGAATTGCGGATGAATGTTGTGTCCACGCAGCGCGCAGGTGGTTCTGCTGCGGCGGTACCAGAACCGCGTGCTCTCAAGATGATCGGATGTCCGGAGAAAACCAGATCGGCCGCTAAACCAGCGCCTTCTCTATCGCAGCACTCAAGAGCTTCAGACCGGCTTCCACATCTTTGCCCAGATGCGCACGCAGCGCACGCCGTCCGCGCTGTTGCAGGACGCTGAGATCGCCGGCAGCCTGGGCATCGATGACCACGCCGAAGGTGTACTTCTGGTCCGGGATGGACAAATCCTGGGCGTGATCGGCCGTGATCTGGAGAAACACTCCCGTATTCGGACCGCCTTTATAGTCCTGGCCAGTGGAGTGCAGAAAACGCGGGCCGAACCCGAGACATGTGGCGACCTGCTTCTTATCGCGAACCCGGTGGCGAAACTGCTGCATTGTTCTCTCGTGCTCGCGGTTCCGCTGAATGAAGCCCAACGCGGCAAAATAATCTCCCGGCCTCAGTTGCGCCAGGTGCGCGCGCAGATAGCCGACGAGGTCCGGCTGGCCTACATCTTGCCCTCCGTGCAGAATCGCCGCATACGCAGAGTCCGCGAAAAGCTTAATCTGCCCATCGTCGAAGATAGGTGTCTGTTCCGGGAGCTTGCCGGTCTTTTCATATTCATCCGTTAGCCGGCGCGCTTCAATCTTGGCAGCTTCCACATCCGGCTGGTTGAAGGCATCGATGCCGATCACCGAACCGGCCACGGCGGTCGCAATTTCCCATGTAAAGAATTGCTGGGCTGCGTCATATACGTCGCGCATTGTCAGGCGCACCACCGGCTGCCCGGCCTTTTCCAGCTTCTCCACTCCAGCGTCGAGATGCGCGTTGTCCGCGCCTTCGAGACGCACATACGCGAAGATGCGGTCATCGCCATAGCAATCGGCGGCGGCAATTTCTTCCAGATCAACCGGTGTAATTCCCTTACCCTGCTTGCCCGTCGACTCGGCAATCAGTTGCTCGAACCACGCGCCCATATCGTAGATTGCCGGCGAAGTGAAAAACGTGATCTTGTCGTGCCCCGCATTCGCCGCTGTGCCCAGGATCAAACCCAGCTCCACGCCAACGTTTTTCTTTACATCGATCGCGTGGCAAGCATCGACGGCAATCTTCGCTTTCGTCAGTAGCTTCTCTACGTCAAGCCCTATCACCGCCGCCGGCACCATGCCAAAATTCGACAGTGCCGAGTAGCGGCCGCCAATCTGCGGATCACCGTAGAAAATGTGGCGGAACCCGGCCTCTTTCGCCACCTGCTCCATGTGCGAACTCGGGTCGGTGACGGCGATAAAGTGCTTCCCGGCGTCCGCGCCCACGGCTTCCTTCATCCGTGCCAGAAAATATTGCTTCAGGATGTTCGGCTCCAGCGTCGAACCCGACTTGCTCGATACAATGACGACCGTCTTCTTCAGGTCAACACTGTGTTCGGCGGCACGCACCTGCGCCGGATCGGTGGAGTCCACGATCGACAGGCGCGGGAAGCCGTCCTGCTTGCCAAATGTCTCGGCCAGCACCTCCGGGCACAAACTGGAGCCGCCCATTCCCAACAGCAGCGCGTATTCGAAGCCGGCTTTCTGGATGTCCTCCGCGAGCGCGCGAAACGCGCCCAGGTCCTTCTGCTGGCGCTCCACAATATCCAGCCAGCCCAGCCATTTCGCCTCGTCCTGGTTGGTCCACAAGGAGGCGTCGCGGGCCCAGAGCCGGTTGATCTTGCCATCTTGCCAAGCTGCTGCCGCGACGGAAAAATCCTGCTGAAGTCTTGCCGGAAGCGTGTAGCGAAATTCCATGGAGTCGCACTCTCTTGAATTGGGGTTTTTATTGAGACGATCTCGCTCGTAATATCTCCGACGATATCGTGCGTAGCAACTCTATGATAGATGCGGCCGACCCGGAACAGGGAGCGGCGAAAACTTTGCTTGCTTCATCGGCGTGTATACAAGAATTGCACCACTACAGGAGGGTTTGTAAGATGCCGACGACTCGCCGCGAACTTCTCAGTGGAATCGGCGCTGCCGCAGCTGCCGGGCTTTGTACGACTCCCCGGTCGCTTTTCTCTCAAAATATCCCGCAGTCGCCTGGCCCCATCCACGCCGGAGAAGCGTTCGCGCCCCCAAAATCCATCGTGAACGCGCCGCACAGCCCGGTACTGAAAGGAATTGAATGGTCGAGCCAGGTGATTCCCTATCCGGAGCCCGACAAGCGCGGAGACACCTTCCCGGTGACCTGGGGAGCGGACGGCCACATCTATACGTCCGCGGGAGATCCGGTGTGGCCGGACAAAGGAAGCGGCCTCGATATAGAGCGCATCATTGGGGAAGCTCCTGATTTTCGCGTGGAACGAGTCAACCCCATGCGGGACTATACGGGCCCTGGCGGATGCGGTCCCAAGCCCACCGGAATGATTGCGGTGGACGGGAAACTATACCTAGCATTTCAAAATATGACCGGAAGGTCCGATCTGCCAGCGAATGAATTCGCCATCATGGCGACGTATGGTCACGGGTACGACGCCCAGATTGTGCAGTCGAGCGATCATGGCAAAACATGGGATCCAAATTTGAAGACAATCCAAAAACCGATGTTTCCCGGGCGTACATTCGGCGCTCCCGCATTTGTCAATTTCGGCAGGGATAATGCAGGGACGCGAGATAATTTCGTTTATGCCGTTTCAGGCGAAGGCTGGGACAACGGAACCCATCTTCGACTTGGCAGAACACCGGCAGCGGAGATCATGAAGCCGGAATCGTGGCAATGGGTTGCCGGTGCCGGACCTGGAGGGCGGCCGGTCTGGTCAAAAGACCTGGCAAGCGCCGTACCGGTGTTGACCCATCCCGGATATCTGGGCTGCGCAGACATGGTGTATCTGCGCGGAATTTCACGCTACCTTTTACTGTCCTGGCACCACAAGGTCAAGAGCAACCCCGATGCTGGCAGTGAATTGATTGTTTATGATTCCCCGGAGCCCTGGGGGCCATTCACGCTGGTGCATCATGAAGATCCGTGGGAAACGGCGGAACTGAACCCATACAATCCACGGCTTCCCCTCAAATGGTTCGATCACGAGAGGCTGGAGGGATGGATGCTGTTCTCCGGTTCGTGGCGATCCGGCGGAAAAACTCCCAATTACCGGATGCATGTGAAACGTTTTCGGCTGGTCACCGTATGACCCGGTTCCTCATCCATCGAAATGGGATGGCTCCGCTTTGTCCGCGCTGCTGATGGAAAGCAGCGCTGAACTATGGGCTCAAGTTACGGGGCCCAAGCTGTGCGGGGAACCCACACGAACTATTTGCCCTTGCTTATGCTCGCCGGACAAGTTGCCGCACGCGGCCACCCTGCTCGGTAATTCCGTCCAGCACGCCTTCCAGGCGGCCGATCAGTTCGTGGCCATCCTGTAAATAATTCGGGACAAGGTGCCAGAGTTCTTTTATCGCCTCAGGGTCTTCCGCCAGAATGACCGCAGCTCCCAGACCGGAAGCTGTCAGCGCAGCCTTTCTCCGTCCGGTAAGCAGCAATGCAGCTCCGGCAACCAGGGACCCCGCCGCCAGCGCCCGCAACCAAGTCATTTCCTGTTCCATTGTGGATTACTCCTTTCGCACGACTCTACCAGATAACAGATGCTTCCGGTTGCTATTTCAGTTGCGGAAAACTGGGACATATTCTGCATTCATGCACTGAAAGAGTTCAGCGAAATTTATCCCAACCGATTTTTCACGTGCGCAAAGATTTCGCGCCCGCTGCGTTGGCCGGCAGACACGCGCGTACCTGCACCAGCCATCCTATCTTTGCCTTCGGAGTGCTGCTCCTGCTACGCTCAGGCGTCGGAAATTTCACGTATGGAGAGTACCGCATGAAAAATAAAATTTCGGCTAGTTTGGCAGCGATAACCGCAGCCGTCGTCCTAGTGATGGTTGCCCCGGCAACAACGCCTCGGCTGCAGGCGCAATCGGCCATGCACCCGGCCTCAACCGCTGCAACCACGCCAGCCGCAGTGGTGGACCAGCTGTTGAGCAAGGTCGAGGAAGATATGGTTCCCCTGGCGGAGGCGATGCCCGCCGACAAATATAACTTCGCTCCCACCAACGGAAATTTCAAAGGGGTGCGTACGTTCGCCGAACAGGTAAAGCACGTTGCCGAGGTCAACTATTACATCTACGGGGAGGCAGCTTCAATGAAGCCCGCCAACATGCCCAACATGAAAGATCTCAAGACCAAAGAACAAATCGTCCAGGCGCTCAAAGACTCGATCGCCTTCGCGCATCGGGCGATTGCCACGCTGAACCGCGACAATGCAATGGAGACTGTCAAGCCTGTCGATGGGATCGATACCCGCGCCGGTGTCATGCTGTTCGCCATCATTCACATGAACGATCACTTCGGGCAGATGGTGGAATATCTAAGAATGAACGGCATGGTGCCGCCATCCAGCCGCTCCAATGGAAAATAGTTCTCTCCGTAGGCTTTTCAGTTCCGCCTGGCGGCCAGGTCCTCTGCGGCCGCCAGGGACCAACGCCATCCACTCCCTTGCGGACATCGACTACACTGAATCGTGATTGCAGAGTCCATCGCCAGCGCATCGCGTCATAAGCTCCGCATTTCCGCCATAAGCTTTCTCAATCCCGCACCGCTGATGTGGGACTTCGAACATCGCCCCGAAATGCACCGCCTGGCGGAACGCTACAATATCCACCGCTCCATGCCTTCCCAATGTGCGTTGGAACTCGCCAGCGGAACGGCCGATATCGGCCTCATCCCCATCGCTGCGTACGCAACCACGCCAGGGCTGGCCATTATTCCGGGCTGCACCATCGCATCGCTCGATCGCGTTCGCTCAATTGTGCTGGTGCTTAAAAATCCGGCCGGCATGGGCGCCGTACGACGCGTTGCCGCCGACAACGATTCGCGAACCTCGAATGCTTACGCGCAGATCATCTTCCGCAAATTTTATGGCGCCGACCCGGAGTTCGTGCCTCACGCGCCTAATCTCGACGCCATGCTCGCCGACTGCGATGCAGCCGTGCTCATCGGCGACCCGGCCTTGCTGGCGCTCGAAGACCAGGCCGCGCGCTTCGATCGCACCGGGGAACACCTCGAATATCTGGACATGGCGCATGAGTGGAACCGGCATACCGGCGCGCCGTGGGTATCCGCGTTCTGGGCGGTGCGTCCTGAAGCGATCCAGGCCTCGGGCACCACCGCGGCCCAGTTAACCGAAGATTTTGTCCAGTCCCGCGACCACGGCATGGCGCACGTCGAGTACCTTGTCCGCGAGTGGGAGCCGCGCCTGCCCATACCCGCCTCCACAATTCGCACCTATCTGTCCCAGAACATTCACTACATTCTGGATCAGCCGTGCATGGCCGGGATCGACCTTTTTTTTCGCTACGCCTCCGAATGCGGCGTGCTGCCCGCCGCTCCCCCCCTGCGCCTGCTGCATTGAAATTGTTTCAGCAATCTCCGGCAAAGCGCAATCATCCATTCCAGCATCCAAATTCAATTGGATTAGAGGTTCCTATGAGCCCCAGCCGACGCGATTTCCTTAGACAAGCCGCTTCCGCCGCCACGCTGGCCACGTTTACCGGCCCGCTCTTTGGCGAAAAATCTCTCGCGCTGCCATTCAATGCCCAGTCTGAACCTGGCCAGACAACTCCACCTTCCAAAAACAAAAAAATCGGCTATTGCATTGTCGGTCTGGGTCGAATTTCGATGGACGAGTTTATGCCCGGCGTCCGCCTCTCCAGACAGTCGAAGATCGTAGCCCTGGTGAGCGGCCACCGGTCCAAGGCCGAGCGCGTAGCCAGCCAATATGGGGTTGCGTCGCACGCCATTTATACCTACGAAAATTACGACACCATCCGGAACAATCCTGAAATAGACGCCGTCTACATCGCTCTGCCCAACGGCATGCACGCGGAGTACACCATCCGCGCCGCCCAGGCCGGCAAGCATGTCCTATGCGAAAAACCCATGGCCAATTCCGTGAAGGAGTGCGAGCAGATGATCGCCGCCTGCAAACACGCAAACCGCAAGCTGATGATTGCCTATCGCTGCCAGTACGAACCGACCAACTTGAAAGCCATCGAACTGCTGCGGCAGGGCTATGTGGGCGACCTTCAAACCATCAGCAGTTCCAACGGCTTCAACATTCATCCTGGCGAGTGGCGCCTGAATAAAAAACTGGCGGGCGGTGGCCCGCTGGCCGATGTTGGCATTTATTCCATCCAGGCTACCCGTTACCTCACTGGCCAGGAGCCAATAGAGGTCGAGGCCTTCTCTTCCATAACCGACCACGATGGCCGTTTCAAGGAAGTGGAGGAAACCGTCGTGTGGAATTTTCGCTTCCCCAACGGCATTCTCGCCAATTGTGCAACCACGTATGGAAGTGACGGCATGGGCGCTTTCGTCCGCGTGGCCGGCTCGAAAGGAATGTTGGAGCTCGACCCCGCATTCGGCTATCAGGGATTGCATCTGGCCGGACATGCAGAAGGAAAATCCGCCCTCGATATTTCATTCGACAACCCCTCGCCGCGACAGTTCACGACCGAGGGCGATTATTTTTCAGGCTGCGTTCTGGAAGACAAAGAACCGAAGACCAATGGCGAAGAGGGGCTGCGAGATCAGCGCATCATCACGGCAATTTATAAATCCTGCGCCGATGGCCAGTCTGTAAAACTCTCTGTTTGAAAACCGAAAAGCTAGGCGTCCGTCTCGACAGACTTCTCCCAGTAGCCGTGATCGCGTAGGAAATAATTCCCATTGCGAGTATTGAGTGCCGTCTTGAAAAACATCCACGCAACTCGCGAGCGGCCCATCTTTTGAAAGCGGCGATTCGATGTCAGGATGCCGCCGGAAATCACGGCAAAGCGGTCGCGCGCAACCTGCTTGCTCAGCAGATAATCTTCCGCGTAAAGGGCGCGCTGATCGAAGCCGCCTAGCTGATCGAACTCCAGCTTTTCAAACAGCATGAACATACCGGTAGCGAATGGCGACACCCAACGCGAAGCCCGCTGGACGAAGTTGTTCAACCCAAATAGGAGGCGGTCCATTCGGCCACCACCGATGCAGCCGATGTCCGTCGTCAGGCAGTGCAGATGACGGCGTTGCATGGCTTCCATCGCGCGGCGCAGCAGCGTCGGGTCTGGCAGCTCCACGTCCGCATCGAGAAATAAAACATACGGCGTCCTGGCGCGGCGCGCACCAGCGTTGCGGCCCACAGCCGGCAGGCCGCCGGGGATTATTTCCATCTGCAGCTTCAGCCGGGCCGCGCACAACTCAGCAATTGCCGCTGTGCAGTCCGTCGAACCGGCATCAGCAACGAAGACTTTGGTATCCCGCAAATGCGGGTAGTCCTGCCTGCTCAATGACCTCAGAAGCCGCGGCAGAGACAGGCTCTCGTTCTTCGCTGGGATAACGATGGTGAGTTCCGCCGGCATAATTTTGGATCTCCACTCCATGCTGGTTGATAGTCAGGAACGTGGCGCGTGCATCGACCCACGACCCGGAATTGTAATACTCCACGCCGTCGCGTGTCATCGACAGTGCTGCATGCGTATGCCCGCAGAACACTCTCTCGCACCGCCCCATCCGTGCATATTGGATGGCTCCACTGGCGACTTTATCGGAGAGACGTAACCAGCGCGTGTTCATCCGATCAAGAAACCGTGAAAAGCACTTGGTCTGCGAATCGAGCTTTTGGATCTGGTAAAACAGGTGCTCCCCAACGCGGCTGATCAACAGGTTTTTGCTGACGAAGCGGTCAAACTGATGTCCATGCACGGCCAGATGGCGCTTGCCGTCATACTCCCAGACGTACCGCTGATAGACCGGCACCCCGACCAGATGGGACATCAGGTTCGCGAGGCCATGGTCGTGGTTTCCTTCCACCCAGACCACTTCAACATGACGCTTGGGATTGGAAAGCTTGCGGATATGCGTCAGGAACTTCCAATGCTCGCTGGTCAGCCGTCGAAAATTAAGATCGGAAAAAATATCGCCAAGCAACACCAGTCTGCGAAACCGATGTGACTGCAACACATCCAAAGCATCCTGGGCACGGCTCAGCTCCGATCCCAGGTGGACGTCCGACAGAATCAGGGTGTCATAAATAGCGTCGCCCATGCATCATATATGCCGCATAAGCATGAAATGGGAGATGAGAGAGAGATGAAAATACGGAGAAATTTATTTTCCGGAACTATTGCCGCGACACTGGACCATCTTAAATCTCCCAGCGCAGCAAACAAGTTCCAACCGTGTAACCCGCGCCGACCGAAGCCAGCAAAACAAGATCGTTCTTATGCAACCGGCCTTCTTCCCGTGCCGTCTGCATCGCCAGCGGAATGGTTCCGGCCGTGGTGTTGCCGTAGCGGTCGATATTAATGATGACGCGCTCCGGGTCCATGCCCAGCCGTTCGGCGGTTGAAACGATAATGCGCCGGTTGGCCTGATGCGGAATGAAGCAGTCCAGGTCGCTGCCGCGAACCCCGTTCCGCTCCAGCAGCTTCTCCGTGGCTTCCGACATTTTCCGCACCGCGAATTTGTACACCGCCTGCCCATCCTGATGGACGTAGTGCATCTTTTTGGCAACGGTTTCGGCGGTGGACGGATTCAGACTGCCCCCGCCCGGCATGTATAACGAAGCCCCGCCAGAGCCGTCGATTTCATGCAGATAGTCGATCAGGCCAACTTCGCCTTCCTCTGCCGGTTCCAGCAGAACCGCGCCCGCTCCATCACCGAAAATAATGCAGGTCGAGCGATCGGTGTAATCAATCACGGAAGACATCACATCCGCGCCGATCACCAGGACTTTTTTGTGCGCGCCAGACTCCACCAGCTTCGCGCCTACCTGAAGCGCATAGACAAAACCGCAGCAGGCCGCCGACAGATCGAATCCCCAGGCACCGGGCGAGCCAAGCTTGTGCTGCACCAGGCAGGCGGTCGCCGGGAACAGCATGTCGGGCGTTACCGTGGCGACCAGAATTACTTCCACTTCGCCGGGCTCAATCCCGCGCTCTGCCAGGCAACGTCGCGCCGCCTCCACCGCCAGATCGCTGGTCGCCACGCCGGGATCGACAAGGTGCCGCTGACGAATGCCCGTTCGCTCCACGATCCACTTATCGTGGGTGTCGACCATCTTCTCCAGGTCTGCGTTGGTCAATAGACGCGGCGGTACATACGTGCCGAGCGCACTGATTTTGGCGCGGAGCAGCGGCCGCGGGCGAAGATCAAATTTCAATGAGATGTCCTTTGCAGAAAGTGGAACTCCTATTTTCTATATGCAGCTTAGAAAAGTCTAAGCGAGGAAGGTGAGTGCGGCAGATGTTGTGAAGCGCCGGGTGACCCACTGCACACGCATGAGCCCGTTGCCGTTGCTTCCTTCCGGACCTGGCGGGGTTGGCGGGATTGCGTCGCGTAGGACCCGGCACAGGTT
>JBEPVW010000038.1:0-23092 GCA_041690775.1 Acidobacteriota bacterium | reverse complement strand
CCCAATGTATTCGGCCCGCCCACTTAGCCGAATCTCTAGTCAGGGTCGTGCGAGCCTAGCATTCCGGCTAGTTGGTACAACTTCTCCGACCCCTTTACCGAGAGGTTAAGACTTTCAAACTATGACCTCGTGCGTTTTCAATGGTTCAGCTCAATCACGCTGTACGTCGGCAACTCAGAAATATTCAGCGGCGTTCCCGGCCGGAAATCGAGCTTTCTTGGCTGCTCCCAATCCGGAGAAAACCATTGGAGGGTGCCGGCGCGAACCGTCAACCATTCCGGGAAGACCAGGGACGCGGATCCGGTCGTTTTTTCATGCTGGACGATATGCAGAGAATGCCGATGAGCATTTTGCCAGTAGACCACTTCAATCCCCTGAGGAACGGAAAAGCCGAGCTTTGCGGATTGAGCAGAAGCCAGGACTGCCTCATCGAAATGATCCTGTGTAGGAGCTTGCACCGTACCCAGGCCAATACGCTGCGATTTCAGAGGAGGTTCCGTCAAGTCCAAAGCCTGCCACAGAGTCGAGCGACCTAACTTTCGTCCCAGTTCGTCATACTCTCCGGCGTCGTGCACGGCGATAAGAGTCCCGCCGGCGCGAACCCAGCTTGCCAGGGCGACGGCTTGTTCTGCCTCGAGAATTTTACCGGTGGCCAATGTAATGATGCGGAATTTTCGGAGCTTCTCTGGCGAGATTTCACCTTCTCGCAATGCGATTACCGGCATCGCCGCACGAAGTAGTTGTCCGATATGATCCGGAATCAGGGCTGGGGTGTCAGCCGATGCAACGCAACCGGTAACACCTGTTTCCTTGGGACAGCAATTTATCGTGGCAAAAATATCCCGATTCAGCAGCGAAACAACTGCACCGATAGGAGCACTCGGCTTTCCTGCAAATAGTTCAGGATGCGACGCATACCAGGAAACATATCGGCCAATCTCCTTGCGGGCTTGCTTGTCTTGCACGCTATCCAGACCGAGGTAGCAGATCCAAGGAAGCGCCCCATGAGCCAACGTCGATGAAATCATCAACGAAACAACTGCTGGCGATCGGAGGCGCGAAATATTACCATCCTGGAAAGTTGCAATATAGTTCCAGAGTGGACGACGGCCCTGGGTGAGGGCTTGTCCAAAAACAAGCTTCTGGGAGATGTACCAGGAATCCGACTCGTGGGTTTCTGAAAAAACCAGATCCTCGCGTGCGAATTGGAGGCGCGTAGCCTGGGGGTCGGGAGTCTGATCGTACTGGGTATTCACAAAGAACACTATGTCAGGACGGAGCTGGCGCAATGTAGAACGAAACAACTCGTTCGTCTCGGCCCATACGCGACTTCTCCAGAGCATCCATAAAGCCCACAGGGGCCCTTTCTCCGTGGGAATTCTCAACTTGTCGGGATCAACCTGCAACTCATTTCGCAGCCATGATGCCCCGCAGCGCTTCACCACATAGTCTCGGAAAGCTCGTTGACAAAACTCGCAATAACAAGCGAAGCCCTTCCCCGTATGCCCAAACCCATTGTTATCGAGCATGATCCCGTCGGGCGAGTAGTCGCGCACCAACTTCAGGGTGTAGTTAAGCGTGTAAGCGCGAGCTGGCGAGGATGGACATAGCCATGGGTGACCGAACGCCCGGACAGTATCTCCGAAGGCATCCCGCTGTAGCCAGTCCGGATGTTCCCGTGCAAGGTCGCCGCTTTCCCACATGGGTGCGTGCCCACAGTGCATGACGCTGGAATAGAGAATGATTTTGTAATTTTCTTTGCGATAGGCATTCAATCCGGAGCGGAATTGAGAGTCTGTCAGGCGATTATCGGGATCGCCAGGCTTGCGCGTTGAACCTATAAGCGCGTTATGCGCCTCGGTCGGTAGAACTATGATGGCGTTGAAGCCAAACTCTTTTTGAAACTGACTGGAAAGATCGGTGCCCTGAGCGATGGCTGTGTGTTCCGTAGGACCCCAAGGTTGCAGAACTACGGCGCGTCGAATCCATTCCGCACCCGAAGTTGGAGACTCCACCAGCGGAAGATCTTTGGGCACCGCGTGATAGGCGTTCTGAAAATCGCTTGCCCGCAAGAGCTTCGGCCACCGCAGCGATGCATAGATAGCCGAAGCAAAACCCATAAACTGTCGACGGTTCAGGAGTGAACTCAATAGAAATTCCATTCTTACCAGGGATGATGAGCATCGAGATTACTCGATTGAAGCGATGACTTGCTGCCCCTGAGTTTTTTACATTTTTATTCAATGTCAATGGCGCGTGTGAGGTCAAGGACAATATTCGCTTGCGTTCTGCACTTCAGAATTTCAATGGGATGAGATATGGCGGTTCAAGACGTTTTCATCGGTAATCGGCACTGGCCTACGTTCCTTGTTGTGAGGGGCATCCATAATATTCCCGCATACACCAGATCGAAGTTCGGAATGAAACATCGTGCTGTAATGGGTTTGTTAGTGAATGCTTAAGGCAGCGCAGCTTCTTCGGCTCCATTTGTAGAGTTAGCAATTAACTTTTCACCGCGGCCTGCGACGTGCTCATTCTGAACCACAGAATTAGACTACTTCCGTTAGACGGGCATGAATTAATGGAAGACTTAATGCAGGCGGTACGATGAAATGGAGTTTAATTCTTAACTCACCGTAGTACGTGGTTCCTGATAAGTCAGGTCTCAAATCAGGTACCTATATCTGGAGCAAGTTCGCTGTTGGGCTTCTGTCGTAAAGAAGCCAATTGACGGATGAAGCGATGGAAATCCGTACCGCGGACCTCAACCGTGACGCCTATTCTCAAGCGTTCGGGAATGACATTACAAAGCGAAAACACACGTCATCTCCGTACCATTGGGGGAATGCGGTATTCCAGAGGTTATTGAAAAGGTTGACGTGGACGCCCTCGCGCATGTCCGGTTGACTATTGTTGAAATTTGTCAGCAACCGTTGGCCTGGAGCGACGAGCGGTGCGTCCAGCGTCTCCAGCATGAATGCGCCACGGTCGTCGCGATAGTTCACCTGACGCGTCACAGCATGCAGATGACGCCCGCCATGTGACATCACGTCAAGCGGAGAAACGAAGCGGTTTACCTTCTCCAGACGCCAGCCCTCCTGCGAGGGTGCGTCGGGTGAGAAGGAAAACCACATGGCTTCGGGCAATCGATTCGCCCGCTTGTCGAGACACCAAAGAGTGATTTTAATTTCTGGACTGTTCTTCGGCAGCACGATCTCCAGCATTAACCGATTCGGCCAGCTGACAAATTTCGCCAACTTCGGATCTACATCCAGAATTTGTAATTCAGAAATAATCCGATGCGCGTCTGGATTTACCGCAAAGTAGGCTGTACTGACAGTCGGTTCCCACACCCTGGATTCAACCGCATAATTCTCCACTCCTGGCTTTCCCCATATTTCTTCTAATGACGCTACATCCCCAGCGTACTGGTGCACATATCGCTTGCAGTCTGCGCTATCGAAGGTCTGATAGCGGAAGAGCGCCAACGGATGTGTAGGGGAAGCCCATTCGCGGCCAGTCTTTCGATCTAGTAATCGATGAATCGCACCGGTCTTCGGATCGATCGAAAGAACAAAATGCGCTGTTTTAATATCTCTTCCCGTGGCATGCCTATTGAGGTGATGAATCTCAGGAGCAACCGGTATAAGCGAATGCAGGCGTTGCTGCGCTTCGACGCGCAGCGGTTGTGGCAGTGCATCCTCTACTGCCTTGTCGAGATCCGCACGCTTCTCTGCCCAACACAAGTCGTATTTTTGGAACACAGGATTGTTGGCTCTGGCATCCGCTAATTCATCCGGCGTGAAGACATGTGGGTAGTCCAAAAGTGCACCGGGGGTACGATTCCTGCCCGTATGCAATCCTCCATTGTGTTCCGTGGCGAGAATTAATTTGGAACTAAAAGCCAGATCAACGGGATCGCCTAATTGGAACGCGCCTCTGGATAACCACTCGAGGCGCAAACGGGAAAGTTCTCGATAACGGGCCATTTTAACCGGATCAGATCCGACACAATAAATCCAGGTATCCCCAATCTCCTCGGTCACTAGCGGAATACGGTCGCGAATGGGCCGGACGGCTTTAGCCACAGTATTAAGGTTGGTCGCCACAATCGTTGCGTTCGGGAACTGGCGGCGCAGATCAGCATAGTAGGCCTGGATCTCGCTGACCGGATGTGGCCCTTTGTTGTCGCCACGCACATTGATCGCAACCGCAACATCGGTTCCGGGAATGACGGTCGTACCACCGTAGGCCTCGTGATACAGAACCGTTACCTGCTTGCCTTCGGGGTCGCGCCAATTGAACAGATGGGGGGCCGGTGGCACGTCGGGTGAATGAACATTAGGGCCGATGTCGATGAACTGAATGCCCGCTTCGACAGCGGGACCGATCAACCCGCGGGTATGACCCGGTACATCTGTAAGTTTTCCGGCAATAGTCCTGATTCCAAAGCGCTGGTCCAGGGCCTTCGAAAGACCGAAAGATGTCCCCATTAACGACCGATCGAGCAATTCCGACTCCCACGTGAACGGCATTGCATGCCATGCGATCTGGCCGCCGCTTAGCGCCTGTTCCATGTTTCTACGGTTTTCCGAAGAGGCCTGCTCCAGATACTCGTAAACCATCCAGGAACTCAAAGTCCAGACATAACGCTCGTCTGCATTTTCCCGTTGCAGCTTTCTCGCAGTATCAATTGCGGTCGGGATATAGTCTTCAAAGTACTTGCGGATCACCGCGTATTCAAAATCAGTAAAACCCAGATCCAGATGGCACAACGCGACTACATAAACAGTCCGGACCATTGGCTGTGGCGGCGGCTGTGGCTTTTCTGCAAAACCTTTTTCAATCGCAAGATGGGCAGCAAGCGCTCCTGTGCCAATCTTCAGAAATTCACGTCTTTTCATCAGATAAACCGAGGTCCTCGAACCTGTCTATCACTTGACTCTAATCAAAAACAACAACTTAATATCGAATTGCTGCGACGAACAGTTGCCATTTCTACCGGTTGTATATGGGCAGAATGGAAATAGCCTTTTCCGTTTTTACATCTATCCATAACTGAAGATTCTCGGTTTTCTATTGATGGGGTGATGCCATTCGGTCCGATCTCCCGGTTTCGATCATATACATCGCGCTGAAAGACGACGGGAAAAGCTTGTAGCTATAGAATAACCGGAAACGGAGTCAGGCTGTTCAAGATCCTATGCAGACGCAGAATAATCAAACTTATCGAAGAGCGGGAGTGGCAATTCGAATCAGAACTGCCGGAGAGGTATTAAAGCGCGCGGAACGCGCCATTGCTGAAGTTGTGCTGAAGGACCCCTCTGCGGTCATTCATATGTCAATTTCAGAACTGGCGCAGATGGCTGGCGTCGGGGAGTCCACCGTAGTTCGATTTTGCCGCACGATCGGCTATGCCGGCTATCAGGAATTCAAGTTGCGGCTTGCCCAGGATCTTGTAGGGTCAGCCGGGTATATCCATGAACGAATTTCATTTAAAGATGATGTGGAGCAATTAGCTTCCAAGATATTCCAGTCCAATCTTCAAGCTATAGAGGACACGCAGCGGGCGATCGATCCACAGCAGATCAAAAAAGCAGCCATTCAAATTGCGCACGCGCGCAAAATCGAAATTTACGGCATAGGATACTCGTTTTTTACAGCCCTCGATGCAAAGTTCAAGCTATTGCGGCTAGGCTTGATTGCCGATGCGTCTGGCGATGGCCATCTGCAGGCGATGAGCGCTTCGACCCTCTCGAAAAAGGACATTGCCATCGGGATATCCCACTCCGGATCTTCCAGAGATACCGTCGATGCGCTTTCGCTTGCTAGGGAATCAGGAGCCACTACAATAGCGATCACAAATTTCAATCCGACCCCGATCACATCCGTCGCAGATTTCATACTCTTGACTGCGGCTGGCGATACGCCTTTGGGAGGAGAGGTCTTGACTTCCCGCATCGCTCAGTTATGTGTCGTCGACCTTTTGTCGGCCACCGTCGCTATTCAATTGGGAAGAAAATGCCTCGGTTACATCCAGAGGGCATCCGAGTCGGTTAAAACCCGCAGATACTGACACTTCCGCTTATTTGACTGTCTGCCAGCCCCAACATACTGCGGTTAGCTTTCGGCGTTTCTTTGGCTAAACCACTATGCCCTCCACATATCCAATGAAAATTTATCTCAGATAATTGTGCGGAATCTATCTATGGCGTAATATTTCATGAGTATTTATATCTATGGAGTTTTATTCCATGAATGTATTCGCCAATCGCCATCGCGAGATAGAACCAAACCCCGAGCTATCTTCTGATAGGCGGATTTTCATTCACAGCGCACAAGGGAGGCGGAATTGAAGAGAAGAACATTTGTTTCCAGGCTTGGAATGCTTGCTCTATCCGAAACGATGATGAGGGGAAACGCTGCATGGCCGCTCAGCAGTGTTCCCCTTGATGGCGCCTCAGGTGTTCAGATAAATAATGATGTTCTGCGTCCGTTTCACGTTACGCTTCCGCGACACATCGAAGCTCTTCCGTATGGTTCTACCCGTTCAGGCTCTCGTCCGGCATTTTCGATCCGCGGAATCAAGGGCTGGGCATGGTCACCCGATCAGTATCTCGCCGAAATTCCGGTTATGGCGGAATACCGTCTCAACTTTCTGATGAACTGCTATTCGTCTCTGTGGGAACTCGGGCCACATGGCGCTTGGGTTAACGACAGAAGCATGAATTTCTGGTACAAACCACTTTCTTCTGAGAAGAGAGCAGCCTTTGAGAAAGTGATTCGCTTGTGCCAGCAACATAACATTATGTTCTGTTTCAGCATTAATCCCAACCTGAAGTCGGACAAGCCGTTCGACTACGACAGCGCCGAAGACCTAAATTCCTTGTGGCAGCATTATGCGTGGGCCCAGAGTCTGGGGGTAAGGTGGTTCAATGTTTCACTCGATGATATTGGCCATAAGATTGACGCCGGCGGTCAGGCTCGTGTCGTGAATGCTATCTTTCGGCGGCTCCGTGCTCACGAGCCGACAGCACAGTTGACGTTCTGCCCCACGTGGTACGCGGGTACAGGACATTCCGGTATTGAGACCAATACAACAGTGCTTGGAGCGGAAGTGGGACCGAATGAAAGCCTGATCGACGGGGTAACTCCGGGGATCCACTACACAAAAACGCTTGCGACGGAACTTCATTCAGACGTGTATCTGTACTGGACAGGTCCGGATGTCGAGTCGCTGACAATCAGCGCTGAGCAGGCGCGGCAATATAAATCACTGTGCGGCCATCGCATCCTTATATGGGATAACTATCCCGTGAATGACCAGAGGCCCACGCTGGATCTGGGACCACTAACGGGGCGGGCGGCCGATTTACATTCAGAGGTAGCAGGCTATATTTCAAATCCGATGGCTTACCAGGATGAAGCGAATCGCATTCCGCTATTGACGATCGCAGATTATCTGTGGAATCCGCAGCAGTATGATCCCGCGCGCTCCATTGGTCAGTCCATCGCACATCTCGGCGATACTCCGGCAAAACGTCAGGTGCTTTGCAATCTCGTTGAGCTTTATCCTGGACGGCTGTGGGATAAGCGCAAACTGTCCGGCTGGAATTCGTTACGAGCGCGGTTCGATCAACTTCTTCAGCGCGGAGAGCGAAGTGAAGCGCTCAAATTGCTAACGAAAGCGCAAGTTACGCTAAAGCAGATGAAGGCTATCTTTTCGGATCCCAGATCGTCCGGCACCCAGGTTCTTGAAGAGGATGTAACAGCGATGGTTCGCCAGATGGATGAGAAATGAAGGTTGGTGTATCGAAGACGAAGATCACTCCACAAATAGGCGTTCCGTTGAGTGGCTATCGCGCGCGATCCGGCGTTTCCGAAGGTATTCACGACGACTTGTACAGCCGGGCAATTGCCTTTGAGGGGAAAGATGATGCGGCGATTCTTATCTCAGTGGATGTAATCGCACTGTCGTCGCGATTTACATTGGAAATCAGGGAACGCATTTCAAATGTGACCTCTGTGCGGTACAGCAACATTGTGATTGCCGCGACGCATACTCATTCCGGCCCGCATACGATCCAGACATTCTTCAACGCTGATGTGCCTCTCAACGCGGATTACATGACACAGCTTGCATCTGCTATTACTCAAAGCGGATTAAAGGCATGGCAGACGCGAACATCTGCGCAAGTAGGTGTGGGTTTATGCCAGGTTGCCGGTCTCGGAGCGAACCGGAGACATCCGGAACAAGGCGCTATCGATCGAGAAGCAGCGATTATCCGCGCCGATCATCCGGACGGTTCCCCGATGGCTGTTGCAGTCGTCTATGGTTGCCATCCTACTGTGCTGGGTGTTGGCAATTTGCAGATCACCGGGGACTTCCCTGCCGCCGCCGTAGAGACTTTGGAGAGACAGTTAGGAACGGACACTTTCGCACTTTTCTTCAATGGCGCAGAGGGCAATGTCAGCATCGGTCGATCCTCGGAGTTAAGCGCTATCGGAGTACAAACGCCAGGCCGCACGTTTCAACGGGCATGGGAGCTTGGAGAACGGCTCGCCATGGCCGTGTTGAGCGTCTTCCCAACTATCGTTACCTCCGACGCAACCGTCATCAAGGTCGTACAACATGAAGGAAGTCTCGAAGGAGCGAGCTTCTCTTCTGTAAGCAAACTGCAACAGGCTGCGGAAGACGCTAGCGAACGAGCAAAACAGGCCGCTGCTGATAACGGACGTACACATCCAGCTGCGGACGTACTGGTGGAGGAAGTATACGCAGAAGCTCGATATAACAATGCCCGGGAACTGGAGAAACTAGGGAACGTCATCCCGATGACGACGAATGGAGTACGAATCGGCGAGGCGATGTTTCTCAGTATTCCAGCAGAAGTGTTCACAGAAACTGGACTGGCGATCAAGGCCGACATTTACAGACATACATTTGTTGTTGGCTTGGCGAATGGATATATCGGGTATCTTCCGCCGCCGTCGGCATACAAGCAGGGTGGATACGAGGTTGAGGTGGCATTGTGCGCGCCCGATTCCGAACAGCGGCTGATGGAGACCGCTCGCCGATTGAAAGGGATGCTTTTCCCGGAGTTAACTAGAAACTCCCAGGAAGACAAATGAGCAGCTTAGACTGGTTCGTTGTTTCGTTGTACTTCGCTTTCATGCTCGGTGTCGGAATGTACTTCACCAAACGAGCGGGAAGAAGTGTGGATGACTTCTTTGTGTCAGGGCGCAACTTGCCGTGGTGGATCATCGCTCTCTCAGCCGTCGCTACCTATACAGACGCGGGACTGGCGCCAGCAGTAACAATGTTGACCTTTCAAGGCGGCCTGCTTGGAAACGCCATCTGGTGGATACCTTATGTAGTATGGATGCCTCTGGGTGCTGTGTTGTGGTCGAAATACTGGAGGCGGCTTGGCACAGTCACTTCCGCTGAATTAATCGAACTGCGTTACGGGGGGAAGCTCGCGCGAAGCTACCGAGGAGTGTACGCGGTGTTTATGAGCTTCGGTTTTGTCGTCGTGCTGATTGGCTATGTTTCCGGATGGCTAGGCGCGGCGCTCGGACCGATCCTTGGATGGACGCCGGGGCATCTCATTCTGATTGCTGGCGCCATTGCGGTTATCTATACCGTGAGCTCCGGGCTCTATGGAGTGGCTTACACCGACGCGTTTCAATTCTCCATCTTTTTAGTCGGAAATATTGCATTAGTCCCAATCATCGTTCATCACGTGGGTGGAATCTCCCACACTTATTCATCGATCCACATGCTCAGGGGTAGTGGTGCATCCTCGTTTTTCCGTGTGTTGCCACCTGTACCGGGCATCGGCTTTCTCACGGTGGCTGCGCTGGTTGTTCAAGGACTGTTTTTTGCGGCTTCTCCCACGGGCGGTGAGGGTTTTACCGCCCAGCGTTTTATGGCTGCCAAGAATGAATTTCACGCGCAGGTAGGTCAGCTATTCAATACAGTGTTAACACTTGTAGTGAGAGTGGTTCCTTTTCTCTGCCTTGGCATGCTGGCGGCAGCGCTTTATGCTCCCGCAGCCGTACGGGAACCGGGAAAACTATGGGCAGAGCTTGTTAAGACCTATGCTCCCACCGGACTTTTAGGACTCTTAGTAGCCGGCATTTTTGCTGCCTATATGGCAACAGTCAGTACCGAGATGAACTGGGGTGCTTCCTATATCATCAACGATCTCTATCGCCCGCTTATCCGCCCCAATAAGTCGGAGAGACATTATGTTTTAGCTGGGCGTATATCTTCGGTATTACTCTTTGCCCTCGGCCTTATCGTCGCCTATATGTTTGTTGAAGGTATGCGAGCGTGGTTTCTATTTATCAATTCCATCGTATTTGCTTTTATCCTTCCGCTTTCATGGCTTCGCTTCTTTTGGTGGAGGCTCAACATCTTTGGCGAAGCTTCGGCTCTTTTGCTCGGGCTGCCCCTCAGCTATTTAGTGTGGTTCCACTTCGGATTTTCCAATGAGCAGATACATCCCTTCTGGCAAGGGTTTCTGCTTCTGTTCTGCTCAGGCATGATCGTGATTGTGACAGTCAGTCTTTTGACTCGACCCGAAGCGCCGGAGACTTTAGAGAGGTTTTATCGCCTGTGTCGTCCGCCTGGCCTATGGGCGCCAGTGGCCGCCAAGCTCCCGGAGGCAGAAGCGAGGAGCATACGAGAGGAAACCTCTACAGACCTGCTGGATTGCTGCCTGGGGATTGTGGTTGCAGCTTCGATGATTTTGGCGATCATCAGTCTCCTGGCGAAGAACTGGATCGTGCTTGCCGCTGCTATCGTACTGGCCGTTTCCACCGGGACATGGTTTATGTATCGGT
Source organism: Acidobacteriota bacterium (assembly GCA_041690775.1). Taxonomy (GTDB): domain Bacteria; phylum Acidobacteriota; class Terriglobia; order Terriglobales; family Acidobacteriaceae; genus JAKAAZ01. The sequence continues at coordinate 12,244 of JBEPVW010000038.1, read as the reverse complement.
GGGCATCCAGAGGCATATTCCATGCAATGGCTGGAGGTCCTGATGCTGCCAACTAACAAAGAGAAGATACTGCTCGCTGTAGATGGCGGTGGCACGCAAACCCGATGCGCCGCATATACGCTCGATGGCTTCAGACTCGCGGCCGCAGAAGGTGGGCCGTCCAATCATCTTTCAGCAGAAAGATTACGTGTTCTCGAGTCCCTGCAAACTACACTCGCTCGAACGCTGGACGTTTGCGGCCGTCAGAGAAACGATGTTTTGCTTGTGTCTGCAGGTTTCGCTGGCGTTGACTTCGATGGCACAGGTGCTTCCGAGATGCAAATGCTTCTTAAGGATGCCGGGTATGCCGAGACGCTGATCCATGGGGACATGGTTACAGCCCATGCTGGCGCCTTACAAGGACAACCCGGGGTGCTTGCGATTGCCGGAACCGGTTCTGTTTTCTTCGGCATTTCCCCGCTCGGCAAACGCCTGAAGCTCGGCGGATTCGGCTACATGTTCGGAGATGAGGGAAGTGGATATTGGATCGCAATTCAGGCTTTGCGCGCGGCTTCGAAGGCCTACGACCAGCGTGGAGAGCCAACGGCACTCGTGAAATCGCTCTGCCAGGTGTTAGGGGCTTCCGACTTTTCTCAAGTTCCGCGGCTTCTTTACTCTCGTCCGATGCAGCCTGCTCAAATTTCGGAGCTGAGCCGCACGGTGGAGACCGTTGCCGCAAGCGGGGACCCCATCGCAACTCATATTCTTGTTCAGGCCGGTCGTGAGTTGGCGATGGGAGCGGCGGCACTTGTCCGAAGACTCGATTACTCTACAGATTGCGTCGTTAGCTATTATGGCGCAATTCTCCAGAAATGCCCTCTTGTTCTTGAAACATTTCGCAAAGAGGTTGAGTTACATATTCCAGCTGTCAAGGTCAAGGCACCCTTATCCGATGCCTTACACGGCGCCTTTCTTCTCGCCAGGGACGCGATCCTTTCACAGAAATAAATGAAATCGAGGTTTCCATGTTAAGTGCAACAAACTATATATCTGCGCTACAGGAATTACTTGAAAATATCAAAGTTCAACAAGTAGAAGCTATTCGGCAAGCTGGAATGTTAATAGCCGACGCTTTAATAGCTGGCGGGATTGTCCAGGCCTTTGGGAGCGGGCATTCACATATGGTGGCGGAAGAAGCATTCTATCGGGCCGGTGGCATGGTACCGGTGAACCCAATTCTCGATCGTCGGTTATTGTTTCTCGATGGGGCACTGGAAAGCACGATGGCAGAACGCCAGTCTGGCTATGCTCATGACATTTTGCAGCGAGAGGAAGTCACTTCGAAAGATGTTGCAATCCTCATTTCAAATTCTGGCAGGAATGCAGTTTCGATAGAGATGGCGCTTGAGTTGCGATCCAAAGGATTGAAGTTGATCGCTATCACGAACGTAAATCAATCCAGACAATCTGCCTCGCGGCATGCTTCAGGGAAACGGCTCTTCGAGCTTGTGGATATCGTGATCGACAACTGCGCTCCGGTGGGAGATGCAGCTCTGCCATTGCCGGCCCAGTATTCCAACCAGCACATAGGGCCAACGTCTACCGTTGCAGGCGCTGCAATCATAAACTCCATCATGATAGAGGCTGCCTCCGAGATGCTGCGAAGACAGTTACCTGTACCCGTCTTCCCGAGTGCAAATGTAGATACATCGTTTAATAATGAAGGGACGCTGGAGAGGCTCTTAGAGCGGTACAGCGACAGAATTCGATATTTTCGACACGAAGGGCAATAGAGTGAAATGCTTTGTACCGGCGACGGAAGTTGCCTGGCGGTAGCGGTAAGAACGTGTCGGATCTCCGCTACCCAACAAACTATCAGACAGTGAGGTTGCGATCACTCGATGATCGAATTGGCTTTCCTCCTCTTGCAATAAGACGTTGGACGGCCAGCAGGTTACGCATCAGAAAACGAGGCTGGTGGTAGTTTTCCGCCCTGGTCATATTTGGATCAACGGTCACCCATCTATCCCCTGTAACCTGCCAAAGCGGGGAATGCAAACTCCGCATCGGGAATTTTGAGTGAATATATTGATTGAGCGGAGGAAAAAAGTTCATCGCCCATGGATCGCCTGTCTCCTCAATAAGACACATGGATCCTGTAATCGCTTCCTGGTGAACAAAAAGTGTTTTATCAAGCGTCCAATCATTCTGGTCGACATTTTTTAGATTACGTAGCAATCCTCCATAAACGCGGTCTCTTGCTACATCGCAATGACGCCGGAATATGTCTGCAGCTTTATCAAACAGGATTGGGTCGTTTCTACGACGCGCTTCATACATGACCATCCAAAGCGTTTCAATGGCATGCCCTGCATACACAAGCTGTTCGTATAAGTCAGTGGGCCGTGATAGATCGTGATTAATTAACTCGTTTATAAGCTGGAAGCGAGGATTGTAATGGTGATTCAAAAGTGCATCGATTGATCGATCTGAAATTTGCTGCAGCTGTGGATCGGGATGCATCGCCAACATTTGCGTGGTTGTCCCAAGAAAAGCCATCCAGTGACCTTCGATTCTCGCTCCTGGAAATGGGGGGGCGGACGGTCCTAGATATGTCTGTCCAATCTCCGGAAAATAGTCCGGTTGGTCGTATTTGTGAAGGCATTTAAGAACAATCTCTCGCGCCTGGTCCCAATATTTACGTTCTCCACTAGCCCGCGAAAACTCGACCAGACCTTCAGCGATGAACATGTCGCTATAGATGTCCCGATCAGGCGCCCCATACGGGGTACCATCTCGCTCCACCTCCTTTGGCCAAAAGGCTTCAGGATCCTTCGGCTTGCTCCGTTCAACCATACGAACCGCGCCGGCTGCAAAGTCCAGATACTTTTGTTCATGGGCTAGATTGTTGTACAGAAAAGAGTAGACCCACATTCCACGCCCTTGAAACCAGGTAGTCTTTTCCCAATTGACGCGTTCCCCGTTTGGTCGAACGGAGCAGGCAAAACCACCATATTTATGGTCGATGACGAAGCGCTCGTGAAAGGGCAGATAGTCATCGAATAGATCCTTGTGGTACTGGTCATGGATCGACTGCAGATTAAGGTCCTCAATTGTTTTTGTCTTCGTCAGGGCCTGCACAGCCACGGAAGGTATGGCTGGCAGCCCCAAAGTTGCTGCAAACATCTGACCGAATACACGGCGATTCATTTGCTCTCCGGATTGAATATCTTGTGTCCACATGCCATTTTCGGCGCGCGTGGACAGGCTATTCTGCGAAGCAGTCTTGAACCTCGCCGTTAAAGATCTAACCTTTCGCTCAATATTTTCCGGCTAGGGAGCCTGTACCGCACTTACCAGCATAAATCGATGACCCTCCCGGTAGAAACGTCTTCGCCACAGCAAGAAGAGGATCGGCGGGATCAAGTGACAACTGCCAGATCACCGCACCATCGGAATATTTACAGGTATCTTCAAGCGACCGCTTAAAGATTGCGGGACTGGGGTTTCCTTGTTTGTGCCATGAAGTCCAACGTGCATAAACACCACCATAAACGGGGAACCGGCCATCCACGGCGTAGCGGCTATCTTCCAGAATCGACTGCAGACCGGCAGTCGATTCCAGGTTGACCCACCACAACATCACGCCATCCACGCAACCAGCAAGGCGGTCGGCGATGGTGCGATCCAGATCGTAAATCGTGGGCACAAACAGGAAACGCGGATTTACTTCTTTTTTTGCCGCATAAATCTTGCAGGTATAGTCCCTCGTGAATGTCTTTTCGTTTATTTCGGCCGCAAAGAGGTCATCGATATTAAAGCCACGAAAGTTTTTATATTTGAGGGACAGTTTGGCAAAAGCCCGTGACCACGCAACATAATCAAGACGATAAGGCAACGTTTTCGCCCCACCCTCTGCGGGCGGAACAATCACAGCCCACGTCACGATGTTGGTGTTCTTAGTGGCCTCCAGGACTTTTTGAAAGTTCTCATAGCTATTTGCCGACTCTGAGTTTTCAATCACAAAGACCTCGCATTGAAAACCGTCGGAACGGAGCTCGTTGACCTTACCGTGTAGGTCGAAGCTGCCGTTTGCACGATCGACAGGCAGCCACCAAGCACAAGGCGAGGATCCCATGGCATGCAAGTCAAGTGTTTTTTGGGTCTGCGTTGCATTCGCCGGGCCACGTTCCTGCGCTCCGAGAGACGGCGCAAGAAATAAACAGAGAATAACGCTGAAGATACCGGATAGTGCGCGATTCATTCACTTCTCCTATCGATGTGGATCGCTAACTACGCTACTGCTTTCCAGCCGGCTGTTATACGGATCGATTCGTCCCGAAGGCACTACTCGCCGGAATATAAACATTACGCTGCGCTTTGTTTTTTCAGGTGTCAAGCCTTAAAAGCGTGGCGTTCTGCACAGTAGTATAGAAGTCACGATCTCCTATCAGAGATTTTCCGCGTGAGTGAAATGATCGATGTTGAGTTACGGAGTAACTATATTTAACTAGCAGCCCTGCAGCACGCGACCCAGATGCAACGACCACGCAAAGCTGAAGATCCAATGGCGTGCCACTCAAGTGGCTTTTTGGTCTTTCCGCGGCTATTCAGATCAATTCGTACAGAAAGGAACCGTTCGCCAAATATTAATATCGTACCGTTCCTGTTTGAAATGTCCTTTTTCAAAGGACGCCGTTCTGCACAATAGGATAAAACTCATGATTTTGTACCGAGATTCTATTTTGTAGAATAAGAAGCCTAAAAATAGAAGAGCGTACTTTACAATACCCGTTGAGGGCTGCACACTAAGGAGCCAGGTCACTATGCCAGCCAACAACCACATCGAGGCGATTGCACGCATGTTGTGCGTTCTGGAGGCGTTTGAAGGAAGATCTGATGTGAGCTTAAACGACCTTACGGGCCGTGTGCCGATCGTTAAAAGCTCCATCTACAGAATCCTTTTTACGCTGGAACAGTCCGGCTACATTTCCAAAAGCGAGAACGGAAAGTATTCCATCACGCCCCGTTTTGGCCGCCTTGCCGGTGAAACACAGTCCAGTCCAGGAAGCGAGCTTCCTGCCATCGCTCTTCCCTTCATGGCGGCACTCCTGCGTCGCTTTCAGGAAACAGTGAACCTGGGGGTGCTGAATGGAGACGAGGTTCTTTACATTCGGGTTCTGGAAAGCCCTCATGCTTTTCGTCTCGCAGCCCACGCGGGTATGCGAAGCCCCTTGCATTCGACAGCGATGGGAAAGACGCTGCTGTGCCACATGTCCCCGGTGGAGATAAACAGAATTTTGAAGGGGAAAACATTGCGGCGCCTGACGACACGGACGATCTGCGACCGCCCTACTTTCGTGCAAGAACTGGCCAAGGTGCGCAAGCGCGGCTATTCGATCGATAACGGCGAGGATTCCGACGGCGCGAAATGTTACGGCGCGGCAATTGTGAATGCGGAGGGGAAGGCTTTAGCGGCGATGAGCATTTCTGGTCCCGCCTTGCGTATGGAGCGGATTCCGGAGCGTTCGGTTGGGTCGAGTTTGATAGGCGCATGCCGGGACATTTCAACGCTGTTAGGTTATACATCTTCCGTTAGCCGGAATACACGAGGCTGAACATCATGGATTTAGCTCTATTCGGCGGAACTCCAATCCGGCAGAAACCGTTTTCACCGTGGCCAATGTTCGAGCGCGCAGAAGAAGAGTCGCTTACAAGAATTCTGCGCAGCGGATCATGGGGTGGATACAACAAGCAGGTCAAAGAGTTTGAATTAGCTTTCGCCGCAATGCACCGCGCGAGCCACGCAATTTCCTGCGTGAACGGGACTGTCGCTCTTGAAGTTGTGCTCCGCGCAGCCGGGGTGCAATGTGGGGATGAAGTGATTGTCCCGCCATTCACCTTCGTATCGACGGCCACATCCGTCCTGCTTTGCCATGGATGCCCAGTTTTTGCCGACATCGATCCGGTTACACTGAATCTTTCTCCCGCCGCAGTTGAAGCTGCAATTACGCCGCGCACGCGAGCTGTGATTGTGGTCCACTTCGGCGGCCATCCAGCCGACATGGACGCGCTATCGGCGATCGCGCGGAAGCATGGCATTGCTCTGATCGAAGATTGCGCGCACGCCCATGGAGCATCCTGGGGCGGTGTCCCGGTAGGAAACTTTGGGATCGCCGGAACGTTCAGCTTTCAAGCCTTCAAGCTAATTACATCCGGCGAAGGTGGCATGGTTCTTACTAACTCCCCTGAAATCTCTGACAAGGTATGGGCTTATTGCAATCAGGGAAGGAGGAAAAACTCGGGCTGGTTTGAACATTACACGCTCGGCAGCAACTACCGTCTCACGGCCTTCCAGGCCGCACTGCTCGATGAGCAGCTGAAGAAACTGCCTGAACAAACGCGCACACGCACGCAGAATGTCAACTACCTGCGAGAGCAGATTTCCGGCTTGCCTGGTTTCAGAATGGCTCCGGTGCATCCGAAAGTTCAGAACCATCCACACTATCTCGTCACTCTGCGATACCTCTCTTCTGAAATGGAAGGTGTGAGCAGGGCGACCGTTCTGGAGGCTCTGCAGGCCGAAGGCATTCCGGCGGTACCAACATATCCGCACCCTCTGTATCGCAACCCTCTTTTCACTACGGATCAGTTGCCGCCATGTCGTTGTGGAAGCTGGAAGCCGGCGCAAGACTATCGATCACTCAATCTTGCGGAAAGCGAACGGGCCTGTCGAGACGGGATATGGTTAGAACACAGTCTATTTCTGGGTACCACGAAAGATATGGATGACATCGCCGCGGCTTTTCGCAAGGTACAGCAGAATGCGGCCGCGCTTCGCCGACGGGAAGCCACAACGAACACTGTCACCACTTCGGTATAGCAACCAGTGAAGAGATTCTTCAGCTTCGCTCTCTTAGGCTCCTTTAGCTGTCTACCTGCAATCGCCTTAGGAGTGCCTTTGGCCTCGAGTGGGTTGAATATAACGCGGGACTCACCGAGCCGATATTCCCGCTGGAGTTTTGTAGAAGATTTCAACACGGGAATTCCCGCATGGATGAGCTATCCGCTCCCGCAGGATGTAGGATATGATCCTTCAATTTATACGGAGCCGATAAATGACCGTCATGTCCTGGTCCGGGACGTAATTGCAAATGGTCAGCAAACCGTACGCGTGGGACTGGTCAAACCCATACGCTTTCGCATAACTCCAGAGTCCATCATCCACTTGAAGTACGAGATAGAGATGGGCGGCACAGTTGAACCTGTGGAGTTCACCGTCGGCACAGAGTCCGGCCAAAAATATTCGGCTGTCCTTCCTACCGAGAACGGTAAATATGGAATCGATATCCCGGGATTCCTGCTGCACATTCCTGCATCGGGTGAAGATGTGCAGGTTTTAACGATCGAGGCAGATACTGCGCATCCCGTTCCTGGTGCGCACAACAAGCTGGTACTTGAAGCAATGAGAATCGACGCGGAGAGAAGAGCCTCAGTTCCGGTGGTACTTCCCCATCTCGTGCACTCCGCAACAATGGGCACGCCCGTGGCTATTAATACGGTTGATGCAAGTGATCCGATATTAAGCATTCAGACCAGCCGACAAGGTGGGAACACGGAAATTACTTTGTTTGATGGAAACGGAAAACAGATAACAACTCAAGCGCTAGCTCGAGGCCGCGTCAGCCTCGGCCCGTCACCCACACCCGGACTATGGCGGGCTCGCCTGACCGATGGCGGGGCACAAAGCGACTTCCGCTTCCTCGTTCTCGGCCATGTTCCACCGCACCCAAGGCTGCTGCTCACACCGGAACGGCTGGAACAACTAAGGCTGCAAATGCCGTCGGACGCGCTGCGCAACGTCATCCGTGAAAAAGCAGTTTCTTCCGCTGCTGCGATTGCCGACAACCCGAAAGCTGGAGACGATATCCGCCTTATGTCGCCAGATTCTGTTTTTCCGGGATTGCGTGACTACGCGGCGCTGCTGGGCAATTATGGCAATGCCATTATGTTGAATGCGCTCGATTACCGCTTGCGCGGATCGAAAGAGTCTCTCGACGCAGCCCGGCGAGCTCTGCTTGCTGCCTCGCAATGGTCAACGTGGACTCCGAGTTGGTTCGCTGCCCACGGCCTCCATACCTATTATTTCGTCGGAATATTCATGCAGCAGAGCGCATTTGGCTATGACTTGATCGCCGATCAACTCAGTGCCAGCGAAAAAGAGCAGATCGCGAACGGGTTTTACAGAAACGCTATCCTTCCGACGATCGAAGAATATTTCCTGAACGACCGCATGCCCATCGCGACCAGCAATCACATGGCACACTCTATTGGCGGAGCTATTGCAGCTTGCATCGCCGTCTATGGAGACGTACCCGACTGGAACACGCGTTTCGCACCTGCCCTGGCCGAGCTTCTCGTGAGCAACGAAAAGCTATTGCACGGTCTCTTCCCCGATGACGGCAGTGAAGCGGAACCCACTGGCTATGAAGCCTTCGCCATGGAAGGAATGGCGGTCGGCATGGCGTCGCTTCAGCGCATCGGCATACAGCCATCGGGCACGGAGCGAATGATCGAATCCTTCTGGTGGCCCTACTATATCCAATACAAGCCGGGATATCTGTTGGACACCGGCGATTGGGACGGAGAACTCTCGTCCCTTTCCGGATACGCCTGGGCAGCGGAGTATTCGGGCGATCCAACTTTGCGCGCATTCTACGATTCAGCGCTCACACACAGTTTAGAAAGCATTTTCAAATCTGAGCAGAACCATCGAATGCCACCTTACTCACCCGATATGCTGGATCTGATCTGTTGCACAAAGCCTGCCGCTGCCGTCCCTCCCGCTCCGCTATCCAGGTTGTTCCCTTTGCGTGGAAGCGCGGCGCTACGCAGTGGATGGGGTCAGAACGACACACTGGTTTCCATTCGAGCCGGTGCCTGGTTTAATCATGAACATCACGATGAAGGCAGTTTTCAGGTGGCGTCGGCCGGCGAGGTATTAATTGGCGAGGCCGGTTACGCCGATTACTATACCGACCCACGCTATCAGAATTACTTCACACAGGTACCCGGCCACAATACGATCATGCTGGATAACAACGCTTTCAGCCAGAATTCTTACCAGGGTCGCTACTGGAAGAGCTTCGATCACTACCCCGCGATCACGCGACATGTTCTTGGAGATGGCATCGATTATCTTTCGGCAGAGTTGGGGCTGGCCTACAACGGGAGTTTGAAGAGCTTTACGCGGGAATTTCTTTTCCTGAAACCAGACGTGCTGCTGATCCATGATCGCGTGAACGGAAACACTTCTCATCGCTACAGCTTTCTGCTCCATGTTCCGCCCGGCGCTATGCCCAGCGTGGATGGGACCACCGCTACAGTGCGTGGCAACAAGGCGAGCGCCTTTGCTGTTGCTGCTGGAACCTCAGCACATTGGGTAATTGAAGCCGCGCCCATCCCAATCAATGCATATAAAGACTTCGACAAAGTTCCAGTCGAGCCGCGAAACACATTCCGGTTGGAGAGCGCACGAGCAGACAATGCCGTGTTTACAGTCGGATTGCAATTTCTTCCATCGAACTCCGCCGTGGAATCACTGAAGGCAATCTCAACCCCAAATGCCGAGGGCTTTTCCACGGGGGCGGGCGCAGAAACGGTGACAGCTTTGTTTCGCACCAAGGCTGGAGAATTGTCGCAGGACGGGTTCGCAACCGATGGCGGCGTGCTCGCTTTAGTTGACGAACACCATTTACAGCATCTCTTTATCGCGCAAGCACGATCATTCCGCGCAAATGGCCGCCCCGTTCTGTCATCAAGCCTGCCTGTGGACGCCGAGATCACCATGGAAGCAACGGAGGACGATTTGCGACTTTTTGCGCCCGGTGCGACGATCGTGAGCGTTGGGGTCAAGAGTCAGGTCCGATCCGTCTCTTTAGATGGCACGATAATTAACATCAAGCAAAATGGCGATACGGTTGGGCTCAATCTGAACGAAGGAGAGCATAGTGTCCACATCGCCTATTGAACCAGCGCTCGCCGAATGCGCTTACTGGGACATTTTCGATGCAAACGTATATGTGGGGCATTCCGGAATCAGTGGAGCGCTGGCGCTCGAAGCGCCAGAACTTCTTCTTGAAATGGACAGGTTTGGAATCAAGCGGGCGATAGCAAGCCATTTCGTCAGCCATGAGTACGACGCGGTGGAAGGAAACCGGGCACTCGAGCGCGATGCAAGCCCACGCTTCCTGCCGGCATGGAGCGCTTCACCCGACCCTTCTTCCCTTGCGGATTTGGAACCGCGCGCTCCGCGGGCAGTGCGACTATGGTTTGGCGCTCTGCATCACAATTTTTCCAGCGCGATCTGGTGTGCTGGCGAACTATTGGAATACCTGGAAGAACATCGCGTTTTGACCATAATCTCGCGTCCAGAAATCGAGTGGGATGCCATCGCCGTGCTTCTCCAAAATTTTCCGCGACTCAACGTGCTATTGCTGGACGTCGGGTATCGGAGCGACCGCTATCTATTTCCTCTGCTCAAAAAATTTCCAAATTTGTATTTCGACAGCTCCACCTATGTGGCCCACAGGCAACTGGAATGGTACCTGGAACAATTCGGACCTGACCGCATCGTATTCGGCAGCAGGCTACCGCTTTATACGCCGGGTGCGGCGCTCATGGCCCTTGGGACCGCACGCGTTCCGGACTCCAGCCGTGTCGCTGTGGCAGGTGGAAATCTGCGGCGCCTGATTGGAGAAAGCGCATGAAATCGCCCATCCCAATTCTGGATTGCCACGGGCACCTTGGCGTACACCCGGATTTCCCCGCCTACAAAACCAGCCCGGAAGAGATGCTCTCCGTCATGGATGCGTTGAACATCGAGCAGCTGGCCGTCACCTCTACACTCGCCTGCTTCAACGACTGTCCGCGCGGAAACAGGGAGATGGCGGAAGTTGTCCGAAAATATCCGCAGCGCTTCCTGGGCTACGTCACGGTAAATCCGAATCCCCGCGGAGAAGCGCTGGAGCAACTGACGGAGTATGCCTGGCTGCACCATCCTCCTCTCATCAAGTTCCATCCGGATTTGCACAAATACCCGGTCGATGGGCCAAACTATGTTCCTGCCTGGGATTATGCGCACCAGACGCATGCCATCGTTCTTGTGCATACGTGGGACTCAGATGTGAATTGTGGACCACTCATGTTTAGCAAAATCGCCAAACAGTTCCCGCGAGCTCGCATTCTACTGGGACACTCCGGTGTCTCCTGGCGAGGCTATCAACAAGCCATTGAGGTTGCAAAACAGACCCAAAACACCTACCTCGATATCTCCGGATCTCAAAGCCACCGGACGGTTCTGGAACTTTGCGTTGCGGAAGTGGGAGCCGACCGAGTGTTGTTCGGTTCGGACATGCCCTATCTTGAAGCCTCTGTCTTGCTGGGTCGGGTGCTTACTGCCAGAATCACCGACGACGCGAAGCATGCCATTTTGCGAAACAATTTTCTCCGGCTCTTGACGGAAAATTAGAAAAATCACAAGCCAGGTTGGACACATCATGGAAAAAGTTCGAATCGGAGTGATTGGCCTCGGCATCATGGGCGAGCTTTATGTGAAGATCTATGCTGCACATCCATTGGCGGAGGTGGTGGCTGTCAGTTCACGCCGCCAAGGCCGCGTGGATGAAATTCAAAAGCAATACGGGGTTGACGCCGGCTATACGGATTACCGGAAGATGCTGGAGCGAAATGATCTTGACGCGGTCGTGATTGCTACACCGGACGCCCACCACTTCATCCCTGCCCGCGACGTGCTCGAATCCGGGAAGCACGCATTTGTCGAGAAGCCATTTACCACCAGTGTCGCGGAAGCGGATGAACTGATTCGCATCGCAAAAGATATGGGCCTAAAGATTCAGGTGGCCTTTAACCACCGCTGGCTATCTCCATACCAACAGGCGAAGACGGCGATCGCGAAAGGTGAAATCGGCGAGCCGCTGGCTGGATATGCCCGAAAGAACGACACCATTTACGTGGCCACGGAGTACATCGACTGGGCAGGCCAAACCACGCCTGCATGGTTTCTTTCCTCGCACGACATCGACCTGATGCGCTGGTTCTTCGACTCCGAACCCACGGAGGCCCGCGCATGGGGGCGAAAGTCCGTGCTGGCGGCTCGCGGCATCGACACCTACGACATTATTCAGTCACAGGTAAAATTTGCCTCCGGCGCGTTCGCAACGTTCGAGTCGGCATGGGTCTATCC
>JBEPVW010000037.1:0-23218 GCA_041690775.1 Acidobacteriota bacterium | reverse complement strand
ACTGCGCAGGCTCAGCGCGCGCCCGGTGTTATCACCATCATGACGCCTTCGAATGCGCCGAAGCTGTCGGAAGGTGGAAAGGCGGCTGTTCATCCACCGGCCGGACGCGTCTTGTCACTTCTCCAGGACGATCAGGTCCACTACAACAATCAGCCCATTGCTCTTGTTGTCGCCGAGACGCTGAATCAAGCGCTGTTCGCCGGATCGCTGATCTCAGTTCGTTATGAAACTACTCCGCCGAAGCTGGACTTTGAGGCAGGCTTTCCGACTGCGCATCCAGCCGGGCATGGCAAAGATCCGGCCGATGTTGGCACCGGAAACATCGATACTGGGTTAGCCGCCGCGGAAGTGAAGGTGGACGAGTTGTATCGCACTCCAAAGCAGAATCACAATCCTATGGAGCCGCACGCGACGATCGCTCAGTGGGATGGAGAAAAGCTGACGTTGCATGATGCGACGCAATACATCTCAGGCGTGAAACAGACGGTGGCGAAAGTGCTCGGAATTCCAGAAGACAACGTCCGCGTTCTTTGCCCATTTACCGGCGGAGGCTTCGGTTGTAAAGGTTCCACATGGTCACATGTGGTGCTGGCGGCAATGGCGGCCAAAGTGGTAAAAAGGCCGGTCAAGCTGGTTCTGGAGCGTCCGCAGATGTTTGGCCCTGTAGGGGGCCGACCACAGACTTACCAGCACATCGTGCTCGGTGCCAAACGCGATGGAACACTGACGGCCATCCGGCACGATGTGTATTCCCACACTTCCGTCATTGAAGACTTCACCGAGCCCTCTTCCGTGCAGTCGCGAATGTTGTATGCCAGCCCGAACATCCATACCTCGCAGAAGATTGTGCCGTTGAATGTTGGAACGCCGACTTTCCAACGCGCTCCGGGCGAGGCCACTGGAACATTTGCTTTGGAAATTGCAATGGACGAGCTGGCGTACAAGCTGAAGATGGACCCAGTGCAGTTACGTTTGAAGAACTATGCGCAGGTCGATCCAACCAGCTCCAAACCTTTTTCCAGCAAGCATCTGAAGGAATGTTATCTGCAAGGGGCGGAGCGCTTCGGCTGGGATAAGCGGAATTCCGAACCGCGATCTCATCGAGATGGGCACAATCTGATTGGATACGGTATGGCTACTGCGACCTATCCCGCGAACCGCTCGGCAGCGATGGCGATGGTGCGATTCGAGCCCAACGGCCGAGTGACGGTAGCTTCCGGATCGCAGGACCTGGGCACCGGGACGTACACCATCATGGCGCAGGTCGCCGCCGCCACGCTGCATCTATCGATCGACGTGATTGACGCGAAGCTGGGAGACACCACGATGCCCAAGGCTCCTGTCTCGGGTGGTTCGCAAAGCGCAGCCAGCGTTACACCCGCCGTGCAGATGGCGGCAAAACAGGCTCAGCTAAAGCTGCTGACGTTGGCGTCGAGCGATACCGCATCGCCGCTTCATGGAACATCGCCTGCGGATCTGGATTTCAAGGACGGAAAAATTTTTCGTAAATCAAACCCGACGATTTCCGAGACCTATACAGCCCTGCTGGCGCGCCACGGCAGTCAGCCGGTAAGCGCCACGGCTTCGGCCCAGCCCGATGAGGATTCGGAGCAATACTCCGCCCATTCATGGGGAGCCGTATTCGCGGAAGTCGCGGTCGATGAAACATTGGGTATGCCCCATGTTCGGCGTGTGGTTGCCGTATACGACATTGGAACGCTGCTAAGCGGGAAAACCGGGCGCAGCCAGTTGATCGGTGGAATTGTTTGGGGCGTCAGCCTCGCGCTGCACGAGAGCACCCACATCGACCCGCGAAACGGCAGACCGGTAAACAATAATCTCGCGGAGTATCACGTGCCCGTGAATGCGGATATCGGAGAGATTGATGTCTTGGCCCTGAACATTCCCGACACGAAATTCGATCCACTGGGTGCTCGCGGCATCGGCGAAATTGGAATCACCGGAGCCGGAGGCGCGGTCGCAAATGCGATCTATCATGCGACGGGAAAGAGAATCCGCGAAGCCCCAATTACTCCCGATAAATTGATGGCATGATCGCTTCGGATATTCGAAATCCTTCCAGGTGCCTAGTTGGACGACGTGTGCTTAAGGCGAAGTGAATTGGACTCATGGTCAAGTAGCCATCGTTTCCGGTCGATTCCACCGCCGTAACCGGTCAGCGATCCGTTCGCGCCGATGACTCGATGACAGGGAACAATTACACCGACAGGATTCGAACCGTTAGCAAGCCCCACAGCTCTCATGGCGGTTGGTTTGCCGATCTTCTGAGCTAAACCCGCATAACTAACTGTGGTTCCAAAGGGAATGTCACGGAGAGCGCCCCAGACTGCACATTGAAATGGAGTACCGGCAGTTTTTACCGGCAGGCTATCGAGTGCGGAAAGGTCGCCGTCAAAATACCGATTGATTGCGTCGGCAAATCCATGTGGATTTTTCCGCGGCTCAAGCTTGAACCCATTCGCACCATAGTGACGCGTTAGTAAGCGCATCATGCGCGGTTCATAGTCTGCCCAATCCACAGCACGAAGGTTTCCGTTATGGTCTGCGACGACCAGCATTTCTCCAATAGGCGTTTTGATTCGGTCGATGATTAGCTGCAAAGGTTCGTTCATATACTTTGTCCCTTCTGTTGAAGTAATGTTGCGTCGGCAGCCCAGAGATGTTGCGCTGCATAAGCCCGCCAGGGGCGCCATGATTCTGCCTGATCAAGGAGAACCGTCGCAGTCACCGCCGCTTTGCGGCCCACCTTCGCCGCGCCCCGAAGAAGACCCACATCGGTCGCCGGGAAGGCATCCATTTCACGGACAGCGCGTAACGCAATGTACTGCGCCGTCCATTCTCCCACTCCACGGATGGCCTTCAGTCGAGCGACGGTCTCGTCGATACTGCCCAGTTGGCGGAACAGATTAGGGTCGGCAACCGCGGCTTCAGCCAACGCTTTAAGTGCTGCCAGGCGCGCCGCCGGCATACCGAGACTGATTGACTTCACTTTCGCCAGTCGTTCCGCCGTGGGGAATGTACGGGACAGTCCGCGCTGACCGCCGTTGGAATTCGGTACTGGTTTCCCATAGAGCGCCGCAATCTGTCCAGCCAATCGGCGCGCCGCAACGACGCTAATCTGTTGACCGAGTACTGCTCGGACGGCAAGCTCAAATCCGTTCCAACCCCCCGGTGCCCGCAGTCCGGGGCGTTTTGCGACTAATGGAGCCAAAAATGGATCGTTCGAAAGATGGGCGTCGATCGTTTCGATGTCCGCACCGATGTCGAATTGACGGCGTACCCGCGCAACAATAGCCGGCAATGACTTAACGTGCGGGAAGCGAATCCTGACACAAATGTTTTGTCGCTCCGATTGATGGGAGACGTCAATCGTGCCCGTGAATCCGTCTATTTCAACAGTGCGGAAATAATGGCCATTCTTTACAACTTCAACTTCCGGAATGGTGCGGGCTTGCAAAAAGCCGATGATCGAGTTCCAGTCGTACGGCGGCCGATATCGCAAACGCAAAATGATTCCATCCTCTGCATTTGCAGAATTTGTGGAGGTTCTGCGCCTCAAAGCGCTGGGAGGCCGGTGGAACAGGCCTTGAAAGGTCTCATTAAATCTGCGAATGCTGCCAAAGCCGGCCGCGAGCGCAACTTCAGTCATGGGCATCTGGGTTTCATGGATGAGTTGCTTCGCGAAAAGTACTCGCCGTGTTTGTGCGACGGAGATAGGGGAGGCTCCCAGATGCTGGACAAACAAGCGTCGCAATTGACGCTCGCCTAAACCCAGGCGTTCAGCCAGCCTTTCTACACTTGCACCTCCGCCATTGAGGGCACCTTCAACGATAAGAGCGAGGGCGCGCGAAACTGTATTCGAAGTGCCACGCCAGGAAGCCAGGTCAGGGGCCGTTTCTGGACGGCAACGGAGACAGGGACGAAACCCGGCGTCTTGCGCGGCTGCGGCTGAGCCGAAAAACCGGCAATTTGCAATCCTGGGGGTACGGGCTGGGCAGATCGGCCGGCAATAGATGCCTGTAGACCTGACCGCCACGTAGATCAGGCCGTCAAAACGGGCGTCCCGGCTCTCTAACGCTCGATAACATACTTCCGGCTTTGGCAGTTCCATGTATCGATTTTCTCATCGATAACCGGCCGTGACTGGCGGTTTTCGGACATGGTCATTGGAGACGATACACGGGCAAACTTCTCATCGTCTATCTGTTGTTGCAAACTTCAACTATTCCGAAGTTTTCCGAGGCAGTTCCACTGAAAACACCGATCCCTGGCCCACTTGGCTTGTTACGCTGATATTGCCTCCGTGAGCTTCGACAATGGCCTTTGCGATAGCAAGTCCCATTCCTGTTCCCGGGACTCGTGATCGTTGGCTTTGGCCACGATAAAACTTGTCAAAGATAAGTGCCTGCTCCAACGCATCGATACCTGAACCTCGATCTGCAACACTGAGGCCTACAAAACCAGGTGTTGCTTCTGCGCTCACGATAATCGGACTTCCTACCGCAGAGTATTTGACCGCGTTCTCCAATAAATGGTGCAAAACCTTCTCCATCAACTGAGGGTCGAGCCACAAGCGAGGCAGCTCCCTGGGCAGACGAACGCTTACGGGGTTTTCTGTCACGAGATCCTGGGCGTTCTTTAGCGCCAGATCCAATAGCTGCTGAATCGAACACAGCTGGAGATCGAGTTTAACCTCGTTCGCATCCAGTTGCGCCATTTCAATCGCTTCGCCGATCAGACGATTCAGTCGTCCACTTTCTTCTTCGATAATGACCAACAATTCTTCTCTTTGCTCCAAACTAAGTTCAAGCTGAGAACGCAGACTGGTGATAGCGCCGGTAATTGAGGTCAGCGGAGTTCGAAGCTCATGCGCCACGGAATCCAGCAGCGCGGAACGTATCCGTTCATTTTCACGAGCGGCTTCCGTCTTGCTCAGCAGTTCGACCGCGTTGGCCCGCTCCACTGCGATCGCAACCAGGCTGCTGAGCGCGGTTAAAGTCTGACGTGATAGCACGCCGCCGACAGTAGCCAGCGCGCCGATTGGCTGCACACCGAGGAGCAGTGGAATCAGCCATACATCGGTCATCTCCTCCCGGCGAATCTCGTGTTGCATGGCAGCCGAACGCAAGGCGTCATCGTCTACACTCTGACTAATTTGTCCTGTTCGATAAATTCGATTTCGCGCGTTGACGAGTAACGCAGCACCGTCCGTCAGGAAAACAACCGAGAGCAACTTCGGAATTGTGTTCAGCAAGTCAATAATGTTGTCGGTGGTCAGCAGTTGTTGACTGAAGTCATAAAGGCGCTCCAATTCTCGTCGTTGACGCTTTGCTGCTTCCGCCTCCGCGCGCACGCGTTCAGAAAGGCGGCTGGACGCGAGCGCTGTAACCAGGAATGCACCGAGTGCCACCCAGTTTTGCGGGTCAGCGATGGTAAGCCTTCCCACCGGTGGCAAAAAGAAAAAATTGAGGGCCAGGGTGGCAATGATCGCGGTAAAAATCGCATTGGATAATCCCCAGCGCGCAGCGATAAAGAGGACTGTCAATAACAGGGTGAGCGCGACTGTCGTGTCATTGACGTGAAACCATGAGGAATAGACCCAGACCACTAGCGCTACAATGAGCGCCGAGGCAACATAACGCACAACGCGGAATCTCCCTGATTGCAGCACACAGAGATTCTACTCAGGTCGGCTATTTTATGAGTCCCCATCCTTGTAACGACAATCCGAAGACTCCGGAGCAGTGGCTGGAAGCCACGACTTCCGAAAAAACCGCAGGGATCCTGAAAGTTTTTCTAGGATATGCGCCCGGCGTTGGGAAGACATTCAACATGCTGAGCGAGGCCATTCGTCGCTGTGAACGTGGCGAGGACGTAGTCATCGGGGTTATCGAGACTCATCGCCGCGCGGCGGTGATAAAACTCGCGCAAGAAGTCGAGCGCGTACCTACGAAGACGGTTGAGTACAAGGGAGCGTTTTTTGAAGAATTGGATCTGGAAGCGATCCTGATAAGAAAACCACAGGTTGTTTTGGTCGATGAACTGGCCCACACCAACATACCGGGTGGGAAACACGGAAAGCGCTATGAAGACGTGATCGAGTTGCTAGAGAACAATATCGATGTTCTCTCCGCCTTGAACGTGCAACACATTGAAAGTGTAGCCCCCGCCGTGCAGAGCATCACTGGAATTATGGTCCGCGAGACGGTTCCCGACTGGGTGGTGGAACGGGCTGATGAAGTGGTCCTGGTCGACGTCACGCCTGAGGCGCTACAGACGCGAATGCGACGCGGAGACATTTATCCTGCTGAGCGGGTGGAACGCTCGCTGGCAAATTTTTTCCGCCGTGGGAACCTTCTGGCGTTGCGGGAGCTTGCGCTGAAACGTGTAACCCACGCGGTGGATCGCAATCTGGACGCTTACCTGCGGCGCAAGAAATTCGGCAATGATTGGGTAGTGCAGGAACGCGTAGCGGTCTGTGTCAGTTCCAATGCGGCATCACAGCAACTTATCGCGCGCGGAGCAAGGATGGCTGAAGGAATGGATGCAGAGCTGTATGTGCTGCATGTGGATCTGCCGGAAGATGCCGAAGAAGAAAACAGGCGCGGACTCGCTGCAAACCTGCGGTTTGCCGAAAATATTTCCGCGCACATCGTCCATTTGCAGGGTGGTAGAGTTTCGCGCACAGTTGCGGACTTCGCTCGTGAGAACCGCATCACGCAAATCATCTTGGGACGTTCTGCAACTCACGGCTGGCGCAAGTATCTCTACTACCTCGCTATCCAAAGGCTCTTGCGAGAAGCTCCGCACGTGGACGTGCATATCGTCACTCAGGAGGCGTCGTGATGCAAGAGACGTCGGAGAAATCGAAAATCCTTGTTGTTGACGACGAGCCGCAGATTACCCGAGTGTTGCGTATGGCCTGCACTGCCAATGGTTATGAAGTAAAAGATGCTTCCAATGGCAAATTGGCGTTGGGCATCTTTGAGCATTGGCATCCTGACTTGATTGTCACAGACCTTTCCATGCCAGCCTTGGATGGCGTCGAACTGTGCCGAGAGATCCGAAAATCTTCCACGGTCCCGATCATTGTTCTATCCGTACGCGATCAGGAAAAAGTGAAGGTGCAGGCGCTCGATGCCGGTGCGGATGACTATGTGACCAAACCATTCCAGATGAATGAGTTATTGGCACGAATTCGGTCCGCGTTGCGTCGTTCCACGTACGCAGCGGATAGCCCGCCGGACGCGCGGGTGACCGATGGGGATTTCTCCATTGATGCGGACAGCTATCAGGTGTTTGTCCGTGGAACTGAAGTGCACCTGACGCCGAAAGAATTCGCCTTACTGCACTACATGGCACTTCACCCAGACCGCGTGCTGACACATCGCACTCTTCTCACCGCCATTTGGGGGGGCTACAGTGTGGACCAGCCGGAATCTCTGCGTGTCCTCGTAGCGCAATTGCGCCGCAAGATCGAGCCTTCCGATAAACCCAGCTACATTCTTACGGAACCCTGGGTTGGATATAGATTCCTACCCGCGGGAATGCCGGACCCTTCCTTATAAATTCTTTACGCACTCCTTACACACTCTTTATGACAAAAAGTGTGGACTAATGCTTGGACGGGAACCATCCGTCTGAAGCAGGTAATATGCTGATCACAATTTTTAGCGGATTGGTGTGCGTGATGGCTATAGGATTGTTGCTTTTCTGTTATCGGGGTTTCGCCCGCGCGAAGAATGTAATTCGCAGCCGAAAGAAATCTCTCAATGCGTTTCCACTGGCCCAGCACCGCGAACACAGTCAGCGATCGCTCTGGTTTCTCGCATTGTTGCTGGTTCCGGTTGCAGGAATCTATGCGCAGAACAGCTCAGCTTCCTCGGCACAGACCGTCAGTCCTGCACCAGCGCTCGCGACAGCGAAAATCGACGCGCCCGCCCCCACAAATTCGCCCATGCCCGTGAAACTGGATCCAAGCTTCTTCCATCGCCTGGGCCGCGACTATGTTGCGGACTGGAGCGGCAACGCCCCCGGCAATCCCGCAACACCACCGCGTCGCACAACTCCGGCTCCGATTTTCTCCCCGCCCTTTCCGTCCCCGGATTGGCCTATAGGCGGCACACCCGTCATCGGCGCTCCCGATACACAGAGCTATCCGCTGATGCAGGCCATCAATCAAAATAAAAGCCGGTCCAAACTATATGGTTGGATAGAAGTTGGAGCCAACGGCTCGACCAACAATCGCGGCAATATAAGCAAGGGTATTCCTGCGAACTTCCCCGCGGCCTACGACGAGTATCCAAACACAATCCAACTTGATCAGCTAGCTCTCTACTATGAGCGCATTCCAGATACCGTCCAGACGAGCCACTTCGATTGGGGATGGCGGTTCGCCACCCTCTATGGCGTGGACTATCGCTTTACCACTGCAAAAGGAATGCTGAGCCAGCAGTTTTTAGTAAAAAATGCCCAATACGGCTTCGATCCAGTCATGGCTTACGTTGACCTCTATATCCCGAAAGTTGCTCAAGGGATGGATATCCGCATAGGACGCTATATTTCTCTGCCGGATATCGAAGCGCAGCTTGCTCCCAATAATTACACCTATTCGCATTCCATCCTTTACACCTTCGACTGCTACACGCAGACCGGCGCCAACGCAACCGTCAAACTGAACAACCATTGGACGGCGCAGGCCGGTATCTCGCCAGGTTGCGATGTTATGCCCTGGACAACCGACGCCAAGGTCACTGGCAACACCTGTGTTACCTACACCTGGAGCAACGGTGGCAACGCCCTGAATACCTGCGCTAACTCCTTAAATGACGGCAAGTACGCCTATAACAATCTGTCGGCTTATTACGAGACCTGGTACCACAGGATCAACGACCATTGGCATACCGATACCGAGGTCTGGTACCAGTACATGCGACGGGTGCCGAATATGTACTGGTACAACGGCACCGATACTGCGACGGGCATCCAATACGCCCCCACGAACCAGACTCCGTGGCCGGAGGCAACACGGTACCAGCCAGGCACTGGCGCCGCGACCTTGAACTTCGGTGCAGTCTGCACCAATCCACTGCTGCCCGCCTCCTCTCAACCCTCGCGCTGCTTCGCTCCGCAATGGGCCGTAACCAACTATCTGGAACACAATTTCTGGAATAACACAGCCTCATTGAACATCCGCAATGAAGTAGTTGATGACATAAAAGGCCAGCGTACGGGAACGGCCGCCATCTATGAGGAGCACATGGTTGGTTTTGACTTCTGGGCCGGCTCCACGATCACGTTCCGGCCGGAGTTGAGTTATATCCATGCCTATGGCCAGTGCTACCCGGGAATATCAGGCAAGAAGACCTGCGCGCGTGCACTTGACATTGCACCGGGATCGGCGGTTTCCAACATACAGAATGGTATTGTTCAAACCGGCAAAACTCAGACGCTGATTCTTGCTGCCGATTTGATCTGGCACTTCTAAGGCAATTCTGCCTGGAGGAAGGGGTCATCTTATGAAAATAAAAAGAATGGAATGCGATATTTATCCGTACTCATTATCACTGTCGCTATCGCAACGACACAGGGAAGATACGCAACGGGAGAACAGGCCGGGACACCGCAAGCACACCTGTCGCGGCATCAACTGCATGACCTTATGAACGAAACGAAAACCCCGGAGCAGTATCAGTTTTTGGCTCGCTACTTTCTAGATCGCGAACGGAAGTATGACGAGCAGGCCAAGCAGCAAAGGGTCGAATGGGCGCGAAGATTCGCAACACACGGCTATAGTGGCGGCACGAAGAATGCATCGCCGCAGGATTCTGCAAAGCAAATCTGTGATTACTGCCAGAAAAAAGCCCGGCAGATGGAAAAGAAGGCAGAGGGGCACGAGGGAAAGATGGATCGATTCAGTAGTAAAGGAGAAAAACAATGATGGATTTCTGGATGGTTTTGGGAGCCCTTCTATTCTTCGCGATTTCGATTGGATATACGTACGGATGCGAGCGTTTGAGGTGATGTCCATGCATATTGAAACAGCCGTAATCTTCTTCATTTCGGTAGCTCTATTTGCCTATCTCACCTACGCGCTGTTGCGTCCGGAGAAATTCTAGCCATGACTGCAAATGGATGGTTTCAGATCGCTCTCTTCTTCGTGCTTGTAGCTTTGATTGCGCGTCCGCTGGGTATCTACATGGCGAATGTATTCGAGCGCCGAAAGACGTTCCTGGACCCATTGCTTGGCCCAATCGAGCGCTGGATATACAAGTTGACAGGGGTTGAAGTCGACAAAGAAATGCGCTGGACGGAATATGCGATAGCCATGTTGTTGTTCAGCGTGGTATCCATGCTGCTCCTCTATCTCATCCAACGAGTACAGTTCTGGCTTCCATGGAACCCGCAGCACCTGGCCAACGTTCCCGCTGCGCTGGCATTGAACACGGCGGCATCTTTTACAACGAACACAAATTGGCAATCCTACGTGCCTGAAGCGACGATGAGCTATCTAACCCAGATGGCTGGTCTGGCTTACCATAACTTCGCGTCGGCAGCTACCGGCATAGCTCTGGCTATCGCATTTATCCGTGGTATCAGTCGGCGGGAAAAGAACACGTTAGGGAATTTCTGGGTCGACGCTACGCGTTCCATCCTTTGGGTCCTATTACCTATTTCGATCGTCGGCGCACTCGTGCTGGTGTCGCAAGGAGTTGTGCAGAATCTTCATCCATACGACACTGCTCATCTCATCCAGTCACAAAAGGTAGTGAGCCATGACAGCGCGGGAAAATCCACTACCCAGACTGTCACTACCCAGACCATCGCGCAGGGCCCAGTTGCGTCGCAGGAAGCAATTAAGGAAATCGGTACGAACGGAGGCGGTTTTTTTAATGCCAACAGCGCCCATCCGTTTGAAAACCCCACGCCAGTTTCGAACCTGTTGGAGATGCTCTTTATCTTTTCTATCCCAGCAGGGTTAACGGTCACATTGGGTCGCATGACGAATTCCCCTCGCCATGGCTGGGCGGTCTTCGCGGCAATGGCAATTCTTTTTTTTGCCGGCATAACAACTGCGTACCACGCGGAGTCGAAAGGCAATCCGCTCTTCCATGGAGTCAATCAACATGCGACGGCAACGCAGAGTGGCGGCAACATGGAAGGGAAGGAAGTCCGCTTCGGAATTGCGAATTCCGCGCTCTTCGCCACGGTAACTACCGACACCAGTTGCGGCGCGGTCAACTCCATGCACGATTCATTCACTCCGCTGGGTGGCATGGTTCCGCTGATCGACATGATGCTGGGAGAGGTCATCTTCGGTGGCGTCGGCTCGGGACTGTACGGGATGCTGATCTTCGTAATTCTCTCGGTGTTTATTGCGGGGCTGATGGTCGGTCGAACGCCGGAATATCTCGGCAAGAAGATCGAAGCGTATGACGTAAAGATGAGCATGCTGTTCGTGCTTATTTTTCCTCTGGTGATTCTCGGATTCAGCGGACTTACCGTGTTGCTTCCGCACCTCGGCCTCGGCAGTCTGGCAAATGCCGGCCCGCATGGGCTTTCGGAGATTCTTTATGCCTACACGTCCACTGCAGCCAACAACGGCTCGGCCTTCGCTGGGCTGAATGCCAACACCAATTACTACAACCTGACGCTGGCAAGCAATATGCTAATGGGCCGATTTCTGATGATCATCCCGATGTTGGCAGTCGCTGGGAACCTGGCGCGCAAAAAGATCGTTCCGGCTTCCGCGGGAACGTTCCCGGTGACGACGCCGCTTTTCACGGTCCTGCTGGTCGGAGTGATTCTTATCGTCGGAGCGCTCACTTTCTTCCCGGCGCTCACTCTGGGGCCGATTCTTGAACACCTGCTTATGTCTGCAGGAAAAACATTTTGACACGGCACTTTTGAGAAAGTGATATGGCGAACATAAAGGCATCCAATAAACGATCTCTCTGGGACGCCCAGATCATTCGGCGTGCTCTCGGCGACTCCCTGCGCAAGTTGAATCCAGGAAACATGATGCGCAATCCTGTCATGTTCGTGGTCGAGATTGGCAGCATCATTACCACCGCCTTGCTATTGCGAGATTTTCGCCAGCACGGTTCCGCGTTCAGCTTCGATCTACAGATCACAGTATGGCTCTGGTTCACTGTACTGTTTGCAAATTTTGCTGAAGCCATGGCCGAAGGAAGAGGAAAGGCGCAGGCAGATGCACTTCGTCGCGCCAAGTCCGAGACGATAGCGAATCGGCTAAATGGCAAAGGTGGGATCGAGCAAGTTCCCAGTGCAGAGCTTCGTACGGGCGATATCGTCATCGTCTCCGCGAACGAAATGATTCCCGGAGATGGCGAGATCATCGATGGTGTCGCATCGGTGGATGAATCGGCGATTACGGGAGAATCGGCGCCTGTGATCCGCGAAGCTGGCGGCGACCGCTCCGCCGTTACCGGCGGCACCCGCGTCCTGTCGGATCAGATTAAAATCCGCATCACATCCAATCCGGGTGAGACGTTTCTCGATCGCATGATTGCTCTAGTCGAAGGCGCCGAACGCCAGAAGACCCCGAATGAAATTGCGCTGAATATTCTGCTGGCCGGACTTACCATAATCTTTCTGCTGGCGGTCGTCACGCTCCAACCGTTAGCGATCTACTCGCATTCGCCACAAACGGTCTTCGTTCTCGTCTCATTGCTGGTCTGTCTCATTCCGACAACGATTGGCGGCCTGCTCTCCGCTATCGGCATCGCGGGTATGGATCGGCTCGTTCAGCACAATGTACTAGCCATGTCTGGTCGTGCGGTCGAAGCAGCTGGCGACGTCGATACGCTTCTGCTCGACAAAACTGGAACCATTACCCTCGGCAACCGTCAGGCCGCGGAATTTCTTCCCGCACCAGGTGTCAGCAAGGACCAGCTTGCCGATGCCGCGCAATTGTCCTCTCTCGCAGATGAAACTCCAGAGGGCCGATCCATCGTAGTTCTCGCCAAGGAAAAGTATGGATTGCGCGGCCGTGAACTTTCCGAGATGCAAACGGAGTTTGTTCCCTTTAGCGCCATGACTCGCATGTCTGGCGTCAACGTCGAAGGCCGCGTTATTCGCAAAGGTGCAGCGGATTCCATTGTGAAATATCTAAACGAAATGGGTGGCACCATGGCCGACCAGGTCCGTGCCGATGTGGAGACGATTGCGCGCAGCGG
Organism: Acidobacteriota bacterium; assembly: GCA_041690775.1. Lineage (GTDB taxonomy): Bacteria > Acidobacteriota > Terriglobia > Terriglobales > Acidobacteriaceae > JAKAAZ01. The sequence continues at coordinate 9,998 of JBEPVW010000037.1, read as the reverse complement.
AGGAACGCCGCTCGTCGTCGCCGAAAACAATCGCGCGCTCGGAGTCATCCATCTCAAGGACATCGTGAAAGGCGGCATTCGCGAGCGCTTTGCCCAACTGCGCGCCATGGGCATCCGCACCATTATGATTACGGGCGACAACCCTCTCACAGCTGCGGCAATCGCTCGCGAAGCTGGTCTCGATGACTTTCTTGCGGAAGCCAAGCCGAAGGACAAGATGGACCTAATCCGCCGGGAGCAGGCCGAGGGCAAGCTGGTCGCGATGACTGGAGATGGCACCAACGACGCGCCCGCCCTCGCTCAGGCAGATGTCGGCGTCGCCATGAACACTGGCACACAGGCAGCAAAGGAAGCCGGCAACATGGTGGACCTCGATTCCAATCCCACCAAGCTGATCGAGATTGTCGAGATTGGCAAGCAATTACTCATGACGCGCGGCTCGCTGACAACGTTTTCGATTGCCAACGACGTGGCAAAGTACTTCGCCATCATTCCAGCCATGTTCGCCGCGACGTTCCCGGTGCTGAATGCGTTGAATATCATGCACCTGCGCACACCGCAATCGGCGATACTTTCGGCAGTCATCTTCAACGCGCTCATCATCGTTGCGCTAATTCCGCTGGCACTCCGCGGCGTGCAGTATAAGCCGATGAGCGCCGCAATACTCCTGCGCCGTAATCTTCTGCTGTATGGGGTGGGCGGCATCATCCTTCCATTCATCGGCATCAAGCTCATCGATATGGCCGTTACCGCCATCCATCTGGTTTGAGGGGGTTCAAACATGCGTAAGCAACTAATCACAGCGTTTCTCTTCACTATCGTCACGACAGTTCTGCTCGGAATTGTTTACCCGTTGGGGATTACGCTATTGGCGCATCTCCTGATGCGCAATAAAGCCGATGGGCAACTTATTATGCGAAACGGAGTTCTGATCGGTTCGCGATTGATTGGGCAGACATTTACAGGACAGGGTTACTTTGACAGCCGTCCTTCGGCTGCGGGCACAGGGTACGATGCAGCCAACTCCTCCGGCTCCAATCTAGGGCCCACCAACGTAGCCCTGATCACACGCGTCGGACAGAGCGTTCAGACGTTCCAGTCAACTCGCCCCGGCATCGCCGTGCCCGTCGATTTAGTCACTGCTTCTGGCTCCGGCCTCGACCCGGACATCACTCCAGCAGCAGCGGAGTACCAGGTTTCTCGCGTGGCAAAAGGGAGAGATCTCTCAAGCGAGCTAGTGGAATCTCTCGTGCAATCTCATATTCAGCCAAGACAATTTGGAATGTTGGGTGAACCGAGAGTGAATGTGCTGGAACTGAACATTTCACTGGATGAACTCACGGCCTCACGGAGCAGGTTGGACGCAAATAGGTAGCATCTATATGGAAGCGTGGCAAGAAAATTTCCTTATAGTTTGTTATGGATGTTGAGAAGAGTACGTGACCTGAGCGGTCTGTTCGTGCAGGGTTCAAGTTCGAATCTCCACGGCACTCCGCCCGGAGATTCGCTACCTTTTGGATAGGTAAATGTCTTGCGGCATATTGTCTAGGCTGCTTCCGCTCCAACATACGGCGGACAACCGCCGCAGTCCCCGAGTATCTCACTCAAGGGTGCGAGAGAAACTTTTCTCTCGACTGGAGGGCGCTGTACACCATCTTCAGCCAACTGCTTTTCCAAATAGGCTCCGTCGCGGTCGTCAGGATAGATTTCGAGTTGACAGGGATTTCGACGATGATGCCTAATACTACTATCCGTTAACTACTTACACAGCATAACGTGGAAGAGTCTCAACGATACCCTCCGCCCCGCCTCGAGCTCTATGCCAAGACAGATGCTTCGATTCAAATCGGCGCTATGTGCCCCCGGTTTATCCTTGGTTGTGGCCGGCTCTCTGCTGACCGCTGGCATTGGATGCAGGAGCGCGCATCCGCGTGCCGTCGTGTCTCAATCCACACAACATCTCGACTTTAATAAGGATGTGCAGCCGGTCCTCGCCGGCAACTGCTTCGCTTGCCATGGACCGGACCCTGAGATGCGTAAAGCTGGTCTGAGGCTCGACCTTGCAGAATCCGCCTTCCAGAAGCGTTCAGGAAAGCCGGACGCTATCGTTCCCGGACATCCGGAATTAAGCGAACTGGTCAAGCGCATTGAATCCAAAGATCCTCATTATCTTATGCCGCAGAATGCACAGGGCGAGGCAAAGCCGATGAAGCCTGAGGATATAGCTACCTTAAAAGAATGGATCGCGGAAGGTGCGCATTACAAACCTCACTGGGCCTTCGAAAAGCCGGTGCGCGCAGCGCTGCCTAAAGTAAAAGAAAAAGGATGGGTGAGAACGCCCATAGACGCTTTTATCCTGGCGCAGATTGAGCAGAAAGGACTGCGGCCCTCTCCCGAGGCCGATAAGGAGACTCTGATTCGCCGCGTCACTCTCGATTTGACAGGCCTGTTGCCTACGCCTCGCGAAGTGGACGCCTTTGTTAAAGATGCTTCTCCGCAGGCGTACGAACATCTGGTGGATCGTCTGCTGGCCAGTTCAAGTTTTGGTGAAGAGCGAACCCGCTACTGGCTCGACTACGCGCGGTACGCCGACACCTATGGATTGCACTTCGATAACAATCGTCATCTCTGGCCCTATCGCGACTACCTGATCAAGTCTTTCAATGACAACAAGCCTTTCGATCAGTTTGCAAAGGAACAGATTGCCGGGGATCTTCTTCCTCCAAAGAACATTGATCAGATCGTTGCCAGTGGATACGTCCGCTCAGGAGTAAGCAGCAACGAAGGCGGGACGATTCCTGAAGAACTTCGGTTCAATATTGCGAGGGAGCGCACAGAGGCATACGGCGCTACCTTTATGGGCCTTACTGTAGGTTGCGCGGTCTGCCATGACCACAAATACGACCCGACGACCCAGAAAGATTTCTACCAGTTAAGCGCATTCTTCAACAATATCGATGAACAGCCGTTCAATGGAGATAAGCCGGATTGGGCGCCGGTGGTTCGGATTCCTAAGCCCCAGAATCTGGACGCCTATAACCGCGTTTTGTCGAAGCGAGCGGAGCTGCTTACCGAACTGAACGCTTTGCGATCGCAGCACAGAAATTTAATCCAGCGGTGGCTGGCATCGAAGCAAAATCCGGCGCAGCCAGTTTCCACCGATAAGCTTGAGGTTCGTTTGCGTCTGGATGAAGGCGGCGGCGATGTGCTGAAGAATAGCGCCCCCAATGCAAATCCAAAGAGCTTTCCGATTGGGAAGTCAAAACCGCAATGGGGTGAGACAACCTGGCTGTGGCCCGATTTCCGCATGGATACCAGCACGCGGGTGATACTGGGACAAACAGGCGACTTGGAATGGAATCAGCCTTTTTCCTCTGGCGGCTGGTTCATGCCGCGTACAGCACCGAGTTTCGAGACGTCTGACCATGAGTCTGGCGCTTTGATTTCAAAGATGGATTCAACCCAGCACAACCGTGGCTGGGATTTGGCAATCGAGAAAGGTATCGTAAGCGTCGATCTGATCAATGAAGCACCAAAGGAGAAGATACTCAAGGATCCTCCCAAGCCCGGAAAAAAGAAGAAGAAGGAAGCGCCCAAGCCTAAGGTTGTGAAAGATGTGACGCCTGTGGATCGAACCCCGACGAGGGCCATCAAGGTCTCGACGGTCACTCCTCTGCCGATCGATGGTCACTGGGACCACCTGTTCTTTACCTACGACGGATCGGGCAAGGCAGCAGGAATCAAGATTTATGTGAATGGATCCCCGGTTCCGACCAAGTTACTCTCCGACAGCCTGGGAGAGGCAACGATCCGGACGACGGCGCCGATGCAGCTCGGTTGGAGATATCCGGATGCGAAGCCCGCTCGTGATACGCGCTACCAGGACATTCGTTTCTATGCGCGTCCCGTTACCAGGGAGGAAGCGGAGAGACTCCCTTACGAAGATTATGTGGCTGAGATCACCGCGAAACCTGTAAGCCAGTGGAATCCCGATCAATGGCATACGGCGAGCGCGTTCTATTTCAACAAAGTAGATAAGTCGTCCCAGGCGATCCAGGGACAGGTCAAGCAGCTTGATACTGAACTCGACAAACTTTCCAAGGGAGGTGTCGTCTCTCTGGTATCGAAAGAAAGACCCTCACTTGCCTACGCGCATATTTTGACGCGTGGCATTTACTCCGCGCGTATGGCGAGGGTGGTGGCCGATACACCTCACTTTCTTCCACCTTTACCGCCAGGCCAGCCGCATAATCGTGAGGCACTGGCGGAGTGGACTGTCAGTCCGAAGAATCCATTGACCGCGCGAGTAACGGTCAATCGCATGTGGAACGAAATCTTTGGCTCGGGTCTGGTAGAGACTACAGAGGATTTCGGAATCATGGGTCAGCGACCGTCTAATCCTGAGTTGCTGGATTGGCTTGCGGTGGAGTTCGAAGAGAGCGGCTGGAACATGAAGCACATGTATAAACTGATGGTGATGTCCGCGACCTATCGCCAGAGCTCAAAGTGGACCCCCGAAAAACTGTCGAAGGACCCGAAGAATATGCTGTTGGCGCGTGGTCCGCGTTTCCGCATGGATGCCGAGATGCTGCGTGATATTGCGCTTGAGTCCAGCGGCCTGCTGGTGAATAAGATTGGCGGTCCCAGCGTGAAGCCTTATCAGCCCAAGAATGTTTGGGAATCAGTTGGTTATCCCGAGAGCGACACCACCAAGTACAAGCAGGAGCATGGGGACGCACTCTATCGGCGCAGCCTCTACACATACTGGAAACGCATGGCGATCCAGCCGGACATGGAAGCCTTCGACGCACCTCCGCGCGATACCGTATGTACCCGGCGCCAGCGTACGGATACACCGCTGCAGGCACTGGTAACGATGAATGATCCTCAGTGGATTGAGGCCTCCCGCGCGCTCGCAGAGCGTGTGGTTAAAGAGGGCGGCCGGCAGCCGGCACAGAGAATCAAATATCTCAGCGATCTTCTGCTTTCTCATGACCCATCTCCGCAGATGGAATCGGTATTGCAGAAGTCTTATGAGCAGATGGACAAGCGCTACACGTCCGATCCGAAGGCGGCCCGTGATTTGATCGCGATCGGCGAAAAGCCTCGTGATCCCGCCATTCCAGCACCTGAATTGGCGGCGTGGACGATGGTCGCCAGCGAGATGCTGAACCTGGATGAAACCTTGAATAAGTAACCTGGTTCGTTCGTCCCAGAAATTCGATTTGAGGGGAAGAAATTATGAAGCAACATCCACTTTGCACCGATCCTGACCATGGTCCGACCATCCTGGATCTTCCCATCTCCGACGGGTTGAAAATGGAATGGGCTGCGCTGCAGACGCGCCGGCATTTTCTGGGAAAGATGGGAAAAGTGCTCGGACTGGCGGCCATGGCGACTTTGTCTGGAGACAGGATGCTCGCAGGCAGTGCCTACGCGACAAATCCAACACCGCCCCCTCCGGAGTTTTCGAAGCTGCCATATTTCGCTCCGAAAGCCAAGCGTGCGATCTATCTTTTTATGTCCGGCGGCCCGCCACAGATGGACTTGCTGGATTACAAACCGAAGCTTGCGCAACTCTACAACAAGGACATTCCCGACTCGGTGCGGGGAACCCAGCAACTCACCGGGATGACTGCGGGCCAGGCGCGTTTTCCGATTGCCCCCTCACATTGGGCATTCAAGCAATATGGTAAGTCAGGAGCGTGGGTGAGTGATCTGCTGCCTTATACCGCGCAAATGGTCGATGACCTTACAATCATTCGATCGACCAACACGGATGCCATCAATCACGAACCGGCGATCATGCTGATGAATACGGGAAACATGAACGCAGGAAAGCCATGTCTTGGATCCTGGCTTTCTTACGGACTTGGTAGCATGAACGATAACCTCCCGACCTTCATGGTCCTGCTGAGCAAGACGAATGCAAAGGAAAACAACCAGCCGGTTTCATCGCGCCTATGGAGCAGCGGTTTCCTCTCTTCCGAGTACGCGGGAGTCGGTTTGCGTTCCGCCGGAGATCCTGTTCTTTATCTAAGCGACCCGAAAGGGATCGACCGTGATGTGCGTCGCAAGATGCTCGATGCGGTCAATGAGATCAATCACCAGACATACCAGGAGCTGGGCGATCCAGAAACCAACTCGCGCATTTCCCAATATGAAATGGCGTATCGCATGCAAATGTCTGTGCCCGAGCTCACGAATATGAGTGATGAGCCGCAATCCACATGGGACCTTTACGGGCCCGACGCGAAGGAGCCGGGAACTTTCGCCTACAACTGCCTTATGGCACGTCGTATGGCGGAGCGAGACGTCCGCTTTGTGCAGGTTTACAAGCGCGGTTGGGATGTCCATTCAAATGTCCCCGGAGTTCTACCAATTTTGTGCCAGGAAACAGATCGTGGATGCCATGCCCTGATAACAGACCTGAAGCAGCGTGGCCTGCTGGACGACACGCTGGTTATCTGGGCCGGAGAATTTGGGCGCACGGTTTACAGTCAGGGAGGTTTGACGAAAGATGATTATGGCCGCGATCATCACCCCCGTTGCTTCACCAGTTGGATGGCGGGCGGTGGCGTTAAACCCGGAATCGTATTCGGCGAAACCGATGATTACAGCTACAACATCGTGAAAGATCCAGTGCCGGTCCGCAATTTCAATGCAACGATCCTGCATTGCCTGGGCATCGATCACAACAAGTTGACATTTAAATCTCAGGGATTGGACCAAAAGCTGACCGGTACCACGCCAGCAGAAGTGGTCACCGGGCTGCTCGCATCGTGAGAAGTGGTAAACAGCTGGGCATAGTTACCAGCAGCGTTTCAAAAAAAATGGCGAAGTTTTTGCCGACCGCATCGATACTGACGATTGTGATCCTGCTGCTTGTGCCCTTGGTCTTCAAGCTGGACGGGAAGCCTCATGCGGACTGGCAGCAGTTCCTCGGTAGATTCCATGTCCTGGCCGTACACCTTCCCATCGCTTTGATCCTGCTGGTTCCCTTACTGGAAATCGGAGGGAGATTCCGCCCCGGGCTCCGGGAAGCTGCGGTTCTTGTCCTATCGTTGACTGTCATCGTTTGCCTGGGCACGTTTACGTTGGGTTACCTATTGGCCTATGGCAGCGGCACCATGGGAACCGGCGTCACGCGCCACATGTGGGGGGGCGTCTGCTTTACGATCGGTGTTTTAGTCTGTTTTCTGATTCGCCCTATGTGGGCATCCGGCAGATGGCCTTTTTCCTATCCGGCACTCCTCGCTGGCGTTCTACTTATGATGACCTGGACCGCGGACCAGGGCGGATCGATTACGCATGGCAATAACTATCTCACCGAATATCTGCCCGCACCCTTGAAGAAATGGCCAGGCTTGCGAATGGTGCAAGCCAAGTCGCAACTCGTTCCCGGTTCGTTTTATGCCGAACATATCGATCCCATCTTCGATGCCAACTGCGTCGCTTGCCACAGTGAGGCAAAGATCAAGGGCGGATTTCGACTCGACTCCTACAATCTCCTGATGGCCGGTGGCCACGACGGGGCGGTAATTATTCCTGGGCATCCGGAGAAAAGTATTCTATTCAGCCGGATCACACTTCCGTACGAGCACAAGAAATTTATGCCGGCGGAAGGCAAGCCGCCCTTGAAGCCTGAAGAAATTGCATGGATCAAGGCCTGGATTCTACAAGGAGCATCGCCTGCGGTAACATCCCTCGCAGGTGTCGTAATTCCGCACGGTTATAAAGAAACTGCATTGCCACAGGTGGGCGATTACAGCGGGATGATGGCTCAGATCTCGCAAATAGATGCCGCTCCGGGTGTCAGACTGGTACCCGTATCCAGCAAGCTGGGAGATGGTCTGATTTTGAATACAGTTGATATTGCAGCCAAATTTAACGACGCACAACTCGCTCAGTTCGAGAAGTTTGCTCCCTACGTTGTGGATGTGGAACTGGAACGTACCAAGGTAACTGACGCCTGCTTTGATACTCTCGGGAAGTTCGCCCACTTGCGCACGCTGAATCTTAGCGGGACGGCAATCAGTGGACAGAATCTTGCGAAATTAGTTCCGCTGTCTCAATTGACCTATGTCAACTTGAGCGGCACAAAGGTGACAAAAGCAGCCATTGCACCGCTTCTTTCGATGCAAAACCTGCACCATCTTTATATCTACAACACCCCGGCGCAAACTGCGTCCATGCCTCCATCCCAGCAGCCGACGACAAGGAGTCTTCCATGAAGCTATCGAGCCATGCTGGTTCTCCCACGAAGGGAATGAATCGGCGTCAATTATGCACCGCTACAGGAGTTGCCGCCTTTACGACACTCTTGAGCGCCAGTGCTTTCGCGGAAGCTCCAGTTGAGAAGACTGCTCTGAACCCAGCCCAGCTTCGTACAGGCAACGGCGAGTGGACCTATCGTGTGGTTTCTCATTGGGGGGAACTACCCAAAGGAAAGACGTTTGGTGGAACCCACGGCGGCATTGCCACCGACAAAGCCGGGTTTCTGTATGTCAGTACCCAAAGTACGACGGGGGTGCTTGTTTATGACCGGGATGGCAGGTTGCTAAGAACCATCGCCAATGAGTATCCCGAAGTCCATTCCCTGTTTCACGCGGAAGAAAATGGTGAGGAAGTCTTCTACACCACAGTTCAGAAAGGAACACCGAAGGAGAACTGGCTTTTTCTCAAAATGAAAATGGATGGAACGGTCGTGCAGAAGATTACTGCTCCAGCCGCTGCTGGATTTCATGCGCCGAATGAATGGCGCCTGACCGCCGCTGTGCCAGGACCGGATGGCTCCATCTACATCGCCAATGGATATGGCGACTCTCGCATCTTCAAGTTCGATCGAAATGGCAATTACCAGGCCAGCTTCGCCGGAATGGGGACAGAGGATGGGAAATGCAATTGTTGTCACGGGCTGGCTGTCGACCTACGTTATGAGCAGCCGCTTCTGCTGGTATGCGACCGGGAAAACCGCAGGCTTTCTCACTTCGATTTTGACGGAAAATTCGTGCGCAATATCACACTGCATTTGCGTCGTCCTTGCCAGGTGAGCTTCCATGGTGATTACGCAGTCGTCTCCGAGCTGGAGGGTCGAGTCACGATTCTCGACAAAGACAATGTCCCGGTTTCCTTCCTGGGGGACAATCCCCGGAGAGCTCAGTGGGCAGATTACGACCTCAATCCAGACACTATCGCGCCCGCAGTATTTAGCGCAGCTCACGGATGTCACATCGACCAGGATTCAAACATCTACGTATCAGATTGGAACCGGTCTGGTCGTGTAACCAAGCTGGCGCGGGTAGAAGCGTAGTTCTACAGGCTGTGAGTAAAAAGAAATTTCAAGCCAGATTCAATGCTCCAGCGACAATGTTGACAGATATGAAGAAAATTCTTGTCTTCCTTATTATGGTCGGCTGCGCGGCTGGCATAGAGACAAATGCGCAGAATCAGAAAACCCAGAAATTCAATGCTGGCGCGCTGTTTCAACCCGGTATGAGCGAAGTGCAGATGGCGCGCGAGACCTGCACCAAAATTCCTGTACCTCAATTCGGCGAATGCTTTGTGCAGCAAATGCAAGCGGTGGGCGCTTCGCCACAGGCAGTAGCCTTCATGCACGCTATTCACAATGACGGTTTCATGCGCGACTTCAAGAATACCGGGCGCGTGGACATCGCCTTCGTTTACTATCCTTTCGCAGCCAATGAAAATCAGCACTGCTTACTCGTCAACGGCACGCCAAATCTGATCGACGTGGACGACTACAATCTCCTCCCGAAAGGCAATCTGACGAAGAACCCGGCATATGTCGCGCTGCTTCGGAAATTTCCCAATCTCGCCATTTTTCCTGGCGACAGGTCGGGCATGAATTTCATCACAGCGACGAAGCTTTCGGGCGGCGGCCAGCGCTTCGTGGTTCCTTACATTCTGGTTGATGCCTGCCACGCTTGTGCGCATTCCGGTTTGCTCCAACTGGCATTCGACTTCAATCAAGAGGG
>JBEPVW010000036.1:0-23442 GCA_041690775.1 Acidobacteriota bacterium | reverse complement strand
GTTCGCCGTTACAAGAGAAACTTCTCCATCCGCCAGGCATCGACCGTCTCCAGGTAATAGCGGGGGACGCGCGCGACGATGCGATATCCAAGGCGCTCGTAAAAATGCAGTGCCGCCTTGTTGTCGATGGCAACGTGCAGTTCGATGCTGCTGCCTCCCTTTGTGCGGAGCCAGTCTTCCAATTTTTGATGAAGTTGCCAGCCGACACGGTCACGCCGAAACTCCGGCAGGATATCGATGGTGATGAGTTCGCCGCGCCGCAAGAGTTGAGCGGATCGCGGCTGGTGCAGCAATCGAAGCGAGGCAAATCCAATGATTTTTGTGGAGCGCTCCGCGACCAGAGTCAACGCTCCGCGGATGAAGAGCAGGGAGGCAATTTCTTCTCCGGGATAGGCGATGCCTGCGGGAAAACAGCGTGCATCGATGGCTACCAGGGCGTCAAGGTCCTGTAGAACGGCCGGACGCATCGTTGGGATGGAGGCGTCCGGCACGGTCATGGTCCGATCTTCATGGGTTTCGTTCCACGCGGCAGCGTTCAGATGCGGTCAAAAGCCGCCTGAGGCGGACTGTTTCTCCGGCTGCACGATGATCCCATGCAGCAGGGTTGCAGCCACGAGGCGTCCATTCGCTGAGCTCACAACGTGGGTGCGCCATCCGGGATTCCACCAGATCCACTTGTCGACTGTGGGATCGATGCCGAAGACGAGATCGGAATCGTAGGAGGTTGCGATGATGCGCTTCATCCCCGGATCATATTTGAGACCGCTGATGTCGTTGATGGGCACACCGCATGCTTGCCAGCTTTGGCCCTGGTTCTTGCTGTAGGCCACGCCCAGGCGCCCGCCCAGCCAGAGTCCGCCATCCGCATCGACCGCCACATAGCGGACGCGCGTCCAACCGGTGGGAAGGGCCACGGGCTGCCACGTCTTCGCCTGGTCCTGCGAGACGTAGAGCACCCCAGATCCATTGGCGAGAACAGTGTTGCCGGATGCGGCAATGCCAGTGAACAAGGTGGTTTTCTGGATGGGACCGCCGCGCCAGACAAATCCATTGTCGTCGCTTGAATACGCGCCGTCGGAAGTGGCTGTATACCATTTGCCGTCTGCAAAAGCCACGCCGCGCACGCTGCCCGCGATCTTGCCGTCGGGAACGTAGCTGGTTGTGGTGGTAACGGTGCGGTGCTTCTTGCGGATATGCGTGACCTTGCGCGTCTTTTCCTTCAGCCGGTTGCTGACGTTTTCGAACTTTCCGGCGTTCAGGCGATAGATGCCGTGATTCGTTCCCGCCACCAGACTGCCCGCCGGCGACATTGCCAGGGCAAAGATATCGTTACCGTCCAACCCGTCGCCGACCTGGCTCCAGGTAAGCCCCGCATCCTTGGAGACAAATACGCCTCCGAAACGCTTGTCATTCAGAACGCCGACGTAGATCGTCTGCGGATTCTGCGGATCGGTCACCATGGAGGACACCTGGCGTTCCGAGAATCCCTGATTGATGGGGTGGAAACTGACTGAACCATCCTCGCTCTCCAGTACACCGCTGCGGTCGGTTGCCAGGAGGACGTGCTGCGAATTTTTCGGATCGACGTACACGTCATTGATGATGATGTCTTTCGGCGTCATCAGCGCCCACTTGGTACCCGCATCCACGGTGCGGTAGAGCCCTTCCGTGGTTCCCGCGTAGACGGTGCCGGGGTTCGAGGGGTCCTGCATCAACACGCGCGTGCGGCGGGCTGTAGTTGGAATGCCCTGAATCTTATGGAACTGCACTCCGGCGTCTGTGCTCTTGTAAATCCCCGAGCAGGCGCTGGCGTAGACGGTGCTGGGTGCATGCGGATCGATAATGATGGAGAATACGTCGGAGTCAACGATCAAGCCCTGCTTGATGTTCTGCCATGTCTTGCCGCCATCCTGCGTCTTCCAGGGCAAATGCCAGGTGCCCGCATAGATGCTCTGCGGGTTTGCGGGGTCGATGGCAATCGACTCCACTTCGTGGAGTTCCACGCTGCCCGGCGGGCTGATCAGCGTCCAATGCTCGCCGCCATCCTCGCTGCGATAGACGCCCTTCAACGTGCCTGCGACAAAAATCTTCGAGTCGGACACTGCTTGCGCCAGGGCACGAACCGACTGGCCCTGCATGTCCGGCACCGGCTTCCACTCGTGGCCGCCATCCTCGCTGATGAAAACGCCTCCGTCGGGACGCTCCAGCCGCCACGCGCCTACCAGAAGCCGCTTGGGATTAGATTCGTCAAAAACGATGTTATCGAGCACCAGAGAATCAGACGCGGAAACCTTGCTCAGGCGCGTCCAATGGCCGTCCGGGCCGGCTTCGTAAATCCAGCTGTTTGTCGTCCCCAGCAGGATATGAGAAGGGTTCGACGAGCTGGAGGCGAAGCTGCGAGCATCTCCGCCGTAGGGACCGACATTATTCCATGCCTGCGCGGAAGCGGTGGGGGGGAGTAGGAAAAGGCTCATCAGGCCGAGAAGCAGCGCTGGTACCAAATGTGAAATCCGTCTCATAGATTCGCAACCTATCGAGGTTCAAGGTGGGTGGGGCTTTCGAATTTGTCCAGCAGCGCTGCCCTATAACGAAACCTGGGCACAAATTGGGGGAAGGCGGCGCATCCTGGACTGGTTACAAGAAAGATTACAAGAAAATGGGCCAATTACAAGAAAAAGGGCCAGCCGGAATATCCGGCCGGCCCTGTGTGTGCAACACCACTCTCCAATCGCTTACTGCTGAGCGGGAGCGGCGTCGGTTGTGGCTTTCGCCCGATGATGGCGGCGATGATGCGTTGTGGTTGAGGTAGCTCTCGCATGCCCATAGGCATTGCGGGAAGCTTTCACCGTGGAGGTATCGACCGCGGTCGTACCCTGTACGTCGGTGTCGAAGTTCGCACCCGACGGGACCAGATAATTCTGGACGCTGTCGGTTCCTGCGGTTCCGGTGCGGACATCGAGGCGGGAAGGATCGATTCCCTTCTCGTTGACGAGGTAGGCCCTGGTGTTGACAGCGCGTTCTGCCGCTGCTTTCTCACCGTGGCGTTCGTTCGCGGTGCTGTTGCCGACCAGGACGGCCTTGGCATCGGCGCTGCGCTGGAGATTCAGGGCGACATCATCCAGGCAAGCCTTCGCTTCGTTGTCCACGCGGGTCGGACGGCGCTTGTCGCGGCCGAAGTCGATCGAGCAGAGCGTCTCCACCTTAGGTGCCGGAGGAGGTGCCGGTGCGCTGATCGTTACGGTCGTTGTCGACGAAGCGGTTTGACCCTTGTCGTCAGAAACATTACATGTAACCGTGATGTCCCCAGGAGCGGCGCCGGTCGTATTCAGTGTGGCGGTCGTATTCGATCCGCTCACCTGTCCGGAAGAAGCGCTGTAGCTGTAGGTCAACGGCCGATTCTGCGGGCTGACGCCTTGAGCCGTAATCGTGGAAGAGTCTCCAGGATTGACGGATGTCGGATTTGCCGAGCAGGAAACGGTTGGCGGCTCGAACGGCTTGACAGTGAAGGTGGCGTTGCAGTCCGCAGACTGTCCCGCCTTGGGGCCTTCTGTAACGTGGCCGGTTACTGTGTAGGTGCCAGGGTTCAGGCTGGCCGTATCGATGTTTCCGGTCGAAGAAGTACCGCTGACCGTGGCACCGTTGGTGGCCGTCCAGCTATAGGTCGGTGTCTTCTTGGGGTTCAGGTTCTGCGCATTGCCGGTGACCGTAACGGGATCGCCGGGATAGGCTTCCGCAGGACTGACAGAGCAGGTGTACGCGACTGGAGGCGGCGGAATGATGCTGCCCATGTGGAAGAGAAGTCCGCTGCTAAGCTGCACAGCGTTGATGTTGGCGCGGCCACCTTCGATGTTCGTGGAGCCATCCAGAGGAAGCGCCGCGGGTGGTCCAAAGGAGGTGTGCATGTACTGGTAATCGACCTGGAAAAGGCGCAGGCCAAGACGATGGTTCAAAAATGGCAGGTTGTAGTCCATACCGCCGCCGGCGGTCAGAACCGTACCCCAGCGATAGGGGTTCACCATGTGGATGGGTGTTACTCCATCCGCCTCGATACCGTCGTAGTTGGGGCCGCCCATGCGGACGCCTCCGACTGCTGCATGCAGAAACGGGGTCATGTCGGCCATCGGGAAACGCACAATCGGGCCGGCGCTGAACGTGGTAAAGCCGTCGCCAGGACCATCCGGATGGGAGGCCACGGTAACTTCGCCGCCCATATACTTGTTGAAATAGTAGGCGCCGCTGCCGATCGCGCCGATGTTCACATCTCTATACCGCTGTCCCTGGATGTTGCCGTGGGGCGACAGGTACGAGTAGCCCAGAAAAATGTCTATGCGCGATGGGTTGACGCCTGCCGCTGGTTTCGCCGCGGTGTTCTGTGCAGCTGGGGTCGGCGCATTTGGCGCATCTGTAGACGAACTCGATGCCTGCTGCGCCATCAGAGTCGTTCCAAGCCCCAATACGCATATAGCTGCAATTAAGCGGCTTTTTGAGCGTAATTTCGAATATTCCATCCCTGTATCCTCCACAACATTTATAAACAAACTTTTAATGTAAATTCTTTTTGAATGCTTTGCCATGTACCAGAGTGCCAGGCGAAAAGCCTTCGCACCCATCACGTTTTGGGGTGTTCGACGCGTCCAACCGTACGAGCTATTCGTAAATTAGAGCACAAGAGCGCCCGAAAGGTTATCCCCGGGCCTAATGCAAAGGTACCCTAAGAGATACTCTAACGCCAACAATTAAAAAGAACCATAGTACCGGAAGTTTAGGAAGTATCTATTCGATAACTCCCGAATCGGGTCGATAACTCCGAAATCAGGCAAGGTTCAGCACCTTTTTGACTGTGCCGCGTTCCCGCAGGATCTTCTCCTGGAGCAACGTCAGCGCATAGATCAACTGCTCCGGCCGGGGTGGACAGCCGGGCACATAGACATCCACCGGAATTATCTGGTTCACTCCCTGCACCAGGGCGTAATTATTGAAGACCCCACCGGAGGTCGCACAAGCTCCCATCGAAATGACCCATTTCGGCTCTGGCATCTGGTCATAAAGCCGCCGAATTACCGGGGCCATCTTGACCGATACGCGCCCGGCAATCACCATCAGATCGGACTGACGCGGCGAGGGCCGGAAGACCTCCGCGCCAAAGCGGGCCACATCGAAACGCGACGCTCCCATCGACATCATCTCGATGGCGCAGCAGGCCAGGCCGAAGGTCATCGGCCAGATGGAGCTCTTTCTCACCCAGTTCAAGGCTGTGTCGAGGGAAGTCAGAATGACCCCTTCATTCTGGTCATAGCCAAAATTGACTTCGCGCACCTTTCGCTGGTTCAGCGCGCTGCTTTCAAGGTTCCCAAACGCATAGCGATCTTTCAGTGTTTCTGTCATAAATCTTTTTGTCTCACCTTCAAGTATCTCGCATTTTCTTCCTCGTGCAATGACTGGCGAGGAACGCGGCCGTTGGCGTTCTGATTTTTCCCAATGCGGCACATTCTCTTTTTCCATGCGTTCGCGATGGCAATACCTTGCTTGCATCTTTTCCTTATCCAGCGAAAAAGAGCTTGGGCATCCAAAGAAATCTGTCTATGATACGCGAGAGCCCCCAAAATAGCGGTTTCCCTTCGGTGCAGGGCGCAATCTCAAAATGCTCGCCACCTTGAGCGATGGGAAGAATGACGATTACCTCAAACAATTAGAAACAGGGAAATAGCAGCAAATCTGGAATTCAACAATGACTCTTTTTAGCAAAAGTATTTTATGCCTTGGCATCTGTGGGATGTGGATCGGCGCCACCACTCTATCTTTTGGGTTGGCACCGCAGCTGGTTCCCGGAGGAAAAGCGGCCGTCGCTGCCCCAAAGAATGCAGTTGCTTCCGCCGCGCCTCGATCGCAGCCGCCGGATTGCAGCAAAGAAGCATTCGTCATTCAAAAGTTCGATTCCAATTACAATTACCGCTCGGACGGAACATGGGACGCGACGGTCACAGCGGCCGTCCGGGTGCAATCGCAGGCAGGCATTCAGCAGTTCGGCAACCTGTCCATCCCCTATGAAGCGGCAAATCAGAAGGTGGAGATTTCTTATCTCCGGGTTCGCAAGCCAGACGGTACCGTAGTTGCGACACCGGCAACGAATATCCAGGACGTGCCCGCCGGAATCACCGTGCAGGCCCCGATGTATAGCGATGTGCATATAAAGCAGATCCCGGTTACGGATCTAAATCCGGGAGATACGCTGGAATACCAATTCCGCCTGATCGAAAACCATGCGGAGACCCCAAACCAGTTCTGGCTGGCTGCGAACTTCATCACGCAAGGAATCGTTCTTGACGAACGCGTCGAAATCCGTGTTCCAAAGAAGAAGTACGTCAAGGTGGTCAGCGCCAGCGTGCAGCCGACTGTGCACCAGGATGGCGGTGAAATCGTCTATGAATGGAGGAGCTCGCACCTGCATGATGCGGAGTTGGATTCCACAAAAGACGCCACCAAAAAAGCCGCAGCCGACAGCAAACCCTCCATCCAGCTCACGACGTTTCAAAGCTGGCAGCAACTCGGCGAATGGTATCGAACTCTGCAGGCGGACCGTGTGGTGGTCACTCCCGCCATTCAAAAGCAGGAGCAGCAGATCGTCCAGGGGCTGACAACAGATGACGCCAAACAACGGGCCATCTACGCCTACGTCTCGACACAATTTCGCTATATTGGCCTATCCTTTGGCATTGGCCGATTGCAACCTCACACCGCGGATACCGTGCTCCAGAATAAATTTGGCGACTGCAAGGACAAGCACACGCTATTCGCCGCGCTGATGCAGGCCGCCGGATATCAAGTCTGGCCGGCGCTGATGGGCAGCAGCACCAAGTTAGACCCCGATGTGCCTTCACCAGTGCAATTCGACCACATGATCTCCGTGCTGCCGCAGGGTAAGAATCTTGTCTGGCTGGACACCACGGAAGAAGTTGCACCGTTTGGTATGTTAATGTCGCCGCTGCGCGACAAGCAGGCGCTCGTCATTCCAGCCGCGGGCGCGCCGGAGTTGAAGAAAACTCCCGCAGACCCGCCATTTCCGGAGGCCGATACCTTCTCCATGAAGGCCACGCTGGATAACAAGGCCGTCCTGACCGGTCATGCCGATCTGAAAGCGCGCGGAGATTTGGAGCTTCTGTTGCGCGCGGCCTTCCATGCCACTCCGCAGGGAGGCTGGACCAAGCTGGGACAGAATGTCAGTTACATGTTCGGTTACGCGGGGGATGTGTCGAATCTACAGGCGGACAATCCCGACGACACCTCAAAACCATTCGACATGCAGTACGACTATGTGCGGAAGGACTATGGGGGAAGCGATGGCAAGCAGATTTCGCCGCCGCTGTTGCCAATCCCTTTCCTGCTGGGTGAAACCAGCAAGCAGCCTGAGGACTGGATTCCATTGGGCGCGCTCGGCGAGCACGATGACCGGGCCACGGTGGAGCTTCCCAAGGGAGATACCGCCACGCTTGTAGCGGACAAGGAACTGCAGACAGATTTTGCGGAATACCGGGAGACCTCTTCCGTGAAAGATGGCGCGCTCATCGCGGAACGCTTTTACAAGGTGAAGACGTCGAAGCTGCCCGCTGCGAGATGGGACGACTATCTCAAGTTCGAAAAGGCTGTGCTGGCCAGAGAAAACCTGATGGTACAGCTGGCCACTTCGTCGGCCAACACCCCGGCGATCGGAATCTCCGACAATCCGAAAGCATACGAGTTGTTGCAGCAGGCTTATCAGGGGCTGGGTAAGCACAAAATCAATGACGTAGAAAACGCACTGCAACAAGCACAGAAGCTGAATCCAACCCAATGGGACCTGTGGCGAATGTACTCAATGCTGGATACTTTGCAGAACAAGCCGCAGGCAGCGATCAACTCGCTTTACAAGGAGGTCGCGAATCATCCCGACAACACGCAAGCAAACATGATGCTCGGCATGGAATTGATGCACCGGAAGCAATACGCCGAAGCGGTGATATTCATAAAAAAAGCCGCGGACAGCAACGACGGAACTCCGGAAACGCGAACCCTGCTGGGAGAGGCCGAACTGAAGGCACGTCAGCAGGAGGCCGGCATCGCCGATCTCGAAAAAGTGATGCGTACCGCGCAAAAGCCAATCACCATCAACAATGCAGCCTATGATCTCGCAGTGCAGAACGCCGATCTCACCGAAGCCCAACGGTACGCGCAGAAAGCCCTCGATCAGATGGAGACCGCGTCCGGAAAAATCACTCTGGCGGCGCTGACGAACGACGATCTGATCCACGTAAGCAATATCGCCGACACTTGGGACACCATTGGCTGGCTCGCCTTCCGGCAGGGCCGAGATGCCGAGGCAGAGAAGTATGTACAAGCCGCGTGGACTCTCAACCAGCGCGGGTCGGAAGCAGATCATCTGGGCCAGGTGTATGAGAAGCAAAGCCGGCCCACGCAGGCCGCAGCCATGTACCGGCTCGCGCTGGCCGCGGGCGGACTGGAAGACACCGCCAGCACGCAAGAGCGACTGGACGCGCTGAAGCAAAGCGAAGTCGCAACCCACAAACCAGCAGATCTGCACCAGGATGCCAGCGCGGCGGATTTAGTAAAGCTGCGTACGTTGCCCATGCCCGGCGTGCCGAAGAGGTTTGCGTTCGCGGAGTTCTGGCTGCTGATCGGGCCGAGGGGCATCGAAGACGTGCGGTTCATCAAGGGCGTGGAAAGCTTGCGGAGTGCGACCGGCATTCTCAGGAAAGCGGATTATCGCGAAGTGTTTCCGGACAGCGGGCCGGAAAAAATTGCGCGGCGCGGCGTTTTTTCCTGTTTCGCCGATACAGCGCAGTGTGAGTTTGTGCTGCTGCTGCCACAGTCAACCCGAATCAATTAGGTCCCGCGACACCCAAGCAGATACTCAATGCATTCGGCGGCTTGCCGCGCTTGCAGCTACATGCTAGACTCCGTGGCCTTGGGGGACCGCTGCCTCTTCGCCGCGTCAAATTTAAGCCGTTGCGGCGTTGCTGGGAGACGCGCCCTCGATCACGATCATGGATCGCAGCAACAGATGCGGACCTCCTTTCTGCCGTTGCCATCAACGGCCTGGCGTCTTCCCTGTCCCGCTCCGCGCAATCAGCCAACTTCGCGAAACTGAATTCCATGGAGGTCCAGAATGAAGGTCTATCTGGGCAAAGATATTCGCAACCTGGCCGTTGTCGGCCATTCCCACTGCGGAAAAACTACGCTGGTGGAAGCGTTGCTGGCGACCGCGGGTGCGGTCCCGGCCATGGGCGCGGTTGAGGACGGGACTGCCGTCACCGCCTACGACGAAGAAGAAATTGCGCGGCGCGTCACCATTGCGAACGCCGTCGCATTTTGCGAGTGGAACGGAGTCAAGATCAACCTGGTCGATACGCCGGGATTCAACATGTTCATCCACGAGGCGCGCGCCGCCATGCTGCCGGTCGAAGCGGCGGTGATAGTCGTCGATGCGGTCGATGCGGTGCAGCCGATGACGCAGCGGGTATGGAGCTACGCGGAGGAGTTCAATCTGCCACGCGTTTTTGTCGTCAATCGCGTGGATCGGAACAACGCGGCACCGTTGGCGGCGATTGAAACTTTGCGCGCTGCATTCGGACGCCAGGTTACGCCGGTCTCGTTGCCCATCGGAGCAGGAGAGAGCTTCCATGGCGTGATCGATCTTGTCACCATGCAGGCTTTCGAATACAGCCCGAACTCAAACGGTCGCGGGCGGCCCATTCCAATCCCAGAAGAGCTTGCGGGGCAGGCGAAAGCCGCGCATGAAGAACTAGTGGAGCTGGTGGCGGAGGGAAAGGATGACCTGCTGGAAGAGTTCTTCAACGAGGGGACGCTGCCGGAAGAGCATCTGATTGCCGCGCTGCATGAGGCCATCCGCGAAGACCGCATCTTTCCGGTTCTATTCGCTTGCGGAGTTACACACAGTCGGCCGGGCAGTATAGGTATCGATCGGCTGCTCGATTTCTTTCGTGTCTATGCGCCCGCGCCCAGTGAACGCGAACCGGTGGCGGCGGTGGCGACGCTGTCCACGAACGGCGGGCGTGGCAATGGCGCCCCGGGGGCAGACGGCTCCGGAGCGTGGCCGGTGGAAATGGTGAACCGTCCTGTCGCCGACAACGAACCATTGTCGCTGTTTGTTTTCAAAACCATCTCCGATCCATTTACGGGACAAATCTCTTTCTTCAAGGTTTTCGCCGGTTGCGCGCACAACAATGACGCGGTCATGAACTACAAGCAGCGCACGCAGGAGAAGCTGACCCACCTATCGATCATGCAGGGGAAACATCCCGTACCTGTAGCCGAGCTTCATGCGGGCGATCTGGGGGCAGTGGCCAAGCTGAAGGACACGCACACCGGCGACACGCTTGGAGATGCCAGCCACGCGGTTTTATATGAGCCCGCCAAGCAACCGGAGCCGGCCATTGCATTCGCAATTGAGCCGAAGACGCGCGCCGATGAAGACAAGCTGGCGAACGCGCTCCACCGCATTATGGAGGAAGATACGCTGGTCCGGTTCTACCGCGATCCGCAGACGCAGGAGTTTCTCATCGCCGGAACGGGCCAGCAGCATATTGAAATCGTGGTGTCGAAATTGCGCCGCCGCTATCACACGGAAGTCACGTTGAAGGCACCGAAGATTCCGTATCGTGAAACCATCCGGGCGCGCGCGGATGGCCACGGGCGGCACAAGAAACAATCCGGCGGCCACGGACAGTTTGGCGACTGCAAGATCCGCATCGAACCGCTCGGGCGCGGCGCTGGTTTTGAGTTTGTCAACGAAATTTTCGGCGGGGCGATTCCGCGCAACTATGTTCCCGCGATTGAGAAAGGCATCCGCGAGGCCGCCGATCGTGGACACCTGGCTGGTCATCCCATGGTCGATTTCCGCGTGACGGTATACGACGGATCCTTCCATGAGGTGGACTCGAACGAAATCAGTTTCCGCATCGCGGGCCGACTGGCCTTCCGCGATTGCATGGAGCGCGCCCGCCCGGCGCTGCTGGAGCCGATCATGCGGGTCAGCATTCAAACGCCAGATGCATTTGCCGGGGCCGTGATGGGCGACCTGCCCGGGCGACATGGGCGCGTGCTTGGCATGGAGCCCAGCTCCGCCGGGCAAACGACGATACAAGCCGAAGCGCCCATGGCGGAGATGCTTACCTATGGAGCGGACCTGATTGCGATGACGCAGGGCCAGGGCAGCTTCCACATGGAAATGGACCATTACGATTTCGTTCTGCCGCAGGCGCAGGAAAAGATCATCGCCGCCGCCCGTGCACATCAACCTGCCGCGGCTGAGGATGAAGGTTAGTTCTCTCCGCTTTAGTTACAATCAGCCCATGCAACTGGCGGAATTGGCACGTTTGTTGAACGCGCGTCTGGATGGCAGCCCGGAAACGGAAATAACTGGCGTGGCCGGAATTGAAGAAGCCGGCGCAAGCCACATCACTTTCGTCGCCAATCCAAAGTACTCCGCTCTCGCGCGCACCACCCAGGCTGGAGCGGTCCTGGTGACCGAGGACTTCCCTGCCATCTCCGCCGCCACTTTGCGGACGTCGAACCCATATCTGGCCTTCGCTCACGCCATTGAAATTTTTTATCAGCCTCCGGAGTACGCTGTTGGAATCCATCCAACCGCCGTCATCGATCCGACTGCAAAACTTGGCCGCGACTGCCATGTGGGCGCGTATGTCGTCATCGAGCGGGATGTTGAAATTGGCGACAACGCCGTCCTGCTGCCGCATGTGGTGATTTACCCCGACGTGCGCATCGGAAGTAATTTCTTCGCGCACGCCCACGCCGTGGTCCGCGAAGGCTGCCAGCTCGGTGACGATGTGATTTTGCAGAATGGGGCCATCGTCGGCGCGGACGGCTTCGGCTTCGCCAAAGACGGCGAGGGGCGTTGGCATAAGATTCCGCAGTCCGGCCCGGCGGTCCTTGAAGACAAAGTTGAAGTGCAGGCCAACGCTTGTATCGACCGCGCCAGCGTGGGCGAGACGCGCATCGCGCAGGGCGCGAAGATCGACAACCTTGTCCAGGTGGGCCACGGCTCGACCGTAGGAGAGAACACGCTGCTCTGCGCGCAAGTCGGGCTGGCCGGTTCATCCCACCTGGGACGCAATGTCATCCTGGCGGGGCAAGCCGCGGTCGCCGGACATTGCTCCATCGGCGACGGCGCAATTCTAACCGCACAGAGCGCCGTTTCGCACGATGTTCCACCCGGCAAGGTGATGAGCGGTTCGCCTGGGATCGACAATCGCTTATGGCTGCGCTGCGTCGCAGCTTACAGCCGTCTGCCGGAGATAGTGAAGCTGATCCGGAAACCGGGCATTACCGACAAGCCGGATTGAGAGATTGCGTTTTATTTATCGATCCCGCCCTTTTGGAATGAGCTTATCGCATCCCACCCGCTTCATTGCTTATGGCCGGATCGAATAACTACCTGCGGCGGCTGTCCATCCACTGAAACAATATCTTTTCGAACATCTACACTGGAGCTATGGCCGCAGCTACCTGTCGATCACGCCGCTTTTTTCCGCTCGCCGCAGCCGTATCGCTGCTGCTGATCGCGGGTTGCCGTTCTCCTTACGTGCAGACGACTGTGCTGAACTCCGGCAACACCGAGCTGCACAATATTGAGGTCGATTATCCAAGCGCCAGCTTCGGAATTCCCAGCCTGGCGCCGGGGCAGGCGTTTCATTATCGCTTCCAGTTACGGGATGCCGGGCGCATGAAGGTCCAGTTTTCCGATAGCGCGCAAAAGGCCCGTTCCGGCGTCGGCCCCTATGCCGCGGAAGGTCAGCAAGGAACTCTTACAATTACGCTGGACGCCAACGGCAAGAACCTGTGGGTGGCGAATCTTCACCCAGCTAAGCCGATACCGAAAGGCGAATGATCGCTGGATCCCAATCGGGCACGCTCATCGAAGCTGGTGACTGTCGCAGGAAAACGTTAGCGCTGGAAAGCTGCGAACCCAAGTCTCAAAAGCGAGACGTGGGGCACCCGGTAATGACTTCACCGCTACAGTTCTCTAGATGGACTGGACTGGAATCAGCGTCAGGTCTTCGACCAGGCCGACTTCCTTTTGTACGAACGGCTCGGCGTAGCGAACGCCACCCAGCATTCCGTAGAACCGCGCGAGAGCCAGTGTGCGCTCCCGGATTTCTTCTCGAGGAACAAAAATCTGGCTGCCGGAGGGCTGGTCGTGATATTGCGAGCGATAAGCCATCAGCGATTGAAATCGTTGCTCGACGTGGCTGGTAATATCTACGACAAAACTGGGCCGCACATCCGCATAGAGGCTCGCATAGATGATTTTGAACGGCCGGTGCGGCGCGCCCGCATCTGCGTCTACCTTCGAGAGTCCTGCGACGAAACAAGCTTCATACCCGAGCGTCGCTGCTGTCGAGTGGTCTGGATGCCGGGCCTGCCAATACGGCAGGATTACGACACGCGGCTGTAGTTCGCGCAGGACACGCGCAATTTTCAGGCGATTCTCCCAGGTATTTTCGGCGCGACCATCGGGAAGGTCGAGTGCCTGCCGCCAGCCGACTCCCAAAATGCGGGCAGCTTCTTCGGCTTCCGCGGCGCGTTCCTGAGCAGAGCCTCTCGTTCCGGCTTCGCCCTGAGTTAAGTCGAGGATGGCGGTGCGCAGGCCGAGTGCAGCGGAGTGAAGCAGGGTTCCACCACAGGTCTGCTCGACGTCGTCACGGTGCGCCGCAATTGCGAGAATGTCGACAGGTTGAATCATGGAATTTCCATGAGGATGAAGGTGGGCCGGTGGAGCAAGCCGCCAGTTACTGCGACAGCAAATCTACCCGATGCAATCTTTCGAGCCGGATCAATAGAACGCTGTTCGACGCAAGGACTCCGGCCTAGTTCGCCGCGTTGGAAGGCGCGTCCATATACGCGACGTCGTAGGCGGTACCCTGCACCGCAACGTGGAAGTTGCTGATTTCGTCGCCAGCCTTGTAGCCAGGCGCTAAAGGACCGCCGTTGCTCGTGATCCCGGTATTGGTTGTGGCGTAGATATGAATCTGGCCGCCATAAGCGGTATACACCTTGTGCCATTGAATAATGGCGCACAGGCCGGTCAGGTCGCCAGACCCTGCTGGAAGCGGGGGGGGTTCAAGCAGCACAGCGTTGGTGCTGGTGTTGAACATCGTCAGACAGCCATTCGCCGGATTTTTTTCGGCCGTCAGCACACCCGTTTGGCACTGCTGTGAGCCAATCCACAAAGTATTGTCGTCGGCCAGCAGCATCTTGGTATGCAGGCCATCTGAAATTTGATATTTTCCGGTCACCTGGTTGCTGGCCAGGTCAATGGTCGAAAGAAATCCGCCAAAAAGCCCGGAGGCGAGTCCACTGATCTGTTGCTGCTGACCAGAGACATATAGCGTTCCGTTTCCATAGACGGCCATCGTGGCCCCTCCCGGCACGGCCACTCTGCGCTGTTCGGTTGGGGGCGCTGGAACCTGCGGCGGGGCGGGATAGGTGCTACCCGGAAAGTTATAGATGTTCAGAGGCCCGAGGTTCAAAAAGCTGACGCTCGCGGCAGCCTGGCCGATCACCGGATCGACGCCGCTGTTCCCGCACTCCGGTCCGCAGTTCAGCAGCCAGCCGGTGGTGCCATCGGGAGAAAAAATCGTGTTAAACGGACGACTGAACGCAATCGGATTGTCGTTCTGGTCCAGCACAGGAACGACGCAGTAAATGGGCAAATTGACCGGCTGGCAATCGACCGGACTGACGGCAGCCGGCCAGGGACCGAGAGTCGGGTGAAACACGGGCGGCGCCATCACCGTTCCGCTGGGCTGCTGCAGATGGATGATGCGATAGGCGTAATTGCTGTTCTGAACGAACGCGAGAGCAACAGTACCGCTGGGATTCACGGCAATTTTGTAGACGTTGGGAAGGTTCAAGCTGACCTGGGCAGGAACGACTCTATCGACGACGGTTACATATTGCGCGGCCTGATTGGCGGCGAAAATGTAGCGCCCGTCCTGGGTGACGAAGACGCCGCTGGAGAAGCCCGGCAGATTGCTGATCGAGCCGGTAGCCTGCTCCTTGCCATAGTCCACTGGAGATATCGTCGCGTCGCCGCTGTTGTAGACGTATCCCTGCGATTGCTCGGGGTAATTCAGAATAAAGTTCGGAAGGTTGCCCTTGTAGCCGCTTACGATAAACGCGGGGACGGTGCCGTCCAGGCTATTCCGTTGATCGTAACGAGCATTGACTATCTGCAGCGCCCCGGCGGTGATGGGCGAAGGATTTTGAATCGCCACAAGAACCCGTTGCAGCATGTGGCTGGGAGGAAGGGGACGGCCGGCGAAAAATGATCTCTGGCCCAGGCAACCTATGATCGAGAAGACGCCCGCGGCAGTCAGACCCGCCAGGGTCACTCGGACAAAAAGACTACGACTCATCAAAGCTCAATGCTCCAGTTCCCGGCACTTTCGACGTTCTTGTGTGAAACGATAGTGTATACCAAACGGCTTACTGTGGCGCTTCCGCGCGGCGACCGTTACGATAGCTGAATATAAGGCTTATTGGGCTGTGTCTGACCGAAGTTTTATCAGGCTGAATCTGGCCAAACTTTTTTGCTGAAATCTTCTTTATGCCGAATCTAACCGAACTATTCTCAACACGCAGCGTTCTTTGCGATGGCGCCATGGGCACCATGCTCTACGGCCGGGGTGTGTTCATTCATCGCTGTTATGACGAATTGAATCTGTCTCAACCCGACCTGATTCGAGCCGTCCATGAGGAATATCTGCAGGCGGGCGCAGAAGTGCTGGAAACCAATACGTTCGGTGGCAATCGCTACCGGCTGCAACGCCACGGATTGCAGGACAAGGTGCACGCGATCAATGTCGCCGGCGCCCAGCTGGCGCGACAGGCCGTCGATCAGGCACGGGACAAGCAGGCAACGCAGGCCTATGTCGCGGGCGCGGTTGGACCCATCGGCGTGCAGATCGAACCGTTAGGCAAAGTCGCGTTCGAAGAGGCCCGTTCCGCATTTGCCGAGCAAATCCGCGCACTCGCCGAGGGCGGCGTCGATCTGCTGGTGGTGGAAACCATGACGTCTCTCAGCGAGGTCCATCAGGCAATCCTGGCGGCAAGGGAGGCAGCGCCGCAGTTGCCTGTGATCGCCATGATGACGATCGATGAAGAGGGCAACACGCTCGATGGCTCCTCGCCGGAAACAGCGGCGTCAAAATTGACGGAGTGGGGGGCGGATGCGATCGGCTGCAATTGCAGCGCCGGGCCAGCCACCATTCTCAGTGCGATTGAGCGGATGCGGGCAGCCACAACGCTACCGCTGGCCGCGATGCCGAACGCCGGGATGCCCCGCGCCGTCGATGGCCGGAACATCTATCTGTGCTCGCCGGAATACATGGCCAGCTTTGTGCGAAAATTCGCGGCGGTGGGAGTGCAGTTCATCGGCGGCTGCTGCGGGACCACGCCGAATCATATCCGCGCCATGCGTTCCACGCTTCGCGCGCTCGACGCCCGCAAAAGCACGGCGGTCACGACGACGACGGCCAGCGTGCAGAACTCCGTTGTGCCTCCGCCGCTGCCGGAGCGCTCGCAACTCGGCGCCGATCTTGCCGCGGGAAAATTCGTCGCCATGGTAGAGATTGTTCCTCCGCGCGGCATCAGTTGCCAGAAGGAACTGGACGCCGCGGCCATGCTGGCGCAGCACGGCGTCAAAGCGATCAACGTGCCCGACTCCCCGCGCGCTTCGGCCCGCATGAGCGCGTTGAGCCTGTGCCTGCAAATCCAGCAGCAGGTTGGAAGCGAGACGATTCTCCACTACACTTGCCGCGACCGCAACGTGCTCAGTATTCAGTCCGACCTGCTGGGCGCGGCGTCTCTGGGCCTCAAGAATATTCTGTGCCTGACCGGCGATCCGCCGAAGCTCGGCAACTATCCGGACGCGACGGCGGTGTTCGATGTGGATGCGATCGGCCTGGTAAACATTGTGCGGAATTTGAATCATGGTCTCGACATCGGCGGCAATTCGATCGGCGCATCCACAGGATTCGCTGTGGGAGTTGCCGCGAATCCCGGCGTACCCGACATGGATAATGAAGTCCGCCGCTTCGCCTATAAAGTGGAAGCGGGCGCGGAATATGCCATTACTCAACCGGTGTTCGATCTGCGATTGCTGGAAGCGTTTCTGAAGCGAGTGGAGCAATTTCATATCCCAGTGATCGCGGGAATCTGGCCGCTTGTCAGCCTGCGCAACGCGGAATTTATGCGCAACGATCTTCGCGTTTTTGTGCCGGACGAAATTTTGCTGCGGATGCAGCGTGCCGACACGCCGGAGCTGGCCCGTGCCGAAGGCGTGCGCATCGCGCAGGAAATGTTGACGCAGGCGCGCGGCATGGTGCAGGGCGTGCAGGTCAGCGCTCCTTCTGGCCGTTACCCGGCGGCGCTTGCAGTGATGGAGAGCGTGTTGGGAACTGCATCCGATGACGCTCCCACGGCCGGGGAAACGGAAGCAGTGGTCGCGAAGCCGACAGCGGATTTAGGAGTCAACCTTGGCAAGCTTTGAGGAATCCCTGAAGAAATTGGAATTGATTGTCGGCAAACTGGAACGGGGCGATCTGCCGCTGGAGGAGTCCATCCAGCTGTTTGAGGAGGGTGTCAAACTTTCCGACGGCTGCAAGATGGATCTCGAAACCGCCGAAGGCAAGGTGCAGATGCTGTTAAAGCAAAAGGACGGCAGCATGAAGGCGAAGCCATTTCCAGAAGACGGCGGCGACAAGCTCTAGAGCAGACGTACACAGCGTACACTTTATAATGTACGCTGTGCTATTATTTGTCTATGGAAGTATCGATCACTCAATTTCGGCGGAATATTTTTGATTTGGTAAACCTTGCCCTGGACGGTAACGAGGTTTGGGTGACCCATAAAGGGCGGCGGTTTAAGATCGCTCCCGAAAATATGCCCGGCAACCGCCTAAGTCGGATTACACCGCTGGAAGTCATCAATCCCAAATTCACGAAACTGAATGATCCGTGCTTGCTGGCAGAAATGACTCACGCCTGGGAAAAAGACTGGGCCGATCTGTGATCGCTTACCTGGATACGAATGTCGTTGTCCGGTTGTCGCAAGGCAATCTGCCGCGCATCCGGTCCCAGACCCGAAAGATTCTGGAGCAGGCAGTCCTGTTGATCTCCCCTGTCGTGCTCATTGAACTGGAATTTCTGTATGAGATCACCCGGATCAAGCTGTCGGGACGAGATATTCTGAAAAAGGTCGAGCATGAAATCGGCGTTCGCGTCTGCGAGCTGCCTTTCGCATTGGTTGCGGACGCGGCGATCGATGAGAAATGGACCCGCGACCCTTTCGACCGAATGATCGTTGCACAGGCGAAGACAAACGGTCTCGCGTTTCTGGTTTCCGCGGATGAAGAAATTGCACAGCATTACCCCAGGACAATCTGGTAATAGCCGAAAGATTGTTGTCCCGACCGGAGTGAGACAATCCCAGGTCTCAAAAGCGAGACCCTGGGGCATCCCGATATGAGGGCTTCGCTAACCGCCAACGAACTTAGATCACCATCTTCGCTATGGTCGCCAGCTGCATGTTCGATGTGCCTTCGTAGATTTTTCCAATCTTCGAGTCGCGAAAGAATTTTTCCACCGGATAGTCCTTCACAAACCCGTAGCCCCCGAAAACTTCCACGGCCTGGCTGGCGACGCGTTCGGCGACCTGCGACGTGAAGTATTTTGTCATCGCCGCTTCCTTCACAAAGTCCAGCTTGGCATCTTTCAGCCGGGCAGAGTTGTAAACCATAAGGCGCGCTGCTTCGATATCAACCGCCAGTTCCGCCAGTTGAAACTGCACCGCCTGGAAGTCTGCAATGGGTTTGCCGAACTGTTTGCGCTCCTTTGCATAACGAGCCGCGTGGTTCCATGCACCTTGCGCCAGCCCCAGCATCTGCGCGCCAATTCCGATGCGGCCTTCATTCAATGTCTCAATGGCGATCTTGTAACCCTTTCCCGGCTCGCCCAGCAGGTTTTCCGCCGGCACTTTGCAGTCTTCCAGCACGATCTCGCAGGTGCTGGAGGCGCGAATGCCGAGCTTGTCTTCCTTCTTTCCGAGAACAAAACCGGGTGAGCTCTTCTCCACCAGAAATGCGTGGATGCCCTTGTAGCCCGCCGCGGGGTCTGTCGTGGCAAACACGATAAATAATTCTGCCTCTTTCGCGTTGGTGATCCAGAGCTTCTGCCCATTCAGTACGTAGTGGCCGTCTTTCTTTTCCGCGCGTGCCTGCAGGGCAAATGCGTCGGACCCTGAGGCAGCTTCGCTGAGCGCGTAAGCGCCCACCCAATCTTTGGCGAGGCGCGGCAGATAGCGCTGCTTCTGCTCCTCCGTCGCCCAGCGCAGGAGGGCGTTGATCACCAGAGTGTTCTGCACATCCACCAGCACGCCGACCGAAGGATCGACCGCGGAAATCTCTTCGACCGCGAGAATCGCCTCAAAGAAAGTTCCGTTCGAACCTCCGTAGGCTTCGGGAATTTCAATGCCCATCAAGCCAAGTTCGAAGAGTTGAGAAATCAGGGACGGTTCCATCTTCTGGTGCTCGTCCATCTCCCGCACAAGCGGCGTGATGGTCTCGCGTGCGAACTGGCGAACGGTGTCGCGGAAGAGCTGCTCATCTTCCGTCAAATACTTCGTGCTCGCAGCGCCCGGAGCCTGATTGAGAATTGTCGCCATAATTCACCTCTAGTCTGAATCGAAATCTCATAAAAACTTATGAGTGTAGCATCCGCAAAAAATGGAATCGATACTTGCGGCCTTCATCGTATGCGCAGGCAGAGCAACAATTTTGATGCATTGGTAACCAAACTGATATTTATTCAGTTACTAAATTGGGGTTATTTGCCCTTGGATTTTCATTGTGCGAAATTACGTTGACAGCCTATTTCGTGCGGCGCTTAATAGCTAGCTATCGGCCTCGTCTGTAGGCGATTCGTGATGTGTGATCGTAGCGCAATGTGACGAGCGGTACACCACTTGCTGTCCGGCATCGATCCGGGCGGCGCGGCTGATAAATAGAAAAAGCCCTTGTAAGTGCGTCAGGTTGGAATCTGGCTCCAGGCGCGATTTTTGACTCCATAACTGTTTGCTGTGTTCTTAGGAGAGCCCATGAAATCCGTAATGTTGTCGCTGTTCCTTTTGTTCGGGGCGTCCATCTGTGGCGCCAATACACTCACCGTCGGCCCCACCGGGCAGTATCCCACACCGTGCCCCGCAATCAAAGCAGCGGCTGCCGGCGACACCATCCAGATTGATTACAACAATGGCATCCCGTATCAGGAGCCGGCAGATCCCACGCACGGCAACAGGTCAGATTGCGTATGGTTCACGAATAACCTGACGATCGTCGGAGTCAACGGGCGGGCCGTTCTCGATGCCGCGGGTGAGACTATCCAGAAGGGGATATTCAATCCATACGGCGCGAACACGGTGATCAGCAACCTGGAGTTGCGCAATGCCGCGACACCTGCCGGGCAGGGCGACAATGGAGCGGGCGTCCGCGTCGACAGCGGTACCACAAACGCACCGGCCGGTGGCAACATCACCATCCAGTATTGCTATATCCACAACAATCAGGATGGAGTGCTTACCGCGAATGTCGGGCCCGGGTCGTCCAACAATGGAGTGCCGAATCCCGCTACGGATGGCGCATATCTTTCTGCGAATCCATATATTACGTTTCTGCATGACGAACTGGCCTATAACGGCGTGGGCGGTGACGGCCATACGCACAATATTTACATCGGGTTCGACAGTGGCGGCACGGAGGTTTTCAACCTGAAATACTCCTGGTCGCATGATGCCTACCTCGGTCACACGGTGAAGAGCCGCGCGCCCATCAACAACGTTCTTTACAACCTCATCACCGATCAGGTGGGAGCCACGAGCTACATGTTGAACTTCCCTCTCGGTGGCACCACGTACGTCGTTGGCAATTTGATCTACAAAGCCGCGAAAACCAACTCGGGCGCCAACGGTGGTTTCATGTTGTGGCGGGACGTAGGGGACAATACTCCGGGAGATCCCGAATACGGCCTGCCGCTTGAGGACCTTCATTTCACCAACAATACGGTCGTCCTGGATCAATCCAACAACACTCCCGCATATGTCGTCGTGTCCTGCCAGGCCTCCAATGCCAGCACCTGCTCGGCCCCAAGCAATGGCCCGGTGTTGTCGGTCAATGCAGTTGTGCAGAACAATATCTTCGTCGGACCTGCTTCGGAAGCCGTCAACCAGGCAACGGCGGTGGCTTCTCACAATCTTGTAGAGTCGAACACGCCAGCGAATCTGGCAGCACTGTTCGTTGACTGGTCGCACTTTAATTTCCACCTGGTCTCCGGAGCCGCCGCAATCGGTGCCGGACTATATCCTCCAACAGACAATACCGGCACCGCCGATCCCAAGGCGCTGGCTGTGTATGAATATGTTCAACCGATTGGCGATGTAGCTCGTCCTACTCCGTCAGGCTCGACGATGGATGAAGGCGCATACAGCTATCCTCGCGTGGATACTCCTCCAAGCCCGGGTCTCAGCTATACGACGTCTGTCACTACGCCAGGCACTGGAACTATTACCCTGACGGGATTGCCTACTCCGCCGGCGGGCCAATATAACAATGCTTCATTCATTTCCGGAAACACAGCCTTAATAGCACCCATCTCGCTGGCGTCGAGTACAACTGGAACGATCACGACGACCTTTCAGACCTGCTGTGCCTCTGCCACGACAGTCATTCCGATCGATATCTATGTCGATGGTGCACACCTCACCGCTAATGTTACGGTCGTACCCGGGCCGGTAGCTTTGCAGTCGATTACCCTTGACGGCACTTACTATCCGGAAACGACGGTTCACCTGACGAACGCCTCCAGCTCGCCGGTGGTTGTCGATCTCACCACGACCGATCCCACTATTCTTGCTGTACCGTCGTCGATCACGATTCCAGCGGGACAGCTTTCTGCTGAAACCGGCTCGGAAACAGGCAGCCTGTGGGGACAGACGCCGCCAACCAAAACCGCCACCATCTCGGCAATCTATGGCGGAGTCACCAAGACGCTGCCGGTGACGGTGTACGCGCCTCACGTGAACCACTTCTACTGCAATGTTTATGATCCTGGATGCGATGTCGTGGGCGGACAGCCCGTGAACTTCCAGGTAGCCATCGCTGGAGACTTCCCCGCCGGGGGCGGTCCGGTAACCTTTACGTCGGATACTCCTTCGGTGATTCCGAACCAGACGTTCACCGGTCCGGCTGGGAATTTCTATACCGGCTTCAATCTCACGACCAATACAGTGACGACCAGCACAAACGTCACCATCTCGATCAGTGTGAATGGTTCAACGAAGACTCCGAACCAGGTAGTCACCGTTACACCCGCATCGGGAACGAATGTTGTGGTGAGTTCCGGTTCCGGTCAAAGCTCACCGGTGGGAACAAACTTTCCGAGCCCATTGGTGGTCTCGGTGACCAATGGCAGCAGCCCGGTGTCGGGAGCTACGGTGACCTTTGCGGGAAGCGGAGTCAGCTTCCCATCCGGGTCCACAGCGGTGACCAACAGCAGCGGGGTGGCACAGGTAACGGCACAACCGACCACTACGGGAGCACTTACCGTGACGGCGACGGTTTCCGGAGGGAACGGACCGGCCACCTTCTCTGAAACTGGCGCAGCAGGAGCCCCGGCGAATATCGCAGCGTCATCTGGATCGGGGCAAAGTGCGGCGGTGGGGGTGAACTTTGCGAATCCGCTGGTGGCGCTGGTGACGGATGCGAGCAGCCATCCGGTTTCGGGAGCGACGGTGACCTTTGCTGGCGCCAATGTCAGCTTCCCCTCGGGGGCTACAGCGGTGACCAACAGCAGTGGACTGGCTTCGGTAACCGCGCAACCCGCGGCTGCCGGATCCCTCACGGTGACGGCCAGTGTCGCGGGTGTGGGCACGCCGGCCAGTTTCTCTGAGACGGGCACATCGAGTGTAGCCATCTCTTCGATCACGCAGGATAGCCCGTATCAATCGGGATCCACGGTTCATCTGACGGCGGCAGCGCCGACGGGCGGAGTGGTGGTCTCGCTCAGCAGCAGCGATTCCAGCATCCTCTACACTCCGGCATCGGTGACGGTACCCGCGGGAGCGACCTCGGCCGAGACCGGCACCTTGCTGGGCAGTCTGTGGGGACAAACTCCTACGTCAAAATCGGCCACGCTTACCGCCATCTCCGGGGGAGTCACGAAGACGCTGGCGATGAACGTTCCCTACACCACCCTCCACAGCTTCGCTCCTAACAGCAGCGTAGTAGGTGGCCAACCTTTAGGCTTCTATGTGGAAACGGCTTTCAACCCCGCTCCTTTCGGCGGCGCCACGTA
>JBEPVW010000035.1:0-23515 GCA_041690775.1 Acidobacteriota bacterium | reverse complement strand
GCCGTATCCGGGCAGCGGATACCATCCGCCCGCGTTATCCAGGTCGCTCCATCCGAAGCCGCTGTCCATCATGCTGCCGCCGCCCTGTTGCACCCGGGCAGGCGTCTGGTTCTGGGCTTGCTTCGCAGCTTCCTGATCCCGCTGATCGTTCCACTCGTCGAATCCATTGGGTGTGATCCCATCGGCAACCGTGTATTGCGCATTGCCGGAGGGCTGAAACTGAATCGTCTTGCCCTGCGGAATCTCAGCCAGGTAGCTGTCCGATGCGCCCTGCACCTGCACTTTTCCGTCGATGACAGCCAGATCGGGTGACTCGGCGCCGAAATTGATGCGAAAGGTACTGTTGACCGTCGGCGTCACCGAGCGGGCTCCGACAATCACTTTGAAAGGCGTCTTGGGGTCGCTGCGCAGCTCGTAGTAGATCAGCCCGGAAAGCTGCTCCACCGTAGTTTCAAGCGTCCCATCCGCGGCTGTTTCCAGTTGGCTTATATTCAGCGAACTGTTGGGGGTAATGCGCGCGACGCTGCCATCCTCAAATTCAATCTCCGCCCGGCCATCCGCACCGGTATTGATGCGGGAGCCCTGGCTCAGCGGCATGTTCATGACGGCATGCGGAAACTCCGTCTGATCGCCACGCAGAATCTGCACCGTGCCCTCAACATCGCTCAAACGCACGACGCGAACCTTGTCCGGCCGCGCATTTTCTTGAGCCGAAGAAGCGGCTTGATCCGAGGCTTGCTCCCCAGTCTGGCTGGGTGCCTGCGCTGCGGGAACTGCGTCATTCGCTGGCGCGTCGGCCTGTGCGCGGCACACGGGCGCAATAGCAAACAAGCTGGCCGCGACGACCAGCGTCATGATTCCGGCTGCATGTTTCCACGTCCGCTGTCCCGCTGTACTCGTCCGATGCATCGCGTTGCCCGTCCGATGGATGCTTCCATTCCGAAACTTCCGCATGGCACACTCCTGCTTATCCTTCAATTGGAACACGGCCTGAATCTTTTAGTTCCGCGCCTTCGCAAGCTTTTTTGCGGGGGATGAAAGTCCCTGCGCCAGCTCGCTTTGTGCATGGTGAATATGGCAGATGGCGACCGCCAGCGCATCGGATGCATCCGTTGTTTCCGGTGGCGCAGGCAGATGCAGCAGCCGAGTCACCATGAACTGCACTTGCTGCTTGTCAGCCAGACCGTAGCCGCACACTGCGGACTTGACGGTGAGCGGTGCGTACTCCGCAATTGGCAATTTCGATGTCGCCGCTGCCAGCAAAGCTACTCCACGCACTTGTCCCAGTTTCAACGCCGTATTCGAATTCGCCGCATGAAAAACCTCTTCGATCGCTACCACGTCCGGCCCATGCTCCGCGATCAACTCGTTCAACCGCGCAAACACAACCGTCAGGCGATGGGGCAGGCTATCCCGCTTCAGCAAATGGATGGCTCCATGTGCGACGGGCCGCAGGTCACCTGCCGGATCGGTTTCGACAACCCCGTAGCCGGTCCATTCCGTGCCGCAGTCAATCCCGAAAACCCGCATCGTCTTCCTTTCGCCTTGAAAGTACATCTGCGCATCCGCGTGATGTATCGCTAGCGGGAAACGCCTTCCAGCGGAGAAGACGCGGTTGCATAGAGCCTGCGCGGCATCCTGCCGGCGCAGTATGCCTGGCGACCCGCCAGTACCGCGTGCTGCATCGCCTCCGCCATCAGAACAGGATTCTCCGCATTCGCAATGCCGGAATTCATCAGCACCGCATCCGCGCCCAGCTCCATCGCGAGGGCCGCGTCCGAGGCTGTTCCCACGCCGGCATCGACAATCAGCGGAACCTCCGTGATCAGCTCCCGCAAAATCCGCAGATTGGTCGCGTTCTGGATGCCAAGGCCGCTGCCAATCGGCGCACCCAGAGGCATGACCGCCGCCGCTCCAGCATCAATCAACCGTTTCGCAATCACAATATCATCAGATGTATACGGCAAAACAGTAAAGCCCTCTTTCACCAGGACACGAGTGGCTTCGACCGTTGCCAGGACATCCGGATAAAGAGTCCGCTGGTCCCCGATCACCTCGATCTTTACCCAGTCCGATAGCCCCACTTCGCGCCCTAGCCGGGCGGCGCGAATCGCTTCTTCCGCCGTGTAACATCCCGCAGTATTGGGCAGCAGAAAATAGCGCTGCGGGTCGATAAAGTCGAGCAGGCTCTCCTTGCTTCGGTCCAGGTTCACCCGCCGCACCGCAACCGTAACCATCTCCGCGCCGGAGGCTTCAATGGCGCGCTGGGTCTCCGCGCCGTCCTTGTACTTCCCCGTGCCGACAATCAG
Organism: Acidobacteriota bacterium; assembly: GCA_041690775.1. Taxonomy (GTDB): domain Bacteria; phylum Acidobacteriota; class Terriglobia; order Terriglobales; family Acidobacteriaceae; genus JAKAAZ01. The sequence goes on along the minus strand of JBEPVW010000035.1, from coordinate 21,206 downwards.
CCGCGACTGAAACGCTCTTCCTGCAATGACGAGTGGTTCCATACCACTATTGTAAGGCGCGCTGCTGGAGCAGGCTTGGCGGGAGTCCGAGCCGTCTGCTTGCCGATCGAGTTTAAAATATGGGCTGTCCTAGATAACTAAGCGAAGCAGCTAGGCTTTAGGACAGCCCCGAGAACTTTATCCCACAACAATTTCCTTGACAGCCTATCTGCATGTGGCGGATGTTAGACGGGTCGTACGAGAATCAGGAGAAACCATAATGAATCCCAAGAAACTGCTGTTCTATTCCTTGACCCCAGTCCTGGCATGTGCGCTTTTTAGCGGCATTGGATTTGCGGCCAGCGCCCCGACCGGCGCCCAGTCAACCACGAGCGGGCAGGCAGCCCCGATGACCGCCGCCCAGAAGCGGGCAGCAAAGAAGGAAGCAAAGAAGGAAGCGAAGGCGGCCAAGACCACCGAGGCAACCAAATCGTCGGCATCGTCGGCGACGACAACCGCACCGGCGGAAACTGCCAAAAGCAAGCGCGCCGCAAAGAAGGAGGCGAAGGCGGCCAGGCAGGCTGAGGCAGCCAAGACCGCCGAAACACCAGCCCCGATGACGAAGTCGGAGCCCGCAAAAACAGAGTCGGCAAAGACAGCCCGCAAGACATCGCCGTCAACGACCACAGCTGCCAGCGCCAGCGATATAGCAAATGCCAAGTCCAAAGGCATGGTGTGGGTCAACACAGAGTCCAAGATCTATCACTCGGACGGCAAGTATTACGGCAACACCAAGCATGGACAGTTCATGTCGGTGGCAGACGCCCAGAAAGCCGGATACAAAGCCGCGAAACGGTAACGCTGATTTCGAACGTCATAAAAACCTGCGGCCCGCCCTCTTCGATAAGAGAGCGGGCCGTGGCCGGTGAGTGGTTGGATTGACCGGAGGCATCCCCGCAGGTGGGCCTCGACGATGGTGTTGCGACCGTCAGGACTGGCGAAAGACGCCTAAGCCCCAGTCACCTCACGTAATGTGCTGCTACAACAACCTTCAATATTTTTCATTCTCTGGATCGCCCTCCTTTCCCGTGTACGCCTACTATCACGCGAGACCCGGCCCGGAGTCAAGGCTGTCGGCTGCAAGCCTCCCCTGACAATTTCATCGGATCGTAATCGGATCAAACATGTCGATTCGGTAGAAGGTCTTCGGCTCCGTTGACACGCTGAACATGACTAGTGATGTCGTCCTGAACGGAACGAAGTGTAGCGAAGGATCTCGCGGTTTCCGGCGAACTCCGAGATCCTTCGCCTTCGGCTCAGGATGACAACTCGTTTCGTAATTTCTTCAGGAGCATGTCAATAGAGCCAGGGTGACAATCATTGTCAATTTTTAGAAATTGAGGATTCGGACGGAACAGAGGTCTTTCCGGTTTACCGGTTCCCGAATACCTCGTAATAGGATGTCTCCTATGAGATCTTTCTTGAGGTTGCGCCCTCTATTGCCTTTTGCCATCTTGTTTGTCTGTGCAACATCGCTATCTTTCGGCTCAAACGCGGAACCATCTTCGAAGCATCTGAACTCCACGCCCCTTCGGCAGGGATGGGCGATTCAATCCGCCTGCAAAATTCAGTCCGATGGCGCGCAGCTCTCATCCCCGCAATATCGCACGCAAGGCTGGATCGCAGCCACGGTTCCAACCACAGTGCTCGCGGCGCAGGTTGCGGCCGGCATCTATCCGGACCCGTATTTCGGAATGAATCTGCGCAAAATTCCCGGCACCGCCTATCCGATCGGTGCGAAATTCTCCACCATGCCCATGCCAACGGATAGCCCGTATCGTTGCGGCTGGTGGTATCGCAAGCAATTCCAGGTTCCCACCAGCGCTCGCGGAAAAACAGTCTGGCTGCATTTCGCCGGCATCAATTACCGCGCAGACCTCTGGGTCAACGGCCACCAGATTGCCAACTCAAAACAAATCGCTGGCGCCTATCGAACATACGACTTCGACATCAGCAGGAGCGTGACCGCGGGCCAGTCCGCCGCCATTGCTGTCGAAGTATTTGCGCCGGGGCCAACCGACCTCGGCATCAATTGGGTCGACTGGAATCCAACGCCGGCGGATAAAGACATGGGGCTTTGGGGTGAGGTTAGCCTGATCACGACCGGGCCAGTCAGCGTCCGCTCGCCATTCATCACCACCCATTTTGAAGATTCCAGCCTCGGCGTTGCTGATATCACCGCCACCGCGCAGCTCAAAAATGCCACGGACCACCCCATAGACGGCATCGCCGCCGGCACATTCGCGGGAGTTAAATTTCAGCAGCCGGTGCATCTGGACCCGGGCAAATCGGCAACCGTCAACTTCTCGCCCGACAAGTACCCGCAGTTGAAACTGCGCCATCCCCGAATCTGGTGGCCGGCGGAAATGGGCACGCACCCACTCGAAACTTTGACCATCAGCTTCATCAACAATGGCCGCGTTTCCGACACCGCGTCCGCGCGCGTTGGGATTCGAGAAGCCGCCTCCGAGCTTACCGCCAGCGGCGTCCGCCTGTTCCGCATCAATCGCAAACCGATCTTGATTCGCGGCGGCGGCTGGTCGCAGGACTTGATGTTGCGGCAGGATCGCGAACAACTGCCGCAGCAGATCCGCATGGTGAAGGATATGCACCTGAACGCCATTCGCCTGGAAGGAAAGCTGGAAGGCGACGCCTTCTTCCGGCTGACCGACGAAAACGGAATTTTAGTCATGGCCGGCTGGTGCTGCTGCGACCAGTGGGAATTCTGGGATAAGTGGACCCCGGAAAACTATCAAGTCGCCGCCGACTCTTTACGCTCGCAAATGCTGCGTCTCCGCCATCATGCTTCCATCTTTGTCTGGCTGAACGGCAGCGACCGGCATCCGCCCGCCAATGTGGAGCAGGCATACCTGCATATTGAAAGAGAAGCGCAATGGCCAAACGCGACGCAGTCCCATGCATATTCGCTGCCGAGTACGGTCAGCGGGCCCAGCGGCGTCAAAATGACCGGGCCATACGACTACGTTTCTCCCTCCTATTGGCTGGTCGATAAGAAGTACGGCGGCGCTCATGGATTCAACACGGAGACCAGCCCCGGCCCTGCAATTCCGCAGCCGGACAGTCTGCGCCGCTTTCTGCCGGCAAAGGATCTCTGGCCAATCAACAATGTATGGAACTACCACGCCGGCGGCGGAGACTTTGTCAATCTGCACGCATTCAACGACGGAATGCGCGCCACCTATGGCTGGCCCAACTCCATGGAGGACTATTCGCGCATCGCTCAGACCATGGCCTATGACGGCGAGCGAGCCATGTTCGAGGCCTATGCCCGCAATAAATACGCATCGACCGGCGTCATCCAGTGGATGATGAACAACGCCTGGCCTTCCGTGATCTGGCATCTCTACGACTACTATCTCCAGACCGGAGGCGGATACTTCGGGACGAAAGAGGCCTGCGAGCCCCTGCACATCCAATACTCCTACGACGATCACACGGTTTACGCGGTCAGCAGCCTCCCGGTCGCATCTCCCTCTCTCACCGCTCATGCGGAGGTCTTCGATTTCCAACTACGACGCGTGTTCGATCAAACGCGAACCGTCGACGTCGCGCCCGATGGGTCGCAGAAAGCCCTCGATATTCCCGCCAGCATTTTTCAGCCTGCTGATTCTCTGCATTTCGTTCGGCTGGAGCTGAAAGATAAATCCGGAAAAGTCATCAGCCGCAATTTCTATTGGATTCCCTCCACCCTGACGAATTTCGACTGGGCAAAAACCGACTACACCCACACCCCCGCCAAAACTTTCGCCAACATGCAGATACTGCGGACGCTGCCGAAAAGTCAGATACGCGCCACAATGACCCGTTCTCAGCGCGAACTAAGCGTGCATCTTGAAAATCCTTCTTCGGCACTGGCCTTCCAAGTCCAGCTTGCCGCCACCACGCCCGACGGAAAACCCATCGTCCCAGTGCTTTGGAGTGATGACTTCATCGAATTGATGCCAGGCGAAACCCGCGATCTTACCGCCGAAATCCCTGAAAATTACGGGAAGACAGCACCCACGGTGACGGTGACCGCCTGGAACACGAATCCCGTGACACTGAGGATCAAGACGGCGCATTGAAGGGTCAATCCGAGCTCTACATCCCTAAGAATCAGGCGGTGCCCCACGTTCGCAAAGCAAACGTGGGCTTTTTCAGGTGGCTGCAAAGGCTCCAGTTGTATTAAAATTCCCGCAAACTACCTGTTTTCCTGTTGAATGAAGACATACAAAGACTTTCTGCTTCTCGGAGCCACGAATCCGGGCGCAGATTGGAAAAAATGCGTCTCCTTTCGACCCTGCGATATCTATGGCGAGTTCGACGAAATCCGTTGAAGGCTGGACTCGTTTCCAGGAACTGCGTACGCAGCTCGATCATCTGCTGTTAACCGTTCCCTCGATTAAGACCCTTTTCCCCCGGCTTACGGATTTTCTCCTGCAAATCCCGGGCGTGGATGGCGCATGGCTGGCCCACCCCGACGATCAAGGACTGGTTCAGCCCCTTCTGATAGGAGGCGCGGGAACCACGGAGTATCTGGACGGAGCGCCGATTCGCCTCCTCGACAATATGGATAGCCCGCTGGCAAGGGCGTGGATCACAGGCAAGCCGCAATTTATTGCGGACTGGAAAAATTCGCGAGAAATTAAGCCGCTGCCCTTCTGGCAGCAGCGCGGCCTAAGCTTCGGTTGGCGTTCTTCCTGTGCGCTGCCCACCGCCGGGGTCGCCGGGCAGCGTGACGTGTTGATTCTGTACAGCAAGCAGGTCGACTTCTTTGCCGAAACAGAAATCTGCCAGTTCATCCTGCATCTGCAGGGCGTCCTCGGCGTCACGCTGGAACGGCTTCGCCTGGTGGCGGCCCTCGACGGCCAGCGCCAGATGCTGTCCCTGTACAAGGCCGGCATGGATGCCTCTCGAAATGGCATATTGATCTCAGACGCCGTAGACCCCGATCAGCCCATCCGGTACGTCAACCCGGCATTCGAGCGCATTACCGGCTACAGCGCGGAAGAGGCCGTGGGGCGAAACTGCCGTTTTCTGCAAGGGGACGACACCGCCCAGCCGGAAATTGAAACCCTTCGCAATGCTTTGCAAAAAGGCGACCCCTGTACGGTTCAACTGAGGAATTACCGCAAGAACGGTTCCATGTTCTGGAACTCCCTCAGCATCGCGCCGGTACGAAACGATACCGGCTCCATCACCCACTTTATCGGCATCCAGAACGACATCACAAAACTGAAAGCCGCCGTTGGTGAAAATGCTCGCGCCAACGCGCTATATCGTGCGCTGATGAGCGCGGCGGAACTCGTCATCCGGGCAAAAAATGAACGTGAACTGCTGGATGAACTATGCCGCCGTCTGGTCGAAAGCAAGCTGTTCGCACAGGTCTGGATAGCCCGGCCAAATATTGCCGGAGACCTCGAAATCCAGTCGATCTTTAGCGGCATTCAGTTGAAGCAGCATTGCTACCTGCCGAATGTCCTCACCGATGACGAAAACCTGGTCCTGGCGGTGCGCGCATGGCGTCACTCCAAACTGCAATACACCAACGACCGCCTGGCCGACCCGGATTATCCGGCCATCCAGGACTTCTATCGGGAGCACAACCTGCGCGCCACCGCCGTCGTTCCGCTCTATCGGGACGGCGACCTCTGGGCGCTGCTGACGCTGATTTCGCATGAGGCCAACATCCTGAATCCTGAGCTGCTGGAACTGCTGGAGCGGATTGGGCGGCTCGTCGGCCACGGCCTGGATGCCTTGGATTTGCGCGAGATTCTCGAAGAGGAACGGCAACATCAGTCCTGGCTGGCGCGCCACGACGCGCTGACCGACATCCTGAATCGGCGGGGAGTGCTCGAGCGGTTGGAAGAAGCAATCTCCCGCACCCGCCGTCATAAAAAAATGCTCGCCGTCGCTGTCATGGACCTGGACGGATTCAAAGCTGTCAACGATCTTCACGGCCACCCCGCAGGCGATCTGCTGCTGCGCACTGTGGCGGACCGGCTGCAATCGACGCTGCGGCAGACCGATGCAGTGGGTCGGCTGGGCAGCGACGAATTCGTTCTGATCCTCGAAGACCTGGACGATGAAAATGCCATGGCGGCCATGCTGTCGCGAGTGCAGGCGGCTGTCAGCGGCCCGGTTCATCTGTCGAATGGTCGCTCCATTCTGATGCGGTGCAGCATTGGAGTCACCGTGTTTCCCAAGGACGACTCCGCCCCCGAGCGGCTACTGCGGCACGCCGACCGCGCGCTTTACGCTTTCAAAGAAAGCGATGAACAACCCTCCCAGCGCTGGATGTTATTTCAGGCCGAAGTGGATGAGCAGAAATATGTTCGGCAGAAAACCATCCTTACCTTGTTTCGCTCGGGAAATATTCGCGTCCACTACCAGCCCGTCGTCGATTTGCAGACCGGGGAGGTCTCGGGCATCGAAGCGCTGGCGCGACTCGTCGATACGGAAAGTTCCCTGTTGCCGCCCGCGGAATTTATTCCGCGATTCGGTACGGCCGATCTGGTCGCACTGACCCAACAGGTGGTGGCGCACGGCATTCAGGACCTGCATCGCCTGGACAAAGCCGGCTACCCGCTCAATATCGGAATCAATTTTGAACCCATTACGCTGGCCGACCCGAAAGCCATGCTGGACCTTTGCCATCAGATTGAAGCCAGTGGAATCGAGCCTCATCGCTTCATCCTGGAGATGCTGGAGCGCGCCGATACGCTGTCGATGGCCGGCTCTCAACATGCGCTGCGAGAGCTGAAGGCTTGCGGCGCGCGTATCGCGCTCGACGACGTCGGAAGCGCCTATTCGTCTTTGTTAAGGGTGAAGGAACTGCCGGTCGACATAATCAAACTGGACCGCAGTTTTCTCATTGGATTGGAACGGCAGCCCAAGGAACTGCGCTTTGTTTTGAACCTGGTCCATCTTGCGCAGGCGCTCGGGCTGGGTTTCGTCGCCGAAGGAATTGAATGCGATGCATCCGGGGACGCGTTGGCGGCGCTGGGAGTTCGGCTCGCGCAGGGCTATGCGATCGCCCGTCCGATGCCGATCGACGACTTGCTCAAATGGCTGAAACGATACAAGCCCGTACCATGGGCGCGGCCTACTTCTCTGCTGGGCTCGGTCGCGCTCCAGCTGCGCGATCTGGACGCAAGCGGCAGAATTCTGGAGCAGCGGCCATCTTTTCTCCAGCATCTGCTGGTGCGTGACGCAGGTTGGGAACGAGAGATTGGCACCGGCATCCCGGTGACGGGCCCAGGCGTCTCGAAGCTAGCTTCCGCTCACCGCACGTGGCACGAAGCCATGACGGCTCTATCGGCAAAGTCCAACGGCACGATGGACTTCGAGTTATTCCAGAGCGCCCGCTATGCCTATGAAGAAGAAATGTTCCAGGCAGTGCTCGACGCGCAGCCGCTGGAGCAATGACGGCTCTCCCCGCATCGTGCGAATTGCATACACTTGTCAACAATGGAAATCCAAAGCCCACAAACGACGGATGAGACCCGGCTGCGCCTCGCCATCGCCGAGGCGGAACTGGCGCAGGCTGCTGGAGAAGTACCGGTGGGCGCCGTCGTACTCGACCGCGACGGCATGGTTCTCGGCCGGGGCCAGAACCGCGTCATTCGCGATCACGACCCGACCGCCCATGCGGAAATCGTTGCGTTACGCGCCGCCGGCCACGCGCTCGGGAATTATCGCCTCGAAGGGTGCACGCTCTACGTGACGCTCGAACCGTGTGCCATGTGCGCTGGAGCCATGATCCACGCCCGCATTGCGCGGCTGGTCTTCGGCGCTGCGGACCCAAAGGCGGGCGCAGTCAGCAGCGTGCTCACGGTGCTGAACCATCCCCGGCTGAATCATCAGATTGAAACCGTCGGCGGCCTCATGGCGGAGGAGTGCGGAGCCATCCTCCGCCGCTTCTTTCAAGTTCGGCGATAAGTCGGCACGCGAAAGTACTACTGGTGGAGTTCTCGTCAAATAAAAATATTTGTCATCTCGACCGGAGCGCAGCGGAGAGACCTGCGGTTTTTCCTTCTACAACCATTCGGTCAAAGAGTCCGTCAATCTTTGACCCGAACCGTCGGAGTCACCGACATACCCGGTCGAAGCAGGTGATCATCATTTTCGTGCGTATCGGTAAAATCCAGTCGCACGGGAATGCGCTGCACCACCTTCACGTAGTTTCCAGTGGCATTTTCCGGCGGAAACAGGCTCAGCATGGAACCGGTCGCGCCGCCAATCTGCGTAACCTTTACGTGATAAGTCCGGCCGCCATACGCATCCGCCTTCACGGTCGCCGTCTGGCCCACCCGCATGTGGTCCAACTGTGTTTCCTTGAAGTTCGCCGTAATCCAAACACCGCTGACAGGAATCAACGTCATCAGCGTTTGTCCGGCGCTCAGGTTCTGGCCAACCTGCGCCGTCTTCTTGTTCACAATGCCGGACTCGGGTGCAACGATCTTCGTATAGCTCAGGTTGAGCCTATCGCTTTCAAGGGCCGCCTCCGCCTCCTGCACCTGCGCCGCGGCTGCATCCGCCTTGGCCCGTTGCGCCGCCACCTGCTTGGGGCCCGTTCCGGCGGAGTTGTAGTTGGCCCGCGCCGCTGCCAGCCGATCTTTTGCGACTCGTACCTGGTCGTGAGCGCCGGACAGACTGGCCTGGGCCCCGGCCAGTTGCGCCTTTTTGCTGGAGGCGGTAGCCACCACTGCATCGAACTGCTGCTTGGAGACGACATCCCGCTGCACCAGCGGCGTGTAGCGCTGCAGATCGAGCTGGGCCTTGGTGTTGTCCGCCTCCGCAGCCAGAACCTGTGCCTGGGCGGCGTCCAACTGCTTTTCCGACTGCGAAATGGTCGACAATGCCGCCCGCACATCGGCCCCTGCCGAACTCAAGGTCGCGCCGGTCGACATGGTAGTGATCGGCACGTTCGCCAGCGCCGCTTCATAATTCGCTTTTGCGGTAGCGAGTGCCGCTTCCCCTTGATCGAGCGCCGCCTGCGCGTCCCTGGGATCTATCTCCACCAGCACCTGACCCTTTTGCACCTGCTGGTTGTCGTCCACGCTTACCTTGCTGATGTTGCCTTTGATGCGCGCGCTAATCTGCACCAGGTTGCCATCGACCTGCGCGTCGTCGGTGCCCTCGTAATACGTGGAATGCCACCAGTAAAGCGCCACGGCGATCAGGACCAGAACCACTCCGCCAATAATGAAAAATCTCTTGCGCGAGTTCCGCGATTGCGGGCGCAGCTCCGTCTCATCGGCGCCGGACTCGTTGCTGTCCCGCTGTCTCCGCTCCGGCTGCTTCTCGTTTTCCGGCCGCCCACCGGCTTCGTTCGACTGCTGCTGCGTTTCTTCCGGTCTCGATTCCGCCACGCTTACTGTCCTCCGAGATATGACTTGTATTGCGCGCGCGCTACACCGGTTGCGCGAGCTAAGGAGAGTTTTGCCACGTTGAACTGATACAGGCTGCTGACATACCGGTCACTCGCCTGTGCGACAGAGGACTGCGCCTGCGATACCGCCAGGTTGTCCGAAACCCCGGCCTGAAAGCGGTCCTGCGCCTCCGTGAGCGCTTCATTCGCAAGCTCGACATTGCTGTGCGACACGCTGACCAGCTTCTGCGCCGCCTCAATGTCTAGAATCGCATCCTTCACGTCAGCCCGAATCTGGCCTTCCAGATCGTTCAATCGCGCCTTGGCCTGTTGCAACTGCGCCCCCGCAACCTGGGCATCGCCGCGCAGTTTGCCCTCTTCGAATATCGGGCCGCTCACTTTGCCGGTCGCATTCAAAGTCGCATAAGAATTGTTGGGGTTCACGCCAATCTCACCGTAGTCCACCTCTGCTGTCAAAGCCGGCAGCCGTTCCGCGCGCGAGGCGGAAAGCGACCGCTTCGCCGCATCCATCTGCTGCTGCGCTGCTTTCAGATCACTGCGATTTTTGAGCGCCTCTGTCATCGCCTGGTCCATGCTGGGAGCATCCATCTGCGCATAAGGAACATGGTCCGTCAATTCAAATTCCTGGTCGAGCGGCAGACCAATCGCCCGCGCTAGCGCAATCTTGTCTTTCTGATACTCATTCGTCGCGGCGATCAGGGACTGTTCCTGCGTCTGGTAGTCCACCCGGGCGCGCAGTTCGTCCAGCCGGGGCGACACGCCGCTCTGATGATTCTGGATTGCCTGGTTGAGCGAAACATGAGAAGTCTCCACCTGCGCCTGCACCGATAAGATGCGCGCGTTATCCGCGAGGCACAAGAGATACGCATTGCCGACCGTCAGGACAATCAAATCCTCTGAGTCCGTCGCCGACAGCTTGCTGGCGGCAAAGTTATGACGGGCCGCCAGATAATTCTGTAGAGAGGAAACATTCAGCACCGCCTGGTTCAGCGTCGCGCGAAAATCCGTATACCCGAACGGCCCAATCACGGCGGGAAACCCCGGGATCCGCAACCCCTCGGCCTGTAGATTTACCTGCGCCACCGAATCCTGCGCCGTACCCGTTACCGCTGGCAATAAAGCCTGCAACTGCTGCAGCTTCTCTCCCCCGGCAGTCTTCACGCTCGCGCTTTCCAGAATCGCGCCCAGATTGCTCTTCAGCCCCATGCGGATCGCCTGGTCAAGGGAAAGCGGCAACACGCCCGGCACAGCCTTCTGGCTGACCACGCTGCCCTGGTAGTTGCCTTCCATTTGTGTCTGCGCCGATGCGGCTGGGGTGGCAATGCAGATGGCCACCGCCAGCGTCGCAAAAAATTGCAAACTGTGGCGCATAGGTTTTCTCAACAGCATTAGCTTGTCTTTCACAGATTCAATCGTGGGCTAAACCGCGTGCTGGCAAATAGATACTAGAGAGTAGATGATCGCGCGGGCGAAAGAGTTGAAAAAAGTTTCGAGATTTCTGCTCGGCGTCCGAAGCCGCGCATAGCTCCCGCTTATGATACCGGATTCGATTCGCACGACTGCATTTTCACACTCCCGCCATCGCCGGCTGTTACCCTCGATTTCGGGGATTTGAGACACTGAAGCCAGGTCTCCTGATCAAGACTCTGTTTTGGGGAACCCCCGGAAGACGAGCTCGCACGCATGGCCGCCAGAAGTCCGAAAACTCCGCCCATCATTAAGCGCTACTTCAGCCGGGATGAATCCTGGCTCGACTTCAACTGGCGTGTGCTGGAAGAAGCCCAGGACGACTCCAACCCGCTGCTCGAACGGGTTAAGTTTCTCGCCATTACGGCCAGCAACCTGGATGAGTTCTTCGAAATCCGCGTGGCCGGCATTCTGCAGCGCATTGAAGATGGGGAGAACGAGCCCGGCCCCGACCTGATGACCCCGCAGCAGACGCTCGACTCGCTCGCGGCGAAAACCCACTCATTTGTCTCCGCCCAGTATGCCTGCTGGAACCAGCAGCTTTTGCCCGCCCTGGCAAAGGCTGGCATTCGCATGTTGGAGTGGAAAGACCTCGAAGACGAACAGCGCGATTACGCAATCGAGTTCTATCAAAGTGAAGTAGATCCGCTGCTGACCCCCATCACCATCGACCCGGCCCATCCCTTTCCCCGCGTGTTGAACAAGGCGCTCTGCCTGGCGCTGCTGCTGAATCGCAAGCGCAAAACGGCTTCCCGCGCGGTGCTCGGCGTGGTGACGGTGCCGCGCGCCCTGCCCCGGCTGATCGCCCTTCCCTCGACGAATGGGCAGCTCGACTACATTTTTCTGCATGACCTCATCGAGTCTCAGGCCGCAGCCATGTATCGCGGATATGAATTTCTCTCGCGCGCCGCCTTTCGCGTCACGCGGAACAGCAATCTCTATTTACAGGAAGAGGAAGCACGCAGCCTGCTCGAAAGCGTGCGCGAGGAGCTGCACAACCGTCGCAAGGGCGACGCCGTCCGGCTGGAGATTGAAAGCAACGCCGCGCCGGAAATCGTCGAGGAACTAAAGGCAAATTTTGAGCTGGACAGTTTTCAGATCTTTCATACCGATGGCCCCGTCAACCTGTCCCGCTTGATGAACCTCTATACGAAGACGGACAGGCCGGAACTGAAATATCCTCCATTCACCGCCCGTGGATTGCGCCTGCATGGTGAGTCCGTCAACCTGTTCGACGAAATCCGGCGCGGAGATATCCTGCTCCATCATCCCTACGATTCCTACAAGAGCGTCGTCGAATTTATCCGCGCCGCCGCCGAAGATCCTGCGGTGCTTTCAATCAAGCAGACGCTCTATCGAACCAGCGCCAATTCGCCGATTTTTCAAGCGCTGCGGGAGGCCGCACAAACCAGAGAAGTCACAGTCGTCGTCGAGCTGATGGCCCGCTTCGATGAAGCGTCGAACATCCGCTGGGCGCGCGACCTGGAAGATGCAGGCGTGCAGGTCTTCTACGGTGTCGTCGGCCTCAAGACGCATTGCAAGCTGGCTTTGCTGGCCCGTCGCAGCCCTGAGGATGGAGTTGTGCGCCAATACGCGCATCTGGGCACTGGCAATTACAACGCAGAAACTGCCCTCTACTACACCGACATCAGCCTGTTGACGGAAAATCCAGTCATCACCGGCGCCGTCCACAACGTCTTTAATTATTTGACCGCCCATGCGCAATCGGATGATTATCTGCCGCTGCTGGTGGCGCCGTTGAATCTCGCGGAGGGCTTCGCGCACAGGATTCATCGCGAGGCGCAACACGCCGCCGAAGGCCGTCCAGCACGCATCATCGCAAAGATGAATTCCCTGCTGGACCAAAGCATCATCGATGCCCTGTATGCGGCTTCTCAGGCCGGCGTTCCCATCGATCTTATCGTCCGCGGCATCTGCGCCCTGCGCCCGGGCGTAAAAGGGTTGAGCGAGAATATTCGCGTGCGCTCCATCGTCGGACGGTTTCTCGAACATAGCCGCATCTTCTACTTCGAAAATGGCGGCGAGGAAGAGATTTATTGCGGCAGCGCCGACTGGATGCCGCGCAACTTGTTCGAGCGCTGTGAAGTTAACTTCCCGATTCTGGATCCGAAGCTGCGGCAACGCCTCCGCAGCGAGATTCTCGCGGCGTATCTCGCGGACACCGCCGAGTCTCGTTTCCTGCTGCCCTCGGGCGAGTACGTCCACGCGGGGAAAACTCCTGCGCCTTTCCACGCGCAGAACTTTTTGATGCGGCTGGCCGAAGGCAAGGCCAGCGAGAACGATATTCCACCTCCATTTACCGGGCCAACAGCAAGCACCGCCGCCCCGGCAAAACGCGCCGCCCGAACCAGGAAAACCTCCACTGCCGAAACAAGCCTTGAACTCCTCGCATCCGAGCGCTAGACGAACCACCACGCACCGAAAACCGGGGTGCCCCAGGTCTCGATTCTGAGACCTGGGTTTCCAATTGTAAGATGGTCTGTTAGCCGAAGGATGTTCTTACCGTGCCCGCCAGCCTGCCCAGAAACGCATCCGCAGCTCGAGATTTCGGATCGAATTACAAGGTCCGCACCGCGGCAACCCGGCCGCTGTGGGTGTGGTGGCATCTGCTCAGCCTCGATGCGCCCACCGTTGCCGTGGTGTGGTGCTGGTTTTTCGGCGCAGTTTTCGGGCTCCACTTCCCCTGGGTCACTTTGCCGACGCTGGCATTGGGAACGTGGTGCGTGTACGTGGCGGACCGGCTGCTCGACGGCTGGCGCTCCACTGACACGGTTACCCTGCGCGACCGGCACTGGTTTTATCTGCGTCATCGCAAGCCGTTCATCATCGTGTGGATACTGGCTGCGGCTCCGTTGGCATATCTGATTTTCTTCCGCACGCAAGCGCCGGTGCGAACCGACGACATCGCATTGTGCCTGATCGGCGTGGCATATTTCCTGCTGATCCATGGCCGCTCGTCACGAAACGGCGGCGCGCGCCTGTTTCCCAACTGGCTTCCCAAGGAACTTGCTGTCGGATTTTTATTCGCCATCGCAACCGCTGTCCCTGCCTGGGCACGCCTGAGTGGCGAGCGCAGCCTTCTGGTCGCTGCGGTTTTCACCTTCGGCGCCGTCTGCTGGCTGAACTGCGTGGCCATTCAAACCTGGGAAGATGCGGAAGCGGCCCATGAGGTCGTCCATACAATTCTTTCCGCGAAAGCGAACTCAGGCGCCGCGCATCCTGCACACGGCCTCACGGAATTCCTCGGTGGTCAGCTGACCGTCTTCGCCATCGCAGTGGGCGTGACCGGCATGTGCTTCTCGGCTGCGACCGCGGGCCACCACCTCTATCCGCTGTTTGGGTCCGTCGCGCTCAGCGCTGTCCTGTTCCTCGGCCTCATTCGCCACAGCCATCGTTTCAGCGCGCTCTCCCTCCGCATTGCCGCCGACGCCGCGCTGCTGACTCCTCTGATTTTTCTCCTGCGCGTGCGTTAGATGGCAGCTCCGGAAACTGCCTCTTCCAGCTCTTCGACCGCTCCAAACTTCGATCCGCTTGCACGAATCTATCGCTGGATGGAATATCTCAGCTTCGGTCCGATGCTGGAACGCTGCCGCTTCCACTTTCTGGCCGAATGCGTCGATGCCCGCCGCGCCCTCGTGCTCGGCGACGGCGATGGCCGATTCACCGCCCGGCTCCTGGCGACGAACCGCGACGTCCAGATCGACGCGGTCGATTCCAGCGCCGCGATGCTGGCGGAATTGCGACGCCGCGCCCAGCAAACCGCAGGCGATGCCGCACGGCTCCAGACCGTCAACGCAGATCTGCGCAGCTATAGCCCCGCACGCAGCGAATACGATCTCGTAATCTCGCATTTCTTTCTCGATTGCCTGACCGACGATGAAGTCGCGGACCTGATCGAACGAATCCTTCCGCATCTGACTCCGGATGCAACCTGGCTGGTTTCAGAATTTGCGATTCCAGAAAAAGGCTGGCGGCGCTTCGGCGCGCGCCTGCTGGTTCGCTTCCTCTACTTTGCCTTCAACAAAATGACACGCTTGCATGTGCGGCAGATTCCAGACTATTCACGCGTCCTGGCCGGCAATTGCTTTCGCCGCCGGGAATGCACCAGGCTTCTGGGCGGCCTGCTGGTGTCGGAAGTATGGCAGCGGACGGATTTGTAGCCTTTTTCCCGCGTAGTGGACAGTTTTCCGGTTTGCCTGCCATTCGCCCCCAGCCTGTTTTTTCGCTTCTGGCAAACGAGTGCATGTCTCCTAAGATTGGGGACGTCCCATGCGGCTTCCACTTCGCTTGACTTTCCATCTTTTACGGGCGCAGAATTGGCGGCGAAATGTGCATTGCCAGGGTTGGGGACCAGACAAAGTGTCCCTTCCCGTGGCACGTTTTCGAAAGGAGATATGGTTATGGGAACTTCACCGCGTCCTGCGTTGGACATGGATAAACTGAATGCTTTTATCGGGCGGTTCGTCGGCGATCTTGGAGCCGCGGTCCATGCCGGGATGGTCGTAATTGGAGAAAAACTCGGATTGTATAAAGCGCTCGCTGCCGGGGCAATGACTTCAGCGGAACTTGCCGTCAAGACCAAAACGGATGAGCGTTACGTGCGGGAGTGGCTGGCCTCGCAAGCGGCGGGAGGGTATGTCACCTACGACGAGAGGGCAAACAAGTTCAGCCTGAGTGAGGAACAGGCCTTTACGCTTGCGAACGAAGACAGCCCGGCATACCTGCCGGGAGCTTTTGAGCTCGCCCTGGGGTCGCTTGCAGCGGTTCCGCGTATAGCCGATTCCTTTCGCACCGGTGAAGGAATGGGTTGGCATGAGCACGATGACCGCGTCTTTCATGGGACCGAGAAGTTCTTTCGCCCCGGCTATACCGCCAATCTCGTGAGCTCATGGATCCCGGCCCTGCAAGGTGTGAAAGAGAAGCTGGAAACAGGAGCGCGCGTGGCCGACGTGGGCTGCGGGAAAGGCGCTTCCACATTGCTGATGGCGAAAGCATTTCCTAAATCCCGGCTCTTCGGATTCGATTACCATGACAAATCGGTCGAGGGAGCTCGCGATTCCGCCAAGCGTGAAGGTGTCGCCGACCGTGTCACCTTCGAGGTGGCGAAGGCGAAGGAGTACCCAGGAAAGGACTACGACTTCGTGGCCGTTTTCGATTGTTTACACGATATGGGCGATCCGATCGGGGCGGCTGCGCACGTTCGGCAGTCACTCGACAAAGATGGCACATGGATGATCGTCGAGCCTTTTGCGAATGATGACTTGAAGAACAACCTGAATCCTGTCGGCCGGGTCTACTATTCATTCTCGACGCTGCTGTGTACGCCGTCCTCCCGGTCCCAGGAGGTGGGACTCTGCCTGGGCGCGCAGGCCGGCGAGGCACGCATCCGGCAAGTGGTGAGTGCCGCCGGGTTCACTCGTTTCAGGCGCGCCGCCGAAACGCCCTTCAACATAGTTTACGAAGCACGGCCGTGAGCGATTAAGTTCCGACTGTCTGTGGAATTATTGAGAAAGTCGCAGCAATTGGGTCGCGGAAGCTCCCGCTGCGCTTGTCGCGCATTGTGGACGAATGTCGGCCAAACTGGAAACTGATCCGCCTGCACTCCGGCCACGCCGGAACAACTTTCATCGTCCTGATTTATCCTGAGCATTCAGCCCAGACACGAGAAAACGCGTCCGGCTCGGAAATTTCGTTCTACGCCCAGGATGGACTATGAACTTGTATCTGTTGCGGCATGGAAGCGCAGGTCAGCGGAAATCGAATCCCGTTGCGGACCATAAGCGCCCGCTCGACAAAGAGGGCAAGCAGCAATGCATTCTGCTGGGCGGTGTGCTCAGTTCCCTCAAGCTGCAATTCGATAGCGTATTTTCCAGTCCGCTGAAGCGTGCACTCCAGACCGCCACGCTGGTGGGGACCGAAGCCGGATTTGAGAAAAAGATTCAGCTATCGCAGGCACTCGCGCCCACCGGCACGTGGAAAGATTTTCAGAGTTTGCTCGACGGCGTTGCCGGGGCAGAAGATGTTCTGCTGGTTGGCCACAGCCCCAATCTGCCGGAGTTTTTGAATCGCCTGCTTTACCCGGCGGGTGGAAGCTCGGCTTTACGCCTGCGCAAAGGCGCGATCGCCATGCTCGATCTGGAACGCGGCCCCGCCAAGCTGCAATGGCTGCTCGATCCTCGCGTTCTGCGCGCCAGTCAATCCAGCACCACAAAAAAGTCGCGCGCAAAAACTTCGCGAAAATAGCTCGCTTCCTTCCGCAAAGCCCATAACTCCAGATCCATCCGCCGCTTGCCGGGCATCAGTTCAACGGTCACTCGTTTTGGGGTGATGCGCGTATGGAATTTCAGTGTCACGCTTGCCTGGTCCTGATGCAGCGCGACAGCCATTCGCAACAGCATGGTAGCGCGCCGGATGGATGCGTGCTGCTCCACCGGAATCAGTCGAAGGACCCGGTCCGTGGGCGCCGGACGAGATTTTCCAAGATAGCGCGCAATGGCGGAGACGATCAGTCGTTGCTCCGGCGTAAAGCCGTACAACTCGGAGTTGGCAATAATGTATTGCGTATGGCGATGGTGGCCCTGGTAGTTCATGAACTTGCCAACTGCCTCCATCATGGCCGCGGCCTGCAGCCAAACCTTGTATTCCGGCGGCAACTGGTGGACGCTCTTCAGATCGTCAAAAAATTGTGTCGCATGGTCCACCACCGGCTGTTGCCGTTTCGGATCGACTCCGTAGTGGCGGCATAGCTCCAGCACGCTGGCCCAGCGTTCCTGCTCGAAGTGCTGGTGCGCAGACGTGTGCGTATCGCCCTCCGCCAGCATCAGCGCCAGAATGCCGTCGCGCAGCCCCATCGGAGAATAGCGAAAGCCCGGCAGATGAAACCGTTCCAGCAGCGCGGCATATACATGCGCGCCCGCGACAATGATCTCCGAACGCTTCGGCCCAATGCCCGGCACAGCGTTCCTCTGTGCCAGCGACATCCGCTTCAATTTCTCCGCAAGCTTCGCAACCGCAGCCGTTGGAGTCCTCTCCCACGCCCGCACGCCCACCTTCAACCGGGGTTTCAGTTGCGTCGCCGCCGCCAGTGCCGCAGCCGTTCCGGAGGTTGCAAATACCGTGCTGACGCGCTCGCCGCCTATCTTCTGTTCCGCGCGACGCAGTTCGCGGCGAATCCAGTCCTGCATGCGCAGCACTTCTTCCGGCCTGGCGGGATCGTGCCGTAGAAATTCGCGCGTCAGCCGTACCGCACCCAGCGGCAGACTGACCATCTCCCGGATCGCGGAATGCTCCGACAGCGTGATCTCGCAACTGCCGCCGCCGAGATCAACCAGCAGGCAGCGACCCCGCGCCGCCGGTTCGTTCGACACCACTCCCAGATGGATCAGCCGCCCTTCTTCCAGGCCCGAGATGATCTCCGCCTTCCATCCCGTCGCGGAATGTACCCAGGCAAGAAATGCCTGCTGATTTCGCGCATCGCGCAGGGCGCTGGTCGCCACCACGCGCAGGCGGTCGACGGCATGGGCCTGCACCGCGCGATGAAACCGCCGCAGCGCCCGGATGGTGTTCGCCATTGACTCCGGCGACACCACGCCGCTTTCAAACACGCTCTCGCCCAGCCGCGTAATCTCGCGGTCTTCATGCAGCGTCTTCAGCCGGTGGTTGCTCGCGGAGGCAATCTTCAACCGGACGGAATTCGATCCGATATCGACCGCCGCATACGTCGTTGTCTCTTGAACTCGCCTTGTGCCCACGATTCAAAACTTACACGAACGCCGCGCGATTGTGGACGGAGAATGGACTGCTATCCTAACTTTGTTTGCCAACCATGAGCATGAGACCTCGAAATTCTCCCGCCACTCCCAGCATCGACCCAGCAGACGACCCTGGGAGCGCGTCGGGCAACCTCCCTTTCTCCCGCCGCGCGGAATGGGTGCTGATTCTCGCCGTCTTTGTCGCCGTATATTTTGCCGCGCTGTTCACACCTTCCCTGCTGGACGATGCCGACGCCACCCACGCGCAGGCTGCACAGCACATGGCGCTCACCGGCCACTGGGTCACGCTGATGGTGAACGGCATCCGCTATCTCGAAAAACCGCCGCTTCCGTACTGGCTTGTAGCGATCGGTTACCGGATTTTTGGATTCAACGCATTCGCCACGCATCTGCCAGAGGCGCTCGCCGTACTAGGCTGTGCCATCCTTGGCCTGTTGTGGGGCCGTCGCGCCTATAGCGAGCGAGCCGCTTTCTACGCCGCGCTCGCTTTCCTCACCTCCATCGGCGTCTTTTTATTTACCCGATATTTCATCCCGGAAATCATCCTGACGCTGCTGATCGCGCTGGCGCTTTACCTGTTCCTGACCGGGCTGGAGGACCGCCAACCCGCGCGCATCTACGCCACCTACGCGTTGTTGGCCCTGGCTCTGCTGACCAAGGGATTGATCGCGCCCGTATTTTTTCTTGGCGGCATCATTCCGTACCTGTTGATCACCGGCCAATGGCGGCGCTGGCGCGAGTTTCGCCTGCTCACGGGCACCCTGCTTTTCCTGGCCATCGGCGCGCCGTGGCACATCCTCGCCGGGCTGCACAATCCGGACCAGGGCCATCCAATCGGCAACATTCCATCGCCCGGCAATGTTCACGGATTTTTCTATTTCTACTTCATCAATGAACATCTCCTGCGGTTTCTCGGCAAGCGCTACCCCCACGATTACAACAAGCTGCCCGGCTATCTTTTCTGGAGCCTGCACCTGGTCTGGCTTTTTCCGTGGAGCATCTACTGGCCGGCAACGCTCTACGCTTCGTGGCGCAAACGGCGCGCATCGGGCGATACGTGGTCCTGGAAACGCCGCCGCCATCTCGACTTCAGCGGACAATCAACCCTGCTGCTCGCGCTCTATGCAGCTTTTATCCTGCTGTTCTTCTCGCTTTCGACGAACCAGGAATACTACACCTACCCCGCCTACTTTCCGCTGCTGCTGCTGACCGCAATGGGATTGGCGAAGCTCGAGACCAACATCGTCACAGACTCGTCCGGGCAACAGAAGATTGACATGCGCTGGCTGGAAGTCGCGCACGCAATCTTCGCCGTGGTCGGGTTAGGCGCAGCCGCGCTGCTCGCCTACGGCTTGTGGAGCTCGCGACATCTGCCCTATGTCGCCGACATCGGCGCACTGCTGGCCCATCGAGACGTGGGCGGCTACTCGCTGTCGATGTCGCACTTCTTCGACCTCACCGGCCCCTCGTTTGCCGCGCTGCGGCTGCCCGCCATTCTCGCCGCCGTCGCGTTTCTGCTGGGGCCAAGCCTCGCCTGGTGGATGCGCGTGCACAAGCAGCACCTGCGCGCCACCTTTACCACCGCCATCACCGCCGCCATGTTTCTCGTCGCCGCGCACATCGCTTACGTGCGCTTTCAACCGCTGCTCTCCTCCCGCGCCATGGCCGACACCATCAACCGGATCGCAGCCCCGAATGACGTTCTCGTGCTCTACGGAGATCAATCCTACGGATCGTCGATTCTCTTTTACACGCAACGGCACGCCTATCTGGTCGATGGCCGCACCACGTCCATGGAGTGGGGTTCGTATTATCCCGACGCTCCGCATATTTTTCTCGACGACGCCCGGTTGCTCGCAATGTGGGATCAAGGCCCGCGCAAATTTCTCTTCGTTCCGCCGCAATACCGCGAACACGTCGCGGCGATCCTGGGCAATCGCGCCTATCTCGTGCAGGAGGTTTCCGACAAGGAACTCCTCACCGACCGGCCCCTCTAACCCGGCACTAAAATCGGGCGCCCCAGGTCTCGCGTCTGAGACCTGGGTGACAATCTCGGCACCAGCATCGGCCTACAATAATGGAGGAGTGACGCGATGACCAGCAGTACCCTCCCCACCGATACATCTTCTGCAATCCCTGCGCATCAAGATCCCATGCGCATTTCACCAGCCCTGCGGCGTTTCGCATGGTTCGTGCTTGCCTACAACGTGCTCGTCGTCCTGTGGGGATCAGTCGTTCGCGCCACCGGCTCCGGCGGCGGCTGCGGCGACCACTGGCCCCTCTGCAACGGCGTCGTGCTTCCGCAGCTCGCGCGCTTCCACACCTTCGTTGAATTTACCCATCGCATGATGAGCGGCGCGTCCCTCGTGCTGATCGCGGCGCTGTTGGTCTGGACATGGCGAGCGACCCGCAAGGGTCAACTGGCGCGCTGGGCAGCGGGCGCGTCCATGGTGCTTGTTTTCAATGAAGCGTTGCTGGGAGCATTGCTGGTTCTATTGCAGTTGGTCGCACAC
>JBEPVW010000034.1:0-24387 GCA_041690775.1 Acidobacteriota bacterium | reverse complement strand
TCCTGAGCGCACCGGGGTCCCCGGCGACAGGTCTTCGTCGCTGGGGTGGAAAGCGAAGGATCTCGCGCTTTGTCGGCACAACCCGAGATCCCTCCACTCTGCATGGCACATCCCTTCCTGCAGAACCGATAAAATGGAGATAAGACAACTCAATCTGAAAATATAAGTGTCGCGTCACCAGGGCATTTCCTGCACCGAAAAGCAGCCCCAAAAGGCATTCAGAGGGCAAAAAAGCCGTTTTTTGCATTTTCTGCATTTCCAAAAAAGTGGTATCCAGGTACCCAAAAGTGGTACTCAGATACCAACATTTAGGGGTCCGAACACAGAAATGTGGTACCCAGATACCACATTTGTCCGCTTCCGCCAAAAAATCGAGGGAAAAAGGATTTTTGAAGCCAGGAAGAGGTAATTTTTTGCTAACCGGAGAATTGAGCTTTTACCGGTTTCCTACCAGCGCAGCAAAACCAGCTCAGAACAAAAACCCGGCCCCACCGCAGCCAGAATGCTGTAAGTCCCAGCTGCCGGTCGATGGTTCATCATAAAGTCTTCCAGCACCAGCAGAACCGAAGCGGAAGACATATTGCCGGCCCGGCGAAGACAGTCCCACGAAGGAGCAAAAGCTTCTCGCTCCAGTCCCAGCGATCCCGCGCAGGCATCCAGCACTTTCGGCCCGCCCGTGTGCATAATCCACGCGCCGATATCGCCGCGTTTCATTCCATAGTCCGCCAGGAAAGAATCGACATCCTTCGGGAAATTCTTGTGGACGGCCTCGGGCACATCCGGAGATAACACAATCTGAAAGCCTTCTTCGGAAATATCCCAGCCCATAAGATGTTCGGTGTTTCGGTAGAAGCTCGAACGATAACCCAGGATCTCCGGTCCGTCCGCTTTTACCTGGTCTCCGGCAATCACTACCGCCGCCGACCCATCGGCAAACAGGCCGGAGGCGATCATGTTCGCCACCGACAGATCCACGCGCTGCCAGGTCAGAGAGCACAACTCGACGGAGAGCAGCACCGCGATTCGATCCGGATACGCCCGAACATAATCCGCAGCCTGGCCAATCCCGGCAGCGCCGGCAACACAACCCAGCCCAAAAATAGGAGTGCGGCGCATCCCCAGCGGAAGGTCCATCACATTGCTCAGTTTGGCGTCGAGCGACGGCGCGGCAATGCCGGTCACGGAGACGGTGATCATCGCCCCGATCTCTTCTTTTTTGCGCCCGGCCCGTTCCAGCGCGCCTGTAACTGCCCGTTCGCCCAGCTCCACAGCTGCTTTGATCCAGCGATTGTTGGCATTCCCCCAGGTGTCGATCGTCGCGTACTCTTCGATCGGATAGGCCAGATGGCGGCCTTCGACACCCACCCGCTGATGCAGCCGCTCCAACACGTCCGGCTTGTCGAGCTTGTCTTTCCAGTGCTCGCAGAGAGTCTCGAAAATTTTTTGCTGGCTGTAATACCACTTCGGCATTGCGCTTGCGACGCTTGCAATTCTCATTCGATATGATCCGCTTTCATGCGCTTCTTTAACTGGAAAAGAATTCTCTTGAGCCTATCAGCACGCTCGTTGGGTTTGCTATCTGTTTATACTCGTCATCCCACGTCATCGGCCCACATACCAAGCGAAAATCGCGTCGTCATGCTTCCGCTATTGTGGCCAGCGCAGATCGAAACTCGTCGCAAAGCGGTTCCAACGGCAACTTTCCGCTCCACTGCTGCCGGATAGATGCTCTATTTATAGTTTACCTGTCAATGTTCTGGCGAACATGGATGGATTTTTCGCCACAGCAAACTTGACCCAGGCCGCAACTTTTTGTTTTCCCTTGCGTCTCCTAAGAATAGGGCACCCTCGTTTCCAGGGTAAGTCCTGTTCAGGATGGTCTCGTGACTTCACGACGGTTGATTTCCAGGCGCTATCGCGGCTCGGTGCGCAGCATGCTCCGGGAGCTGTTGATTTGTGTCGCGTTGCCGTCCGTGCTGCTGGTTACCGCAGGTGTGGTGGCGCAAAAAACCTCACCGTACCAGCCGCAGCAGCAGCGACAGTCGGATAACCAGATTGCCGCAAACATTAACAACAGGCTGATGGACTCAAACCAGCTCCGCCCGCTTGATCTGGGCGTGTGGGTGCACAACGGCACAGCAACTCTCAGCGGTACCGTGCCCACTCCGGATCTCCGTCAGCAAGCCAACGCCCTGGTTCGCGACGTTCCAGGCGTGATCGCTGTCGATGATCGCCTGAGGATTGGCGAAGTATCCGCCACCGCTCCCGGTTTCGCGAACAGACAAAACTCTCCCCCGCAGCACTCAGACGAAATTGCGCCGCCCCCGCCGGAGAATTATCCAGCGGGCCCCGGCAACGAACCGGACGCGGGTTCCCCCAACGAGCCGTACCAAGAAACGATGCAGAACCAGATGGCCCCTCCCCAGCAGGGGAACGGTTCGCCCGCCGACCAGCCCATGGTGACGATTCCACCCCGAACGCCGATCTCCGTGATGATCGAGCAGACCATCGACAGCCGCCATACTCAGCCGGGTACACGTTTTCGCGGAGTGCTGGTGCGGGATGTCGTGCTGCGATACGGCATCATCGCGCTACCGCGCGGAGCTTACGTGGATGGCACCATCATCGACGCCCGTCCGTCGGGCCATCTCAAGGGCCATCCCCAACTCGCGCTGCAGTTGTCGAATGTGGAGGTGGGGGATACCAGCTATGTCCTGACCAGCGATGTCTGGGCGCGCCGCGGTCCCGGCAAGGGTGGAGCTACTGCGCAGACTGTCACTGGCAGCGCGGCGTTCGGCGCAATTACCGGCGGCATTGTCGGCGGCGGCCCTACAGCGTTGTTGGGAGCGGCACTCGGCGGCCTGGGCGGCGCGGGACTTTCGGCACTCTCTCCTGGCGCGCGTCTCATTGTGCCCGCGGAATCCGTCATCACGTTCAATCTGAATGCGCCACTCACAGTACGCGAGCCAACATTGGACGAAATCCATGCACTGGCCGCCAACGCGCCCGCTCCCGGATACGGTCAGCCTGGATACGGTCAGCGCAGGCGTCCATATTATCGCGGCTATCCACCGCCTCCTTCTCCTCCTATGCCCGGCGCGCCTCCGGGTGGATACCCCTATTAGCTGCGTTTCCTGTTTCCAGACAACGGGACACTCGATCTATACTAGTGAAAGCTACGCGTTCCCCTTTAATTGAAGAGCCGCGCAGCCAATTCCCGCCCGGTTGTCTCCACACCGGATGTAAGGTCGTCGACCGCAAATGATCCGTTTTCTACAGCAGGACAGCCGTATCGTAAAAGGCATCTTCATTGGCCTGATCTCTATCGTCGCAATCCTGATGGTTATCACGCTCGTCCCTGGAATTTTCCAGGATGCGGCGGAGGGCGGCGGCAGTTTCGCCGTCGTGCATAGCGACAACATGTTTGGCCGCTTTCTCGGCGGCTCTACCGATGTGCCCATCGCGGAAGTGCAGCAGGTGGCGCAGCGCATGCAGCAACAGCAGCACTATCCGGACTTTGTGCTGCCTTTTCTGATGCAGCGCGCCGGACAAGTATTAGTCCAACGCGCGGTTCTGGTCGAACAGGCCGGCAAGCTTGGCATGACTGTAACCGACGGCGACGTTCGCAATGAGTTGATGCACGGCCCTTTCGCGCCCATGCTTTTCCCCGGCGGCACATTCGTCGGCGAAAACCGCTATGACGACTTTGTGCAGAACAACTTCAACATGTCGCGGGCGGACTTCGAGAAACAGTTGAAGGAAGAAATCCTGATCAACCGGCTGGAGGCGCTGATCACCGGCGGCCTGACTGTCGCACCCCAGGATGTGCGCGATGCATACCTGAAGCAGGCGACGAAGGTGAAATTTCAGTACGCGGTGCTCACCGCCGCGGATTTGCGCAACCAGATCACGCCATCCGATGCCGAGCTGAAGGCATTCTTCCAGCAGAATTCCGCGCGCTACGCCCATGCCATTCCGGAGACGCGCAAGCTGCAGTATGTTGCCTTCGCATTTAACCAGATGCCCGGCGGGCCGCCGCAGGTTTCCGGCGCAGACATACAGAGGTATTACAACCAGCATCAGCAGCAGTTTCAAGTTCCGGAGCAGGTACGCGTGCGACACATCCTGATCAAGGTAGCGGCCAAAGCCGACGCCAAGACCGTCGCAGCGGCCCAGGCCAAGGCAGAAGACATTTTGAAGCAGTTGAAGGGCGGCGCGAATTTCGCCGATCTGGCAAAGAAATTTTCCGACGATCCGGGCAGCAAGGAAGCGGGCGGGGAACTGGGCTTCATCCAGCACGGCGCGACTGTGCCGGAGTTTGACAGGATGGCTTTTTCGCTTCAACCGGGGCAGCTCTCGAGCGTGATTCGCACGCAGTTTGGCTTTCACATTCTTCAGGCGGAAGGCAGACAGCCCGCCCATGTGAAGCCTGTGGACGAAGTTCACGACCTGATTATGGCGAACCTGATGCAGCAGGCGCAGGCGGACGCGGCACAGAAGTATGCCGCGAAACTGCAGGCGGAAGCGCAACAGACCGGTCTCCAGACGATGGCATCTCAGAACCATCTGCAGGCGGTTACCACGGACCCGCTCCCGCAGGGCGGCGTAGTTCCCGGACTCGCCGATGGAACACAGTTGCTGACCCGCGCATTTGCCATGAAGCCCGGTGCGCCGCCGCAGACGGCATCGACTGGGGAAGGCTACGCGGTGTTCACCGTGCTGAACATTGTGCCGGCACACGCACCCACGTTTGACGCCTATAAATCTCACTTGCTGGAGGACTTCCGCAACGGGCAGATCGCCGGACTGTTGCGCAGCCGAACCCAGCAACTGGCGATCAAGGCCAAGGAAGAAAACAGCCTGGAGAAGGCCGCCAAAGAAGTCGGCGCAACCTTGAAGACCAGCGACCTGGTGGACAGCACGGCCCAGGTTCCCGAGCTTGGAGCGATGAACAGTGAAGGTGCTGTGGCCTTCACACTGGACCCGGGCCAGATCAGCGGTCCAATCCTGTCGCAACGTACCGGCGTCGTCATGAAGATCCTCGATAAGCAAGCACCCACCGAAGCGCAAATCCAGCAGAATCTGGATTCCACGCGCGACCAGTTGGTCCAGAAGCGCCGGGAAACGGCGTTCTCCGTGTTTGTCACCTCGCTTCAACAGCACTACGCCGACCGCGGACTCATCCACTACAACAAGAAGGCACTTTCCGATGCGCGCTCCGGCGTCTAACCAGACGAAGCAATCTAGCGGCTGAAGAACCCGGGTGCCCCAGGTCTCGATTTTGAGACCTGGGGTTATCAGCCCGAAGCAGAATTGGCAAGTTCCGCGTGCAGCATCTAACAGGCCAGGAGAACCAATGCTTACCGAACGCGCCTCCGGCGTCCTGCTGCACGTGTCTTCTCTTCCATCCCGCGGCGGTATTGGCGACCTGGGGCCAGCCGCGTATGCCTTCGCGGATTTTCTCGCCGCGGCCAACCAGCAGTATTGGCAGGTTCTTCCGCTAACCCCTACCGGCTACGGTAACTCGCCCTACTCGGCGCTATCGGCTTTCGCCGGCAATCAACTTTTTATCAGCCTTGATGTTCTCGCTTCGCAGGGATGGCTCGATGCCAACTGTCTCGATGCGCTCCCCGCGAACGACGGGCCAGCCGACTTTGATCTAGCCGAAAGTTGCAAGCGGCCATTGCTGCAGCAAGCCGCGCAACGCTTCGCCGCCAGCGCCGACGGGGAGCCGCAAGAGCGCTTCAATATTTTTTGCAGAGAAAATAGTTATTGGCTCGAAGATTATGCCAGCTTCGCCGTGCTGCGGAAAATGTTTGCCGGCGCCAGTTGGCCGGACTGGCCGCCGGAATATGTCCATCGCGAGCCCGAAGCCATGTCGCGTCTGAAAGCAGAGCATGCCGACCAACTGATGGCCGAAAAGATCATCCAGTTTTTCTTTCAGGACCAATGGCAGGCGCTCCGCACCTACTCACAAGCGCGCAAGATTCGCTTCATCGGCGATATGGCAATCTTCGTCAACTACGATAGCGCCGATGTCTGGATGCATCCTGAAATTTTCGAGCTGGATAGCAACAAAAAGGCGCTTCACGTCGCCGGTGTACCGCCGGACTACTTCAGTTCAACCGGGCAGCGATGGGGAAATCCTCTCTACCGCTGGGACGTGCTGGCCAGCCGGAACTTCGACTGGTGGGACGCTCGCGTCCGCCGCGCGCTCACATTGTGCAATCTGCTCCGGCTCGACCATTTCCGCGGCTTTGAAGCCTATTGGTCCATCCCAGCAGAAGATGAGACGGCGATTCGCGGCAAGTGGATGAAGGCGCTCGGCACCGAATTTTTCGCTCATCTGCATAGGGAACTGGGCGACCTTCCTTTGATCGCCGAGGACCTCGGTCTGATCACGCCGGAAGTAGAGCAGATGCGCAAAAGCTTTGGCCTTCCCGGCATGCGCGTCATGCAATTCGGCTACAGCGATCGCGGAGCGCACATTCACCTGCCGCACCGGTGCGAAGAGAACATGGTGATCTACACCGGCACGCACGACAACAACACAACGCTCGGATGGTGGCATCAGACAACCAGCACGGAACGCGAAGCGATCGCCGCCTATCTGCATCCTGGAGACGACGGCATTGTATGGGCGATGATGCGCGGCGCCGCTACCTCGGTTGCGCGCCTCTGCCTGTTTCCTATGCAGGACGTTCTACAGTTGGACGGCGATGCTCGAATGAACACCCCGGCCCAGTCCAGCGGCAACTGGGCATGGCGCTATCATCCGGATGCATTGCAGCCGTGGATCGCCGAAAAACTGGCCGCACTGACTGAGGTAACGGATCGCGATGGCTGGGTCGAGCCGACCGGCAACCCCGCGCAATCGTCATAGATTGCAACGCCTGCCTTTACGACAGGGCCTGTCACGCCGCAGAATAATAGGAACACTCAATCGAAGCTCAAGGAGAACCAATGCCGCTAACTGGAGAAGCCATTCGTATGATGAACTACGCCGATGATATCGGCACCACACTGCGCCGCTTGCTGGTGGTGTTGCCTTCGCTTCCACCGGAAGAACGCAAGCGCGTTCGCGACTACATGCTCGGCGTCGAGCCCACAATCAACGACGTGCTTGCAGCGCTCGAAGACAAGAAGTAGCGGCGCGGAGGTAGTCGTGCAACAAAAAAGCGGGTGACCCACATCTCGATTTTGAGATGTGGGATGTGTCCGCGTCGAAACCAATTACGAAACTTCTTAAAAAAATTCCGATCAGGGCTGCCTTCAGTGCAAGCCGGCGAAATTTTCCTGTGTGAATCCGCTGGAGCCGCGCCGCGGAGTCGGGAACGGCACCGTCCCCCTAACAGTAATCGAGAAAGTTTTTTGGTAAGGCACCCCATCGACACCTTCAACGCTTAAACCTGCTTGATATGTGCCCGCCTTTGTATACGTGTGAGTAAGCTGTGCGCCATCCGCGACAACGCCATCCCCAAAATTCCAATGGTAGGCAAGTGCAGGCACTTCGTTGTTCACTACTGAACTTGAAAACGTGAGTTCTTCTCCCACCTTGCCCTTTTCCGGAACCGTGGCTCGGATCGCCGGCGGCTTCGCCGGAACCGAATCATCGATGATCTTCAGCAGTCTGACCGAGTGTGCCAGCTGATTGTCCACGCGAAGCGTACCGCCATCGAGGCCGATGTGCGTCGCTGGATGAAAGACATCGACAACATGAGAATGGTGGTCCGCCGGAACCGCCAGTTCAGAAAGGGGGATCGCATGGGACTGCGGTTGTTCCGTCCAATTGTATAGCGCCAGCATCGCCTGGCGACGGTCTTCGTGAAGCAAAAAGATCGATGGCTCTTCATCTTCAGATCGGTAGGTCAAAAGATCGAGCGGTAATGATGCGCGTCCCAGCTTGGCCATTTGCAACAGATCGGGATTCTTGACCAGTGCAACGCGATCCGCGTCTGCCCCAAGCGTGGGCAGGTCGTCTCCGATTTCAAACATCCCTCCGGCAACAGCAGCGAGCGTGATGGAGGCCTGAGCTTCGTTCAGCGTGAGCGGTGTACGGATCGCTTTACTTTCTAAAATCTTCTGGCCGGAGATCGTGAATGCATCTGGATCGCTGACAAAAAAATTGCGGTTCATATAGTACCGAGCGGCGATGCCGGGCGCTGCTTCTTTACTACGTTCAAACGTGTGGCCTGTATCCTGCGACAGCCGTCCTTCGTCCACAATTCCCACGGGGTTCAACATCGGGCTCCCGTCTTTGTCGAGCAGGACGTGGTCCCCAACTGTCTCGCGAATAATCTGCAGGCCGATCCATTGAGCTTCCAGCGCCGTTGTGTTCGGGCGGTAGTAGTAGCCCTCAATGGCGGTGTTATCCATGAAATCCAGTTTGATGTACTGTGCCCCCCACATCTTTGTCAGGGTGTTATATGTGTCCCGAAGGTATTGCTGGGCGCCAGGGTTAGTCGCATCCAGCACAAAAAGGATCTCCTTGCCGTCTTCACCGCTTTCGCCAATTCGGATCGGCTTGCCCTCTGAGTTATGCACCAGCCAGTCTTTGTGGTGCTCATAAACCCACGAGCGGTCGCTCGCTTCGAAAGGAGCCGTCCAGAATCCCATCTTCAATCCAAGCCTGCACACACGCTGCGTCAGTGGAGTCAATCCATTGGGAAACTTCGAAGCGTCCAGCGTCGCATATTCGCTGCGCGCATAGGCGTATCCCAGGTCCAGATGAAAGTAGTCGTATCCAGAATCTTTCAGGTGCTGCGCCAGCCACTGCGCGTTGGTCCAGGTGTTCCCCTCGGTAATGTCTGCATAGAATGCCGTCCAGCTCCACCACCCGCGTATATTCGGCGAGGTGACCCGGCTGTCGTGCAGCTTGCGAATGGCGCTGCCATAGTTGTCGAGCATCGAATAGTAATCGCTGCCGGCGGCAAACATCAGTCGTTCGGACTTGATCGTGGAATTCGCGCCAACAGGGAGGCTGAGTTCGATCAAATCGCTTTTCGGCGCGCCCCGCAAATCGGATTCGGGATCGGTAGCCTGGATCTCTGTCGTTCCGGTTGAATCGACGGTGTAGGTAGAAATTGCGTTTGCGTGTGTCCCGGAGTTCACCTTCAAATGCAGGATGGTAAGAAAACGGTTCGATGTAAGCGCGCCGAAGAAGAGCGCCTCTTTCGCCGCGCGATTGTAAATCAGCTGGCTGCCGACGGCGCGGTGCATTCCTCCGGGTGCCTGCGCAAGATCGTAGATCTTCAGCGGCGGCCAATCTTCGCTGAAACTGTCGGAAAGGATGCGGTCGCTGCTCTCAGAGCTGCCGGTGTGGATCGCCTCTGCAGCAAGCGCCTCGACCGGGCGGATACTCTGGACAGTTCGGTTCTTTTCTGTGTGGTTCTGGACCGTTACCTGGATGTCGCCCGACGGCAACGAATCATAGAGGCGGATCACGTAGGACAGGTCAGGTTGCGAAGTCAGTCCAGTGCATTCGACGCTTACCTGATGGCCCCTCCCCAGCGCGTCTTCAAACGAGGACTGATGAATCTTGTGCTCGGGATAGTCGCCGGATCTCACCCAATTGTGGTCTATCTCCGCCCCAACGCCGGCATGGATGAGAGAACGATGGACGGCTTTGTCCAGAATTTCGTAGGAACCGTCGGCGGAATGCACGATTACCGTCTGCCGGTGCGAATTGCTCAGGGTAATATCTTCGGCCTGGGAAATCTGTGCCAGGCAAAGAATTCCCGCCATGGCCAGAAAGCCTGCCGAGATCGCTGAATGACTCGAAATGCTTCTTCTCATAAACCCTTTCCTCAAACACACAAGCGGCTGCGATACCAATAGTATCGAATTACGTCATAAACGAACAATATAAAATATATATTGACATTTAATGACTCCAATCAATAGCATTGCTCCATTATTGGTGAGCGATGATGGCCGTATTCATGCCGTCACGTGGCCACCAGATCGAAGCCAAAAAATGCAAATAAGGGTGCGAAGCGTAATGGAATTCAGAATGGCCGGAAAGGGCTGTGCGATGAATAGAACGCGTCAAGGGGATTTCAGGGGTTTCGCCTGGCACGGGATGCAGTTGCTTTTCGGCGGATTGGTGCTGATTCTCGGCTGGACCCTGCCGATGAGGGCGCAGTTTACGACGGCGCGGCTAAGTGGCACGGTACTAGACTCCACCGGCCTCGGGCTATCGGGCGCGACGGTGACCGTCACCGATGTTGGCACGGCATACACCCAGACCACAACGACGGGTGCTACAGGCGCGTATTTATTTCCAAGCCTGCCGGTGGGCAACTATCAGATGACGGTTACGATGGCCGGTTTTGCGACGTATGTGCAGAAGGGTATCTCTCTCGCGGTCGGTCAGGCGGCAAGCGTGCCCGTTCAGCTGAAAGTAGGTCAGGTTTCGCAACAGGTCATAGTCCTGGGGAATGCTTCGCTGGTAACTACCGACTCCGCTACTGTCGGCCAGTTGGTTGGCCGCAAAGACATCATCGGATTGCCTCTGAACGGGCGCGCGGTGCAGCAACTGGTGTTTCTCGCTCCAGGAGCGACCAACGTTACCTCAAGCTACTGCGCGGCAAACTGCGAAGGCGGAGTTTTCCCAACCGAGCAATATGCAAAGATCAACGGCGCCGGCGCCAATGGCGTGAACTATCTATTGGACGGAGTGGATTACAACGACAACTACATCAACACCAACGTACCATTTCCTAATCCAGACGCCATCCAGGAATTCAACCTGCTGACCGGCAACATGAGCGCAGCCTACGGCAATGCCATCGGCGGAGTAGTCAATGTAGTTACTAAGTCGGGAACAGATAAAATTCACGGCGACTTATTCGAATTTCTAAGAAACTCCGCGTTGGACGCCAGGAATTATTTTGCCACTTCTGTAAATCCTCTGAAACAGAATCAATTTGGAGGCAGCGCTGGCGGCCCGGTGTTGAAGAACCGCCTCTTCTACTTCGGCAGCTACCAGGGAACGCGCTTCACCACGGCGAACAACGGCCAAATCGCCTTTGTGCCGAACGCCGCGGAACGCACCGGAGACTTTTCCGATCTGCTTCCCGGTACCCAGCTTTCGGATCCAAATACTGGGGTGATTTATCCGAATAACCAAGTCCCGGTAAGTCCCGTGGCGCAATACATCCTGCAACATATTCCGCTTCCGAACGGGCCCGGCGACCAATTGAATTTCAATGGCGGTTCGGACGTTCAAAATACAGACGAATATATGGGCAAGCTGGATTTCAATGTAGGGAAACATCATCTGAGCGGCCACTACTTCCAGATGAACTACACCGATCCAGTTTTTGTTCCACCCGCAACGAATCTCCTTCAGCTTAGGGGCGACGCCGAGCACCTGGTTCTAAAAAGCGTGAGTGTGGTGGATATCTATACAATCTCGCAGAATTTTCTACTCAGCAGCTATTACGGATATACCGGCGTGGATGGCACGACATTTTCCTCCGCGCCCTTTAGTATGGCGGATGCCGGCGTGAACATGGCAACGCCTCCCAATCTAGGGGGTGGAAATGCATCCGTTCTGAATGTAACGGTGGGCGGAAATTTCACCCTTCCCGGCACGCCCTACGGTGTGTGGAACCGCGGAGATCAATCTTTGCGTGAAGTGGCTACGCTTACCAAGGGCAGTCACGAAGTCCAGTTTGGAGGCGAGATCCTTCGTCTGCGCCAGCCCATGGGCAACCAATACCTGCAAAGCGGGGCGTTCGATTTCTCAAGCAGCCTCACGGGAGACAGCCTGGCAGACTTTGTCAGCGGTACAGTATCTTCGTTCACCCAGGGCGGCGGACTATTTCTGAACTTTACCGGCTACCGATTCAACGCTTTCGTGCAGGACGACTGGAAGGCCACTCCGCGGCTCACCGTAAGCACCGGCCTTCGATGGGATCCCTTCTTCCCGTACACCGATAGCGAGGGAAGGGTAGGCTGCTTCGTTCCCGGTGCACAGTCGGCGCGCTTTCCCAATTCTCCCCCGGGGTTGATATTCGGTGGAAAAAATCACGATCCTGGGTGCCCGCAATCTTCAATCTTCAATAATCCCGGAAACGTCGCGCCCAGGATTGGATTCGCCGCTCAGCTAACCGCCGATGGCAGGACCAGTCTGCGAGGTGGAGCAGGCTACTATTATGAAGCGCCGAGTACCGTGTCGTTTGAAGACGTCGTCGGCATACCGCCGTTTGCGCCCATTATTAACGTCACCGACGTCAACCTTTCCGATCCCTATGGGAGCGCCGGAATAGCGAACCCATTTCCAGCGCAGTTTGGCCCGCTGAACCCCGGCCCCAGCGCATCTTTTCCATCGGATATTTCGTTCAGCCAGATATTCGACCGGCACTTCCGCCTGCCGATGGTGCTGGCTTATAACCTCACGCTCGAGCGCGGCTTCGGAGCCAACTGGTTGTTACGCGCGTCCTATGTAGGCAATACCGGACGGCATCTGAATGGCACCGGCGATCAGGAAAATGGTTTGCTGCAGTTGAACCCCGCGATCTATATTCCCGGTCAGTCGGATGAAACTAACACGCAGCAAAGACGAATCTATCCCGATTTCGGATCTATTGCTTCCATCAATTCCGGGGTGAACAGCAATTACAACGCGGGACAGATCTCTCTCTCTAAACGCTTCACTCGCGGTTTTTCGTTTCTCACCAACTTCACATGGGCGAAGGCGATGGATGACTATGCTCCCATCGGCGCGGGAAACCTGACTAATAGCTGCAGTTGCGGCCGCTATTTCGACTACGGCCCTTCCGACGATGATTTAAGCAAGGTCTTTAAGGTGAACGGAGATTATGAGGTGCCGCATTTTGCGGTTTCACGACTCGCAAGCGTGTTAGCCAATGGATGGGAGGTCACCGCAATTGCAAGTTGGACCAGCGGATCTCCATTTACCATTTTCGCCGGCGATGACAATTCCTTCAGCGCCATGGGATCGGACCGCGCCGACCTCGCGGTTCCCAGTGTCAAAAATGCTATCCTCCCTACCGGACGTTCTCATGCCGACCAGGTGAATGAGTGGTTCGATATTACGGCTTTCAAACCAAACCAGATTGGAACGTTTGGCAATACAGGGAAAAGCATTCTTCGCGGGCCGAGATACTTCGATGCCGATCTAGCCGCCATTAAGAACACAAACGTGGGCACCCGGCTCTCACTCCAATTTCGCGCCGAGTTCTTTAACGCTTTCAACAACGTAAACTTCGGAAAGCCGGACAATATCCTCGCCGACAGCGGCTTCGGCCAGATCACAGGCTTGGCGGGCGGTTCTTCTTCGAATACCTACGGGACGGCCCAGCCAAGGATCATTCAGTTTGGGCTGAAAGCCGCTTTTTAAATCTGGATTTGTCGCGGAATTCGAGAAGAATACTAAGTTCTCCCACCTATCGAGCAGAACCCGAACCGGCCACGATCACCTGCACGCCGGCATCTCGAAGTCCCTGCAGTTGCTTTGCGTCCGTGCCGCCATCGGTGACCAGAATGTCGAGGTCCGTGGACGGCCCAACATAAGAAAATCCCTGGTTGCCGAACTTGCTATGGTCCGCCAGCCCGATGCGAACCTTCGCGGCTTTGATAATCAATTTCTTAATGGATGCTTCCGCCTGGCTTGCTGTAGAGATGCCATAAGTGGGATCGATTGCGCTGATACCTAAGATCGCCTTGTCCACCCGGATTTCGCTCAGTGACCGTTGCGCCCACAGTCCAGAAAGGTAGAAGATATCGTGCTGTAGATCACCGCCCGTGCTCATTACTTTAATATTCGGGCAACGTTGAAGCTGGGAAAGAATCAAAGGTGAGTTCGTCACCACAGTAAGTCGATTTCGCTGCTGGATCTTGAGCGCAAGCTCAAAAACGGTCGTGCTGCCTTCCAGAAAGATCGTGTCCCCGTCCAGAATTAACTTTGCCGCTTCCTCGGCTATACTTTGCTTTTCGTCCCGATTCGTTCGTCCCAGCGCTTCATAGGACGGCTGAAAATTTGTGTTGGAGCTTCGGGAAACAGCGCCTCCATGGGAGCGGATCAGCAATCCTTCCTGCTCCAGTGACGTCAAATCGCGGCGAATGGTCGCGGCGGTAACGCCCAGCATATTCTTCAGGGCAGTTGCGCTCACCGTTCGCTGGGCCGTGAGAATTTCGCGGATTCGAAAGCGTCTTTCTTCAGCAAGCATCAGATTGCCCTCACCGCGATATTACCGTCCATTTTTCACCATGGATCATTTCAGAAGCATACGCTGGCAACGTCCGTGTGCGATTGGATCAGGAGAACAGCCAGCGTCGAGTTTTCTTACAAGGTGCAACATGGCCGTTTTCCTATGGAATGTTTGCTCCTGAGCGATATTCTAAACAGCAAAAACGTCTTCGCCGCAGAGAAAACCCTGTATTCTGCGGGGTTTTATTTACAGACCAATAGATAAGTGGGATCGTCTCATCAACATACCCTAACTTCAATGTGAACAAAAAGCAACAAAATAGTTGACAAAAGTGCTGTTTGTGAAGTACTTTGGTGAAAGCTTGATATAAGGAATTGTCGATAGGGGAAAGATCCTTGGGCAACTTTGGCAAACAGATTCGATTGAATCGAATTCTCCGCGAACCGGGCCTGGGATCGCTCGTAGTGGCCTTTGACCACGCTTTGGTGCTGGGTCCTATTGCAGGCACAGAAGATCCGAGTGCTCAGGTAGCCCGCTTCTGCAAGGCGAAGGTCGATGGCATTCTGCTCAATCTTGGCTTGCTGCGACTCTGCGCGGCCTCCCTGCTTCCTGGATCGACTCCTGGCATCATCGCGCGCCTCGACTGGACAACGGTGTGGAACTCGCTATCCCAAGGCGACAACGGGGTCTTGCGAAGCTGTATGCTGGCTGCTCCGGAAGATGCCTTGCGCCATGGCGCGGATGCGGTACTGACATACATGGTAGTCGGCACGGGCGACGCGGAATTCGAAACCCGGGAGGTTGAGCGCAATGCTGCAGTTGCCCGCGAGTGTGAGCAGATCGGGATGCCCTTGATCGTCGAGACATTGGCGAGAGGGAAGGATGTGGAAAATCCCGGCGACCCGAAGTGGCTGAACCTGCATACGCGTATGGCCGCGGAGTTGGGTGCCGACGTCATCAAGACCGACTATGCCGGCGACCCAGCTTCGATGCGCGCAGTGGTCGAAGCGTGTCCCATTCCAATTCTGGTGCTTGGCGGCAGCCGCAACGCCGCGGCCCTGGATGTCGTCCGCGGCGTCATGGAAGCGGGAGCTGCGGGAGTTTTTTTTGGCCGCAATGTCTTCCAGTCAGAGAACATGGACGAGTTTCTGCATCAGGCGCGCGCCGTGCTCGATCGCACAGAGAAGCCGGTTCTGGCAAAATCGCGATAAGGGTCAAATTGAGCACAGGATCGTCAGTCCAAATCGAACGAATCGAGGATATTCTCGACGGCCGCGCTGGATACCGCATCAGCGCAGAGTGGGGCCATGTGTCTGTCCTGGAGGGAGGCGGGCATATCTGCGCGCTCGTATCCAAGAAACATCCCGACGTCAATCCGCTCTGGAAGCCGCCATGGAAGACCATCGACCCTTATGGGTATGACGTCTCTCGACATCTGGATATCTATGGGCCCCTTCCGGATGGAAGGCTGCTAGCTGGGCTCGCAGGACATAGCCTGAGCTTCGACCATTTCGGGCCGCCTTCGCAGGAAGAAATCGCAGCGGGTCAAAGCACCCACGGGGAAGCGCCCGCGCTCCAGTGGAGTCTTCTCGATTCAAAAGAAAAAAATAAATCCGCGTTCGAGTATGGGGTCCGCCTGCCGGAGGCGCAGATCGACTTCACCCGCATGCTCACCGTGGATTCGCAATACCCGGTGATTTACTGCGAAGAAAGCGCCACAAATCTCGCCAGCTTCGACCGGCCGATTTCCTGGAACGAACATGTAACCTTCGGACCTCCTTTTCTGGAGTGCGGAATCAGTCAGTTCGATATGCCGGCGACTAAGTCGAGGGTATGTCCCGCAGGCGATAGCGACCACATGCTGCTCGAACCGGACCGGGACTTCGAATGGCCAATGGCTCCGGCAAGCGCCGGCGGCCTTCACGATCTGCGGACCACTCCCGAAGAGCGCTACGGTCAGTACACCGCACAGCTTTTGGACTCTGCGCTCGAGTTTGGATTTATCGCCGCGAGCAACCCAAAACTGGGCACGCTGGTGGTGTATCTGTTTCGCCGCGCGGACTTTCCCTGGGTCGGAAATTGGGAAGAGAGATTTACGCGTCTCCATAAGCCGTGGTCTGGTGCTGCCTTTTGCCGCGGCATGGAATTCAGCAGCACTCCGTTCCCGATTCCCAGAAGAGAGACGATATCCAGGGGCAATCTGTTCGGCGAGGAGACCTACCGCTGGCTGCCAGCGAAGTCGAAGATCAGTGTCCGCTTCATGACGCTGTTGTTGGACATCCCCAAAGATTTCCGGGGCGTCCAGAGCGTTACCGTGAAGCGAGGTCAAATCCAGGTCGTCGAATCGGAATTGGGCCGTAAATTTACAGTGGAAGCTGAAAGCTTTTTGTAAAAGAAGATGCCCGGATTCTTGCGCGAGTTGCAGGGTTGCAGCTCGCTCGATTCACGACATTAAGGCAGCGAACTGATCCGTTCTTTCGAAGTAGACCGGCAAAGGCATCCAGAAAAACATGAGCCTACTCGCTATCGATATCGGATCGAGCCGTTGCAAGGCTGTCGTGTTCACTTTATCCGGAGAGATTCTGGCCCGCTCCGCGCAGCAATATGTGCCGGAGTTCCCGCAACCCTCTTTCGCGGAAATGGACCCGGACACTTTCCTCGACGCGGTCAGGACGGTCTCGCGCTCAGTCGCCGCTCTGGCATTGCGGGATCCGATCGAAGCGGTGTGCCTCAGTTCTCACGGTGAAACCCTGGTGCCGGTCAACTCCGCGGGCATGCCGGTGCGTTCCGCAATTCTGAATATCGACAACCGCGCGTCGGAAGAGACTGTGTGGTGTGAACAACAGCTCGGGCGCAAGCATCTCTTTGAAGTTACGGGCCATGTCTCACAGACAATGTATCCGGTTCCAAAGTTGTTATGGTTGCGGAAGCATCAACCGGAATTGTTCAGCAACGGGATCCGCTTTCTCGGCGTCATCAGCTATATTTTCTCGCGGCTCGGTCTTCGCGCTTACATCGACTATTCTCTGGCGTCCCGGTTCATGGCGTGGGATGTACGAAGAAAGCGTTGGTCGGACGAAATCCTCGCTCTCATCGATATCAAGGAAGATGCCCTGCCGATCCCGGTCCCTGCCGGAACCATCGCAGGCAAACTGTCTGCCGAGGCAGCAGGCCAACTGGGTCTGCGCGCGGGAACCGTAATGATTGTCGGAGGCCACGACCAGGCCTGCGCGTCTCTCGGAGCCGGCGTAATTACCTCCGGGCGAGTGTCAGACTCGATGGGGACGTACGAGTGCATCGCGGCCACCTCCGACCAGCCGCAGCTGAGTGAAGAAGCCTTAAGTTGCAGTTTGAATTCCTATTGCCACGTCATCCCGGACAAGTTCATCACCATCGCGTATTTTCCCGCAGGCATCATGGTGCAGTGGTTCTACCATCTCCTTCATCCCTCCGGTCCGGATGAGCGGCTCGACGGATTACCCGAAAAATCAGAGGACGAGCGCTATGCGCGCCTGGAGTCGCTGGCGCCAAAACAGCCAAGCGGTTTGTTCGTCGTTCCATATCTCATTGGAACCGGCAATCCGGACTTTGATCCGGACGCCAGGGGCGCAATTCTCGGACTTACACCAGACTCCCATCGCGGGTACATCTACAAAGGGATTCTCGAAGGTGTTGCGAACGAACTCTCAAAGATGACCGGAATTTTCGAACGGACAATGGGCCAGTTTACCGACACCCATGCTTCCGGAGGCGGAACCCGGTCCCCCCTTGGCATCCGGTTGCGCGCGGCGATGACCGGCCATAAATTTCATCTGATGAGCTGCCCGGAATCCGTATGCCTAGGAGGCGCAATCCTGGCCGGCGTAGCCGTTGGACTGTACCCGTCCATCGTCGAGGCGGTGACAAAAATGGTCAGGGAACGAGAAGTTGTTGAACCGGATCACAATCTGACTCGAATCTACGGTCCCATACAAAAGCAGTACAGCCAACTGAATTCCAGGTTAAGCGTCTTTCGAAAATCCGGACAAGCAGTCCCGCAAATAGGAGAAGAAGCGTGATTCATCCAACAATAGGTTTTATCGTGTACGGCGTTCATAAGGACGGTCTTCCCGATCCTTCGGGCGACCCGTTCATCGATGAGAAAGTAGTGGCCGACGCAAAGAAGAGCCTGATTGCCGCAGGCCTCAGGTTAGTCGAGCACCCCATCATTGTCGCGACCAAGGAAGAATCGAAAGCTGCGCTCGGCACGATGAAGCATCAGGACGAGGTCGATGCCGTCATCCTTTTTTCTGGCACATGGATCTGGGCAGCGAACCTGATCGGCGCGGTCCGCGATTATGCCGCAACGGGAAAAGGCGTCCTGCTCTGGACACATCCAGGATCGCAAGGCTGGAGACCGGTCGGCGGCCTTGTCATGCACGGGGGATTGTTGGAAATTGGCGTGTCGCATAAATTCGTCTACGGAGCGGCGGAAGAAAGCGAAACGATTACAGACATCGTCGGCTTTGCCGAAGCCGCCTGCTTGAAAAGCGCGCTCAATATGTCTACGCTCGGCAGTTTTGGCGGGCGGGGAATGGGCCAGACATGCGGTGCCGCGGACCCATCACAGTGGATGCGCATGTTCGGCGTCGATATCGATTCACGCGATACTGCGGAAATTGTGCGCACCGCCGAAGCCATATCGCCGGAGCAGGTCAAGGCGCTCGCGCCCCGTTTGAAGCAGCTGTTTGGCGCCGCGCCGCCGGAGAACGTCGTCAATGACCGCTCCATTCGTCTCTATCTAGCGCTGAAGCAGATCGTCGACAGCCAGGGATTCGACTTCTACACCATTCAATCCTTCCCGGGCCTCGCGGATGACTACGCTGCCACCTGCTTTGCGCAAAGCATGATGTTGGAGGACGGATACGGCACCTCCACCCTGGGAGATTTCAACACTGCTCTGACTGTTTTTCTGCTGACCAAACTTAGCAAGGAGCGTGTGTATTACGGGGATCTGCAGCACGTGAACAAAAGCACAAATGAGATTAAGATTATCGGCGATGGAGCCTGCCCGCCTTCGCTGGCCAGTAAATTGGGCCCCGCCGGCTTTGCGGAACATGGCATCCCAACAGAAGGAGGCGCTGGCGGTCTCTCCGTGAAACTGGTTTGTAAAAGCGGAGAAGGCGTTTTGGCCCGCCTGGGCCGCGTCAACGGAGAGTTCACCATGGTGCTTGCGCGCGCCAGTATTTTCGAGCCCACCGAAGCCCAGTTGACGCAGCGGCTGCGGGAATGTGGAATTCCATTCTGGCCGCATGGCTTCGTTACTGTCCACGGCGATATTGAAGCGCTTCTTCAAAACTGGACGAACGAATATGCGTGCCTTGGGTATGGGGCAAATCTCTATCCGGCGCTGGTAAGCTTCTGCGTGCAGACCGGCATCCGGGCCATTTTAGTGTGATCGTTAGCGAACAGGTTTACAGATAACGGAGGAAATCATGGCAACAGCAACAGCGTCACCATCTGTGCAGCTCGAATCGCGCGTCATCGACTTTCTGAAAGAACCGAAGAAGTTATTGATCGGCGGAAAATGGGTGGAGGCAGCGTCAGGAAAGACGTTTGAAACCTTGAATCCCGCAACAGGAGAAGTGTTGGCGACCGTCGCCGAAGGCGACGCGGAAGATATCAATCGCGCAGTCAAAGCTGCCCGCCGCGCCTTCGAAAGCGGACCTTGGCACAGCATGACGCCCTCGAAACGGGGACAGTTGCTGTGGCGCCTGGCGGACCTGCTGGAACAGCATCTGGAAGAATTTGCACAGCTCGAAACGCTCGACAATGGCAAGCCGCTCTCGGTCGCGCGCGTCGCGGATGTTCCTTTGGCAGTGGATCTTTTTCGTTACATGGCTGGGTGGACGACGAAAATAGGCGGCGAAACAATTCCGATTTCGGCAGTTGGATATTTCGCCTACACGCTGCGCGAACCGGTCGGCGTCGTCGGGCAGATCGTTCCGTGGAATTTTCCTCTGTTGATGACGGCATGGAAGCTCGGCCCAGCTCTCGCCACCGGATGCACCATCGTCTTGAAACCGGCGGAACAGACACCTTTAAGCGCATTGCGCTTAGGGGAATTGATTCTGGAAGCGGGTTTCCCGGAAGGCGTCGTCAACATCGTGCCCGGCTTTGGCGAAACCGCCGGAGCAGCGCTCACCGCTCATCCGGATGTAGACAAAATAGCGTTCACCGGATCGACTGAAGTAGGAAAGCTCGTGCTGCAGGCTGCGTCCGGGAATCTGAAGAAGGTCTCCCTTGAGCTCGGAGGAAAATCTCCCAACGTAGTCTTCGCCGATGCCGATGTGGAGCAGGCAATTGCAGGCAGTGCCCGCGCCATCTTCTTCAACCACGGCCAGTGTTGCACCGCCGGCTCGCGCCTGTTGGTTGAGCAGTCCATCTTCGACCAGGTCGTCGATGGCGTTTCCCGGGAAGCGAAGAAAATCAGAGTAGGGCCGGGACTCGACAAGGATACTGACATGGGTCCGCTGGTTTCAGAAGAGCAGTTGAACCGGGTTTGCGGGTATCTGGAATCGGGTTTTGCTGAAGGCGCGCGCGCCGCAGCCGGCGGAGAAAAGATAGGCGGCAAAGGCTATTTCGTGCAGCCTACAGTCCTTACCAACACCAAGCACAGCATGAAGGTCTGCACGGAAGAGATTTTCGGGCCGGTGGTCACCGCGATCCCGTTCAAGAATCCTGAGGAAGTATTTTCCAGCGCGAACAACACCGTCTATGGGCTGGCTGCGGGAATCTGGACGCGCGACATCCGGAAAGCGCACGCCCTGGCAGCCCACCTCAAAGCCGGCACGGTTTGGATCAATTGCTACAACGTGTTCGACGCCGCCCTCCCCTTCGGAGGGTACAAGCAGTCCGGGTGGGGCAGGGAAATGGGCCACGAAGTCCTGGACCTATACACCCAGGTCAAGTCCGTATGCATGGCCGTGTGACCGGCGTGGAACAGCGAGCACTCCGGCCGGGATAACAGATCTAAGGAATCGTCATCCCGACCGGAGCGAGGCATAGCGTGTATGAAATGAATCGGCCTTCCTAAGGCATCGCCTGATAACCATGTTCCAGATATCCGCGAGCAAGATCGAGCGCGCCGCCCGTATTATCTCCGGTCTGTAGCGCCTCGCGATACTGGTTCACCGCTCGGTCCCGCTGACCCGACGCATCGAACGTCTTTCCCAATTCAAGATCGCTCCATACTTCCGTCCATTTGGGAACGCCATCGCCACGCAGCGCGGCTCGAAACGCGTCCGCGGCAGCCTGGTAATTGCTCTGCCTGAAGTAGACTTCCCCTAGCCGATAACTCGCCAGGGAACTGATGCTGTCGATCCCGAGCGCGAGACGATATTCCTGGATCGCCCCCGCCGAATCGTTTGCCGCCTCCATATTTTGTCCGCGCAGGATATGCACGCGGACCTGCATATCCGCATCGCTCCTCAGCAGCCGCCGTTCCGGATCGAGCGAGATGTTTCGCGGAACCCCGAAGGTCTCGATCGTAAACTGCGTCTGAGGACCAGCGACATCCACCCGCTGGGTGACGATTTTTCCGTCCGCCTCAACACGCACCTCGACAGGCATTCGAAACAGGTCGAGGTCCTGGGTGATCTCGACCACAGTGCGATAACCCTTGTTGTCGCCCAGTCGATACAGCGTCCAGTTGTCCTGCAAGGTAGGCGCGCCGGTGCTGTCCAACCATTGCGTAAAGAAGGGTCGCAGGTCTTGATGCGACGCCGCTTCCGCAATTTTTTCAACTCCTGCCGCGTTCATCGATTCATCGTGCAGGGCAAGCATAGCGTGCAGTGTCTGCTGAAAGGCGGCATCGCCAATCTGCCATTGCAGCATCCGAAAAATCATTGCGCCCTTGTCGTAAGTCATCGCCTGAAATTCCGTCGAAAAGTCGGAGTACCGAGACACATCCGCGAGCGGCGCGGTATCGTAGGCAAGCGCACTGGCGGAAACGTTCAGCACAGCGTCCGCAAATGTGGTCGCGTCGGAGTTCTGTTTGAGATATTCAAGCTCCGAATTGCGGCATAAGCCGTTCGTGATCCAACTGTCGTTCCGCGTAGCGGGACGGACTTCGTTCCCCCACCACTGATGCGCGATGGTGTTGGCCAGCAGGCGTGAAGAATTTTCTCCCTGCATCTGCCGTCCGGCAACCGCTGCAATTCCAGGCGCCCAGTACGCAGGCACCGTATCGTCCTGCAGTTCGACAATATTCAATGGGCCGGAACCCGCCGACC
Source organism: Acidobacteriota bacterium (assembly GCA_041690775.1). Classification (GTDB taxonomy): domain Bacteria; phylum Acidobacteriota; class Terriglobia; order Terriglobales; family Acidobacteriaceae; genus JAKAAZ01. The sequence goes on along the minus strand of JBEPVW010000034.1, from coordinate 1,934 downwards.
CAAATCTCGAAGTGAAATAGCTGTACTCCCGAGACGCCATCACAGCGTATTTCTCAGCGTCGGTTGGCGTCAGGCCGCCTTTTTCATCGACAAGATACAAACGTACGTTGGCGCTTGAATCGGATGCGCCGGCCTCGTGAAATCTGCCAACAATGATTGTTCCCGGAAACCCGGGCTGCGGCCAATTGAAATCGAAAACCGTCAAGCCGCTTTTGTCTAAATGCGGAGAGCCGCTAGCACCGCTCCCCAGCACGCGTTCGCCCACCGGAACATGAACGTGCATCGTTGCTGTGAAGCGGTCCGTCATATCGCCCGCGGTAGGGAACCACCGCGCCGCGTAGAGTAGGTAGCTGATCGGGTCGCCAATGGAAGCGAGCTGAACCTCCTCTGCGGGATTGGGGTCGTCGCCTGTTTTGGATTTCCCCTCGAATACACCGCCATATCGAAAGGTCCAGGTAACACTGTCTCCTTGCTTCAAGGGAACATCTGGGCTGACGCGTATCGTGCGATCCCCCGCGAATCTGAAACTCTGGCCCGAGGCATCTGCAATGTCGCGGACGCGCAAAGCAGGATTCAATTGAAACGAAACTGCCGTCAAATTTTCAAGCGCGGTAAAGGTTACGGTAGCCCGCGCGTTCATGCTGTGATGTGCTGGATTGAGCGTCACGTCGATGCTATAGCTCGTGATTTGGATCGGCGGCGAAGAACGCACTGTCTGCGCGTCCACGACCTGCACAAACAGAAACATGAGCATCCAGACATAAAGAAATTGCAGAATTGTGCAAGGTTTCCGTGCAGTCGAGGCCGAGTTCATCGGGGCGCTTCCGTCACCAGCCCGCGGCTTTTTGGATCGTTCAGAATCCGCAACACCCAATCCGCTGCGCGATCAATCGCACTCTGTGCCGCACCATCGCAAGGAACGTGAAGAGCTCTCCGCACCTCGGCCAACTCGCCGATCATCCTCGCTCGCGCGGCTCCCTCTTCCATCAGAGGCTGAAGCACTCGCACGATCTTTTCCGGAGTGAAGTCGTCCTGGATCAACTCCGGTACAATCCGCCGCCCGGCGATCAGGTTCACCATGGCAACATGCGGCAGCTGAACCAGCCTGCTAGCAACCGCGTAGCTGAACCGGGAAAGTCGATAGACCGCGATGAATGGATTGCCGATCAGCGCCGCTTCAACCGTCGCGGTGCCGCTGGCGACAATACTCGCACGAGCATGGTGGAGCACGGCCCGTGCATCTTCCACCACATGAATTGGAACGCCGCTTCCTCGCGGCACTGTAGCATCCTGCGCCACCACCGTCCGCACCCATTCGGGGTCCAGCGTAGCAGCGGTGGGCAGCAGATACTCATAACGCGACCCGAATCTTTTTGCGGCCGCCGCTATCGCCGGAAGATTGAGTCGCAACTCCCTGGCACGGCTGCCTGGCAGCAAGCCGATCCACTCCTTAGCCAGGTCCAGTCCATATTGATCCGCAAACTGCGAACGCGTGACGGAAGGCAGCGGCAAATCCGCGAGGGGATGGCCGACAAACTCCGCATCCACGCCGCGTTTGTGATAATAGCTTTTTTCAAATGGAAAGATGACAAGCATCTTCGTCACGCGTTCCCGCACCCAGCGAATGCGGCGCTTCTTCCATGCCCAAAGCTGCGGGCTGACGAAGTAAACAACAGGCACGCCCAGCTCTTTCAGTTCCCGCGCCAGGCGAAAATTTACATCCGGAAAATCGATCAGCACCGCGACGTCCGGTCTGCGGGCACGAATGCTGCGCACCAGGCGGCGATACTCGCCATAGATACGCGGCATGTGGCGCACAACTTCTGTAATCCCCATCACCGCGATGTCTTCCGCGCGAACAATGCGCTCGCAGCCGGCGGACTCCATCGCTTTCCCGCCAAGCCCGAAAAACTTCGCTTCGGGCATCCGCGCGC
>JBEPVW010000033.1:0-24635 GCA_041690775.1 Acidobacteriota bacterium | reverse complement strand
GTGCTGCTGCGCATGAAGTCCTCTACCATTTGCGGTTCGGACATCCGCGCAATCAGCAGCATCTTGGCAACCGACCAGAGGGCTATCTGGGCGTTATTGCAGGGCACGAGCCTTGTGGCCAAATCGTAGCGATAGGCGCAGCTTGCCGCCGCTTCACCGTTGGAGATCGTGTGATCGCAAGGGTCGCCGAAGCGTACGCGCGGATGGCCACTGCGGCAAGGTAGCGATTTGTTTCGACGAGGAGCTTCGCTAAATGCTCAAAGGAATCTCATCAATTCTTAGTCCCGATCTGCTCAAGTTGTTGCGTGAGATGGGGCACGGAGATGAAATCGTTCTTGCCGATTCGAATTTTCCCGGCGCAAGCATCGCAAAGCGTCTCGTCCGCGCCGATGGCCTACCTATTAAGGTCATACTCGAAGCTATCCTTCCTCTTTTTGTGCTCGACAATTATGCTGATCCGCTCACTATGATGCAGGCGGTTCCTGGCGATGCCCTCGATCCCACTGTCGAAACCTATTAAATGGAAGCCGTGCGGCGCTACCAACCGGATGCGGCCCGACCCGTCCGCGTCGAAAGGAGCGCATTCTATAAACGTTCAAGCAACGCCTTCTGCGTCGTCACGACAGGCGAATTGCCTATCTACGGCAATCTCATCCTCAAGAAGGGCGTAATTGCCTAGCGCTGACTTTGTAATGGGGGTTTCAATGGGTGCTGTCAGTCGCAGAGAATTCTGTTTAGGGCGGGGTGCTTTAGCCACTACATTGCCTGGGCAAGGATTCGCCAGCAGATCCAGACGCGACGGCCTAATATTGTCTTCGTTTTGGCAGATGATCTGGGCTGGGAAGATTTAGATTCTTACAATTCCTTTTCTGCCATCCCAACTTCCAACGCAAACCGGTTAGCACGTGAAGGGATGCGATTCACCGACATGCATGCCTCGTCAGCCGTATCCACCCCTAGCCGCTACAGCATGCTTACCGGACGCTATTGTGGGCGGACAAAGCCCTCGTTGCCGAATCCGCAGATGGGATGCTTTCTATTCGACGACGTAACTGGAAACCCGAGGAGGGCCTTGGTTCAGGCGGATTTACCTTTCCAGCCCGCGTCGACGTCGCTCCCGGTGGGCCCACCGGACAGCTCTATGACCTAGCAGCGGATCCTTGTGAAAGGCATAACCTCTATCAGAAAAGGCCTGAGATCGTTCATCATCTCTCAGAACTTCTGGAGACCTATCGAAAGCAGGGCTATACCCGGCCCTTGTAGCCACTATGGAAATAGAATTGAGCCTGATGAGGTTTCAGCAAAGCAAAGAGTCCATTTACCTATGGAACAGTTTCACTTTTGAGGATAGAAAACGTGGATTGCAAGGAAAGCTGGCGCGAGGAACTGCCAACGTAGATGCGGTAATCACCCGGCAGAATTTCCCATGCGTTTTTTGCCACATTGAAAATTGCCAACATTTTCGGTTGTATTTTCACAGTAATCGAACGCGTTTCACCCGGTTGTAGCAGGGCCTTTTGCCAACCAACAAGCCGTTTCGGAGGCTCCCCAGAATCGGCAGGCAGAGCGAGATAAACCTCGGGTACTTCTGCGCCCGCTCGATCTCCGATATTTTTTATATCGAACGCTACGCTCACTATGCTATCGGTCTTCACTTGTAGATGAGAGTAAGCGAAGTTTGTATAGGAGAGGCCAAATCCAAAGGGGAAGAGCGGCTCTTTCTTCTCTGCGTCATACCACTTGTATCCGACCTTGAGTCCCTCGGTGTAATTCACATCGAACAGCTTTGGATGAAGCGTATTTCCCCCCGGCGGAGGTCCGATCAGCACGGGGTGCGGGAGATCGGCATCACTTTTGGGAAATGTTATGGGAAGTTTTCCCGATGGGTTTATGCCCCCAAACAAAACTGCCGCAATAGCTTGTCCTCCACGTATCCCTGGATACCAGGCCTGCAGAACAGTGCTGACCTGATCGATCCAGGGCATAAGAAAAGCTCCCCCTGTCTCGGCCACGACTATGATATGAGGATTCGCAGCAGCAATCTGTTTAACAAGTTCATCCTGATTACCTGCTAATTCGAGGGTAGTTAAGTCAGAACCTTCTTGTGTGACCTGATGGACGAACACAATTGCTACATCGGCAGCCTTTGCGAGCTTTGCCGCCGATGCCACATTCTTACCACCGTTATAGATAACATTTGCATTCGGAGCCTGTGCCGCGATTGCCTTTACAGGAGAAGAAGGATCCCACACGACCGGCACTGGCCGGGCCTTGGAGCTTGGGGGGATGGGGGCCATTCCTTCCGGTTCCACCTGTGAGGAACCACCTCCCGATAGCACCCCTATATTGGCGTGGGAACCGATGACGGCAATCGTATGAAGCCTGGAAGTTTTTAGAGGTAAAAGATGATCCCGGTTCTTGAGTAGAACGCATCCCTGCTCCTCGACACGCTGCGCCACTATCGCTCCAGCGTGGAAATCGATCGGAGTAATTATCGGTGGGTCGTCAATGACATGAAAGGCAAACATTGTACGCAAAATGCGATGCACCATATCGTCGAGCCGGGAAATGGGCACATTCCCATTCACGACAGCAGCCTTTAGCGGCGCCGCAAAATACTGGCTCTCAAATTCCTGGTCAAGCCCGGCAAGCGCCGCAGCCACTGTGGAATGCGTAGCTCCCCAATCAGACATCACCCACCCTTTGAAACCCCAATCGCGCTTCAGGATATCTGTCAGCAAATATCTATTTTCGCAAGCATAAACATCATTCACACGATTGTAGGAACACATTACAGTTCCAACATTCGATCGTTTAATGGCGATTTCAAAGGCGAGTAGGTCCCCTTCCCGCATCGAACGCTTGTCAAGATTGGAGCTTACGCCCGTGCGACCAGATTCCTGATCATTGACGGCGTAATGTTTGATGTCGGCAATCACATCTTGTGCCTGGATCGCCTTCAATTCTGCACCAGCCATCTCGCCTGCCAGCAGAGGATCTTCTCCGTGATATTCGAAGTTCCTGCCGTCTCGTGGCTCTCGGGTCAGGTCGATCCCACCCCCCAGAGATACAGCGAAGCCTCGGTCGCGGGTCTCTCTTCCAATGACCGCGCCAAAGTCGCGAGCTAAGCTTGTATCCCACGTTGCTGTTTCAGCGAGAGACGACGGCAACGCAGTGGCTTGGCCATTGTGCCGAAGTCCGAGATTGGTGACCCCTACACCGGCACCGACCAACTGAAGGCTAGAAATTCCAAGGCGTGGGATACCAGGTACAAACCCATCGCCCCCAAGCGCGTAAGGAAATGGCTTTTGATCGAGGCCACGATAAGGACCCCACTTCACCACGTGACCATGAACCAATTGGAGCTTTTCATCGAGGGTCATTCTACTGACAAGTAGATCGGCTCTTCGGTCCGGAGAAAGTTGGGTATTCATCCATGGCCTAGCTGTAATATCTCCCTTCGCACTGCTTCCCGAAGCCGCCCTCACACTAAAGCAGAGAGCAATAGCAGCAACTATTAGTATGGTCCCTCCCTTCACCACCGACGTTTACCTCCGCACGCCGCCACATGAACAACATCTATTTCTTTCATATACTCCATTGTTCGAGTGAATCAGGGCTGTCCATTTGTTTTCAAAGACTATGCACACAACATAATTCAGGAAGGATGCAAATATATCATCGTACCAAGCCTTATTCCGGTTTAGCCGAGATGCAGCTCGCGCCAATAAAACGGTAATCAGCCTCGTTAACGTATTTGCAGTCCTTCCTGAATATCATCCATGCTAGTAGTTAATCTTCAAGGCAAACTGTAAGATTCTTGGAAGATTTGCCTGAGAAGTAACTGCCCCGAAGTTTGGAAGTCCCTGGGAAATGGCTGGATATCCAAACTGGACGCGATTGAAAAGATTGAAGACCTCCGCACGGAATTGAACATTCCTCTTTCCGGAAGAATCAATCGGGAAATTCTTGAACAAAGCAGTATCCCAATTGGCTACGCCAGCCGCGCGCAATTCCGAATCATTTCTAGGTTCATTTCCAAAGGTGAATGCTGGCGGCTGAGTAAAGCAGGAAGTATTAAACCACTTGTTTAATCTGGAATAAGCTGAACCATGGATGCTCTTTGCACATCCTGGGGTATAGTTCGGCCTCGAACCACCACCTTGTGAATTGGTAAGGTTTCTCGCAGTGACAAAACCCAGAGGAAAGCCAGTCATGAATGTTGTAACTCCATCAAGACCCCAGCCTCCAACGACATAGTCCAAAGCTCTCGGAGCATCGGACAAAACTTTCCTTCCACGTCCGACTGGAACATCATAGATGTAACTCAATACCAGGCGGTTGGTGTTGTCATCGCTGGACAGAGACCTTTGGCCCTTCAGATTATTGCTGTCCTGAATGGCGCCAGCTTGGCCGCTAACTTCCGGTTCCAACCACGCTGTCTCCGTGTCTGTATTGGAAATTAGCTTGGACCATGTGTAAGCAAGATTTAAAGAAGCGCCGTTTGAAAGCCTCTTTTGAGCCTTAACCTGCAGGGAGTTATAGGTTGATGCTCCATAACCAGCGCCCGCGAAAGCAACGCCGGCATATTGTGGGTAAGGCCGAAGCAAGGTAGCAGCCGTAACAGTGGGAGCTCCAAGACCGTAGCTGGGATTGATGACTCCATAAAAAGGATTTGGCACCTGCTTTAGAAGTGCGGCCCCTTGTTGTAAATCTTCGTCCGGTATTTGGTCCCTTTGAAGCGAGTAAAGAGGAAGGTGGGTTCCTTTGGCTCCACCATAAGCAATATTCAACACGAAGCTGTCACCAAATTGTTGTTGAATTCCAGCATTCCACTGTTGTGCATATGCATAAGGATTGTGAAGGAACGTTGTTGTAATTCCAGATCCTAGCAAGGTCGCATCATAATTTGCGCGACCCGGAGGGGTAGTTAGTCCTCCCGGCCATGGATTGCTGAGCGAATTCGGGCCACCCGGAGAAATGTAGCCATTGAGAGTGGCGATATACGGCGTGCTGCCCAGGTTGATCTCATCAGTGGTCGGCTGCGTCTGATTTGAGACATCGAGTGGCAACCAGAAGACCCCATATCCCATACTGAATACAGTAGACGGTGACACCTCGTAGGCAAGCCCAACCCGAGGAGAAAACTGATTCGCTTTATTGTTCATGTTATATCTGGAGCTATGTCCGGGGGAAGCGACTATTTCGACGGCCCCCGGATAATTTAGCCCAGCAGATGCAAGGGTTGGACTTACCCTTGTCGGATCGAAATAGCTGAGCCGATTGTGTCGTTCTGTGAATGGCAAATTATCTTCCCACCGCAAACCCAGGTTAAAGGTAAGTCGCTTGTTGGCGTGCCAAGTATCGGCAGCGAAGACTCCCGGATAGTACAGTCGGGCCGCAGTAGGAGTCGCAGTGGCCTGTAGCGCTATCTCAGGGTAGCCTAACAAATAATCCGCCAGGCCAGCTCCCCCTATACCCGTCAACACACCCTGAGTGGTAAAAAGAGGTGCGAAGACGAAGATCCCGGAGTCCCAAAGGTCTGATACACCATTTAACGTTGAACGTAGAAATTCACCACCAAATTGCAATGTGTGATTTCCCATGAATTTTGTTAAGTTGCCGGCGACACGATCTGAATCACCAGTGTTTTTAATAGTGCTGTCGGTTCCTGAACTGGCAAATGTTCCCGCTGTGTCAAAGCCGACTATGTCCATGACAGGCGGGCCTGGAAATTGGATTTGTGGCTGGAGTGAAGCGGGCCAGCCAATGCTCGTCACTTTGAAACCAGAGTCCAATGGGGAACGATTATATACATAACGTAGATAACTGAATCGCACGTCTAAAATCGTCGTGTTATTGAAGGAGTAAGTATCGTTCAGCACAAAGTTATTCGTCGTAAATGTTTCCCCGCAACGATCCTGACAGATGCCGGTTCCGAACGGATCGATCGGGAGGTTATTGTTAAACCAATAGGAATAACGTGCACCTATATGTTGTTTTGCCGAAACATTTTGATCTATATGTACGACGGTCTGGTGATTATTGCCGCCGGTGCTCACGTTGCGAACGAAATTACCTTGACCATTGTTTCCAGGATCATTGGGCAACGGGTAAAAAAGGTCCATATATGCCAGAGCGGTAGCGTTGAGCCTTGGCGTGGGGATCGTCGCGCCAGAGAACGCTGTGCGGCTATATGGCAAAGCACCAGGAGCGCAGGCGGGACCTCCTGGAATACCGCAGGTGGTGCTAGGGTCATAGATCGGCACACCTAGCTCTGACAAATCGCCGGTGCGTTCTTTGGCTGTCGGAACCGTCTCGGTGTATGTCACCCCTTGCCGTAATGAGAATCCTTCCCAATTCACAAAGAAAAATGTTTTATTTCGACCATCGTAGAGATGTGGAATAAAGAGGGGACCTCCAACATTGAATCCGTACTGATTCTGCGTGAATGGCGGTTTGGAAAGTCCAGCCCGATCCCCAAAAAATGTATTCGAATTCAGCACTTTATTCCGTATAAATTCCCATGCGCTTCCGTGCAGGTTGTTGGTCCCAGACTTTGTTCTAAAGTTAATCGCGCCTCCAGCCAGACGGCCATATTCAGGGGAAATATTATTCGTGACTACCTTGAATTCCTCCAATGAGTCCTGTGTAGGAACCAACGCCATGAGGTTATCGTATGCTCCGTTGAGCGGCGATCCATCGAGGTAGGTGGAACTTTGATTTGCCATACCACCGCCGATTTGATAATTCCCCCAGGCGAATATATTCGTCCCATTTGGATTCTGCATGGCCCCGCCCTGAGGCACCACTGAAGGCACCAGAGCAGCCAGGTTCATGGGATTACGGCCATTGAGTGGAATCTCGTTCGTTTCACGCTGATCGACAACAGCACCCAGAGATGTTGTTTCCGCCTGGATCAACGGAGTCCTGGCATTCACTAGCACTTTCTGGTTTTCACTTCCCACCTGCATCATGAGATTTATCTGGATCGTCGAAGCCACCTGAAGCTCAATCGGCTCACGCACTAACTGCTTGAATCCCTGCTTTTCCACCATAATGCGATAGCGACCCGGTGAAATATTGACAAACTGATAAAAACCCGACTGATTAGTCATCGCCTGTCGTGTATCGGTTGTCCCAATATTAATCAGAGTCACCTGTGTCTCGGCTAACACCGCACCTGACTGTTCGGTCAAATTACCAACAATTTTGCCTGCAGTCGTTTGTGCATGGGTAGACAACCCCCCGAAACCAAATACCAAGACAGCGATCGCAAACAGAAACCAACTGCCCGACAGCGGTTTCCACGTTCCGAGGTAATATCCGCTTTTTAGCTGATGCGAGTAGCTTGTTCTACGCCTCTCGTTTTTTCCCACTCTGTCACTCATATTGTCCCCTCCCAAAAGTGAATGCTTTGTCTGTAAAGTAGATTCCAAACTTACCTGTCACAATCCGAGCACAGCGAATCGTATATGGTAAATCGAGACAGGTGTCCACCTCGTAATCGGAACCCTAGGCTGGGGATGATTATCGGGAAGCAGAAGAACGATGGGCAATAGCTAAAGCCAACATCTTGATGGATAAATGTGATCTTCCCCAAGCGTGCCTGAAAGGCAAACCAGTAAAGAAGACCTCGCGATTAGTGGGGGGGTACCTGCATTTTATGCCGAGCAATTTAGTTACCTGCGCCGTTAGCCGCGGGCACATGACGACAGGATGCACGTGAACTGCACCCGATATCCCTGTTACGCGAGATCACATAATACATCCGTGTTTCAGACGATCTCAGCGCGATCGTTTAACAGGTAACTCGCACCACGGCGTACGCTGCCTCAACATGTAAAGCAACGCATCTACACAACGATCCACTGCAATTGGAGAGCCAACCCAGTCGCAGTGGATTGGTCGTGATTATTTCCAGGCGCGCACGTAGTCGATCTGCAACGTGGCGGGCAGCGGGGTCAAAGCGGGGTTGAAGGTGTTGGTGGTGACACCGATAGCCTGGGTTAGGACGATGAAGAAAGGGCGATCAAACGGGGCATGGCTGGGCACGCCGGAGGCAACATAGTGGTTGACCAGGCATGTCTTGCCGTTATACATCAGCGTAATCGTGCCGGGTTCCCAGACGACTGAATAGGTGTTGAACCGCGTGTAGTCGATTGAGCAGGTGTGCGCGGTCACAATATTCGTACTGGTCGCTGGGTTCACCGTCAAGGGATCATACACGTAGTGGATGTTGGCAATGTCCAGAGTCGAAAACTCGCTGTAAAGCTCCGCGAAGTCGATCTCGCCCGAATGAGGAGAACCGCCATAGGCCTGCGAAAGCGGCCGGAGCCAAAGCGTCTCCTGCAAGCCATTCATCGTTGTGTCAGGCAGCTTGGCGCGGACCTCAAAACGACCATACGTTTGGTGGAAGCCGTGGACGGTAAACACATCGCCCGCGGTGTATTGGGACGCGGCCTCTTGCTGAAAGTGCGCGGGCCATAAGTCGTCTAAATGCGATAACTATTGGCGCGTCGCTATGAGCTCATGTGTTTGATATCGTCGATCCAAAGCACTTAGCGGGACAGCGTGGGATCGACGGCCACAGCCGGCTGAAAGAAATAACAAAGAACAGTGGCAACCAAAAGTCGATCGCCGGTTGAAGCAGGAAAACTCACGAGTTTGTCGGCGCCCTATCAAAGTCACGATCATCCATTACGACGCTAGCTTTAGCTATTGTGCTTCGTTCTTTTTGTCTCGATAATCTCCGCAGGCTAAGGTAGCAATCGCTTCATCTCCACTACAGACAACCGGGATCATAGTCGATCGTGGTTGGGAATTCGACCCAGGGGGCAATAATGGATAGAGGCTGTCGCTCGACCCGCTGCAGGAACAAACCTGCATTTCGACGAATCGTCGCCTTTGATGTGCTTGCTCTCCTCTGTGTCGTGATCGTATTTGGCATAAAGCCAGCTTATGCGGATACGTGTGGAAATCTGACCGCTCTGAAACTGGCCAACACACAGATTACTTCGGCCGAGACGATATCGGCCGGTTCACTCTCGCTACCGCCTGGTATTCCTGCCTTTGTATTCAAGGGTCTGCCTTCTTTCTGTCGGGTGGCAGCTGAGGTCCATCCGGCGAAGGATTCGGATATCAAAATGGAAGTCTGGATGCCAAGCTCGGGGTGGAATGGCATGTTAATGGGCCGGGGAAATGGTGGGTATGCCGGATCGATTCACTACTCCGAGATGAGTTATGGAGTCCTAAACGGCTATGCCGCGGTTTCCACCGACACCGGTCATACCGCAGGATCTTCAGACTCCGATTGGGCACTTGGCCACCCTGAAAAAATAATCGACTTTGGCTATCGCGCGATTCACGAGATGACGGTAAAAGCGAAGCTGATCGTGAATGCCTATTACGGGAAGTCACCGAAATATTCCTATTTCGATAGCTGCTCGAACGGCGGACGGCAGGCATTGATGGAAGCGCAACGGTTTCCCGAGGACTACAACGGCATTGCTGCTGGCGCCCCCGCGATCAACTGGACGCATGGCGTTGCAGGATTCCTCTGGGACATGCAGGCGATGTACGCAAGTCCAGCGAGTCAGATTCCGCCTTCAAAACTTCCCTTGATTAATTCCGCATTCACAACGGCTTGCGATGGTCAGGATGGGGTGAAGGATGGAGAAATCACCGATCCGAGAGCCTGTCACTTTGACCCGAAGGTGCTTTTATGCAAAAACGCCGATTCCGATGCATGTCTTACGGCTCCGCAGATTGAAGCACTGAAGAAGGTGTATTCAGGGATGAAGGATACGCACGGCAAGATAGTCTACCCGGGGTTCCTGCCGGGAGGTGAGTTAGGCCCTTTGGGATGGGCGGCTTGGATTGATGCGCCGACTATTCAGCAGAACTATCAATACACCCTCGGCGTGGGCTTTTATAGGGATATGGTCTATGACGATCCCAAATGGGACTATCGCAGCTTCGAAGTAAAACGCGACGTGAAGACCGCCGATAACAAGCTGGCCAGGATCTTGAATGCTACCGATCCGAATTTGAAGCCGTTCGCGGATCGAGGAGGCAGACTCATCCTGTACCAGGGATGGGACGATGCAGCTATCGCACCATTAAATACGATGGACTATTACAACAGTGTTGTTGCTGCCGTGCCTATTAAGAGCGATTCGTTTATCCGGCTGTATATGGTTCCCGGAATGCAGCACTGCTGGGGTGGTTCAGGGGCGGTAGACTTTAACGTTTTCAACAGCTTAAAAAGTTGGGTAGAGTCCGGCGTGGCTCCCTCCAGTATTCTCGCCAAGCAACACAAAGATCCTACCGATACCTCCTCCGAGGTTATTATGACTAGGCCTCTTTGTCCTTATCCACAAAAGCTACGCTACAAAGGTACTGGCGACACGAAGAATGCAGCGAACTTTGAGTGTAAACAGTAAGCAGCGAACGGAATAACATCCAGCGGCAGAGCAGAGGTTCAGTAGGTGAGCCGTTTATAGATTCAACTTTATGAAAAATCAATGTAAGGAAGCAACAATGAAACAACGAGCTATCAACACCATAGCCCTAGCCGCACTTCTTACTATTGGTTTTCGCCTTAGCCTACGGGCCGCCGTCCAGACTCAGACCCCGCCCCTACCCGAACAGACCGAGTGGACCTGGAATGTACGGCCGCTACATCCGGACGCAGCATTGCCAAACGTCCTGCTGGTAGGCGACTCGCTCACACGCAACTATTTTCCAATCGTGCAACAGCAGCTTGCGGGAAAGGCAAACGTATACCTGATGGCGAACTCGCTCTGTGTCGGCGACCCGATCCTGCCCGAGGAAATTGCGATGTTTGAGAAGATGGAGGGCGTGCGCTATCGTGTCGTTCACTTCAACAACGGCGCGCACGGAATAGACTACTCGGACGCGCAATATGAGGCCGGCTTCCCGGCTTACCTGGCCGCGCTTCACTCCATCGCTCCGGGAGCCACGTTTATATGGGCGACGACAACTCCGCTCAAGTCGGACTCTGGACCTGGGGTACCGAACCCGCGCATTGATGCGCGCAACGCGATTGCACGTAGGCTCGTGAGCGCCATGATGGTAGATGACCAACATGCTCTGATGGAGAAGCATCAGGATTTGTATCTCGACAATGTGCACTTCAACACAGAGGGCTCAAACATTATGGGTGTGCAGGTCGCGGACATGGTTCTTCGCGCGTTGAACGAACCCGGACCCACGAAACGCTGATTCGGAGTATGCGACACCAGCCTGATGTTCGAGATGATTGATTGGTTCAGCAACTGTCTGCGCGACGGCCAAGAAGCTTGGTGCCGTTGATATTCTCACTGGCAATGCCGGTTTCAAATTTACCAGGTGCCGCGTTCCCAAGCCTCTTATTTAGCAGGGATATATCACAGTGCCGGAAGGTCCGGAACTAGGCATCACTCTCAATGAAGAATTGGCCCGTGGATATGCTCGAAGGGACGAGCCGTTTTTGAGTAATTACCAGGAGATGGCAGGACGATGACTAGGAGAATATATGGCACTTTGGAATTCAGACGATGATCTGTTTGCGATTGTGGAGCGTGAATTATTCACCTGCGTGGTCGGAGACGTGATGGACAAGCTGAACCTTATTCATCAATTTTTGCCGCCCCAGATCCAACCTATTCGGCAAGACATGATCTTGATAGGACGGGCAATGCCGGTCCTTTCCGGCGATGTGTTCGAAGAGTCGGTAGCGAACACGGCAAACGAACTCAGCGCAAAGCCATTCGGGCTAATGCTGGAGGCGTTGGACGACCTGAAGCCGAATGAAATTTACGTTAACACCGGCTCGTCGCCACGTAACGCGATGTGGGGAGAATTGATGAGCACTCGGGCGCGGATGGTAGGTGCGCGGGGCGCGATCGTAAATGGTTATGTTCGCGATACGCGGGCCATCCTTCATCTCAACTTTCCGACCTTCGGCTTTGGTTCTTACGGGCAGGACGCCGGACCCCGCTACAAGGTATATGACTTTCGCGTGCCGATCGAGATTGGTAATGTACGAATCCGTCCTGGCGACATTGTGTTCGGCGATATAGATGGCGTCTTAGTGGTGCCGCGGGAAGTCGAGACCGAAGTGTTTATTAGAGCATTGGATAAGGCCCGCGGCGAAAAAACTGTTAAGAAGGATTTGGAAGCCGGTTCCAGCGCGGTCGCCGCCTTTTCCAGACATGGAATTATGTAGTGTGTTTCGGCCAGGCCCGTGTTGTATCGATGCTCAAATTGAAAGCTGACTTTACGTTTTTCCGAAGGAGATGCTCCATGAAGATTGGTCTTGGACTTTACCGCCATATGCTAACGCCGGAATACTTCTCGTTTGCACGCCAGGCAGGCTGTACCGATGTGGTGGTCCACTTGACGGACTATTTTCGTGGGGAGGGAACGAATGTTCGGAACAATCAGCCTATAGGCCGCAAATACAAGGCATGGGGATTTGCAGGCGATCCCGATGCGCTGTGGACGACGGCTGAACTGCTTTCCCTCAAACAGCAGCTTGAAGATGCCGGACTACGGTTCGCTGCCATTGAAAACCTCGATCCCGCATTCTGGCATGACGTTCTACTCGATGGTCCCAAGCGCATGCTGCAGATCGAAAATGTTAAGACCATTCTCCGCCGGATGGGTGAAGCTGGCGTGCCCGTCCTCGGCTACAATTTCAGCCTCGGCGGAGTATGTGGGCGCGTAACAAGTCCGAATGGCCGCGGAGGCGCGCTGATCGTAGGAATGGATGGAGCGGCGGATGAGGAACCCATTCCCAATGGCATGGTCTGGAACATGATTTATGACCGCAATGCCGCGCCTGGTACATTGCCTTCGATTACGCACGACCAACTCTGGGGCAGGCTTGAACGTTTTCTCCACGAGATTGTTCCCGTCGCTGAAGAAGCGGGTGTGCAACTGGCCGCACATCCAGACGACCCACCGATGCCCACAATGCACCAGCAGCCGCGCCTTGTCTATCAGCCGAACATGTATCAGCGCCTGCTCGACCTGGCGCCCAGCCCCAGCAACGGGCTGGAATTATGTGTCGGCACCATTGCGGAAATGACCGAAGGCGACGTTTACGATGCCGTAGATACATACAGCCGACAGGGGAAAATCGCATATATTCATCTGCGAAATGTGACCGGCAAAGTGCCACACTACCGCGAGACATTTATCGACGAAGGCGATGTCGATATGGTCCGCATTCTCGACATCCTCAACCGCAACGGGTTTGATGGGGTCATCGTGCCGGACCACACGCCGCAAATGAGTTGCGCCGCGCCCTGGCACGCGGGGATGGCACATACGATCGGCTTTGTCGCTGCCGTGCTTGCAATGCAGAGAAAACGTGCCGCCGCATCAGCGGTGGGAACAATCCGCTGATGGAAAATCCTCTACAGATGCCCCCTCGCAAATATCTGATCATTGCTGCAATTGTCTCTGGTCTTGGCGGACTGCTGTTTGGCTTCGACAACATCGTGATCAGCGGCGCGATCCATGATTTAACCGAGCACTTTCAACTCAACGCCGCGGCAACGGGATGGGCGGCCGGGTGCGCTCTGATAGGTTGCATCGTCGGTGCTGCCTCGGCCGGCAGTGTTGCCGACTTTTTCGGACGGAAGAAAGCGTTGGCGGCCTGCGCGGGTTGTTTCGCGGTGTCTTCCCTGGGTATATGGTTCGCCGACAGTTTGCCGCAGTTTTCTGTTTGGAGAATGATCGGTGGTCTCGGTATCGGCGCGGCCTCGATCATTGCGCCCATGTACATCGCGGAAATTGCGCCGACCCGGCATCGCGGCAGACTGGTCACTCTGTATCAACTCGGAATCGTGCTAGGGATTCTCGCCGCTGTCTTCAGCAACATGCTGATTCAACAAATGGGGAATGAGGAATGGAACACCGTGACCGGTTGGCGGCTGATGTTTCTCGTCGGCTTCATCCCCGCGATGCTATTTGCCATCATGATTTTTCCGGCCCTCGAAAGTCCCCGCTGGCTGATGAAAGTTGGCAAAACGAGGGATGCGGAAAGAGTCTTACATCTCATCGACAATGCGGATGCCGCCTCGAGAGAGGCGCGCGAAATACAGGAATCGCTGGACGATGAGGAAGGCAAACTCTCCGAATTGCTGACAACGTTTCGACGTCCGCTGCTATTGGGCATTATGCTTGCGGGCCTGCAGCAGATCAGTGGGATCACTCCGCTTTTCTCCTATCTGCCGGAGGTATTTCGGGAGGCAGGCGCAGCGACCCGCGACGCCTTTCGCGAGACTGTCCTGGTCAGCCTCGTCATGCTTGTCTTCACGCTGTTCGCGCTGTGGCTGGTCGATCGCGTGGGCCGCAAGAGTCTAATCATCGCAGGGACCGCGGTGCAATTTGTTTCCTTCCTGCTGGTTGGTTTGCTCTACTACGTGCACGGAAGCGTGCTGGCGATTCTCGTTTTCGTGATGGCTTTCGTATCCGGTCACTCCTTCGGCAACGGCGTCGCCATGTGGGTAATCATCTCCGAGATTTATCCGACCAAGGTGCGCGGCCGTGCCATGTCGATCGCGACCACAACATTGTGGCTGGTCTGTTATCTGCTGAATCAGATGTTTCCCGTCATGCAGCAGAGCCTAGGTCCCGCGGGAACGTTCTGGTGCTTCTCCGGAGGAGCTTTGTTGACGATCATTCTGGTTGCGTGGCTGGTGCCGGAAACCAAAGACCGTTCACTGGAAGAAATTACGCGGTCCTGGAAAGCGAATGAGGCGGTAACCGGATTCTGAATGGGCCCGACAACTCGGAACCTACATTGAAGTCCCAAAAGCAATCGTCTGGTTTTCCGGTACTTCCAGCCTCGTACCCCATCCGACAGAATGCTCGCCGGGCACTCATCCATCACGATCACGCAGCGGTATGTCCATCCCCAGGCCGACGCGATTGAGCGGGCATTCCTTGAGGTGGGACAGTCGGCATTGCCGGCGCCGTCATCCGCGACACGTTAGGCACAATTCCGTGGGTGGGCCCAAAATTGGGCACAGCCGAAAAGGGTGGTTTTCGGATTGCGCCTAAAATGTTGGTGCGAAAGGGGGGACTTGAACCCCCACGGTGTTACCCGCCAGATCCTAAGTCTGGTGCGTCTGCCAATTCCGCCACTTTCGCATCGTTTATTTTCATCTAGTTACGACGATTTATGATTTTGCCCGTTTTGCCGGTCGCCGATTTAGTAACCACTCCGCTGGACGGAACCAATCTCTCTCTACCGCTGCCTGATTGTGCTCTGGTGCTAGATGGGCATAGCGTATCGTCATCTGAATTGTAGCGTGTCCCATGAGCTGCGCGACAGTTCGAATATCTGACTCCAGCCATTACTAAACGAGATGCGAACGTATGCCGATTGCAATGCCATGTGTAGTCCTTCAGATTGGCTTTCTCTACAGCCAGTTCAAACCAGCCCCGGCCAGACCTTATACGGGTTGCTAATCCTGTCCTTCATGCGCTTCTGCAAAAACATCCCTCACTCTTCCCGAAAAAACCTGAATACATTTACCAGCCGGGGGATGATTCTCCGCCGTAATATTTCACTTATTTTCATACCGATCTTGGCAAGCTAGAATAAGACGTACAAAGAAAAACCTCTCCCCAACGATAACGAATTGGGTTTTTCCCTTCATAAGGAAAGCCGAACTCCGTTCGAGTGGAGAGATTTATGGCGCTAAATTCAGATGCAACTGAGCCTACGGCTCCAGTCATGCTTAGTATCTTTGACGGTCAAGGGTTGCCTTTTTCCGGTCCTGTAGTACTCAGAGTGCACAATGGTCGGGACATTCCACCTATCTCTCACAATGCTACTGGCCCCCATGTCGATATCTCCGTTCCGTTCCATGACGGAATTGGGGATTTCTATGCGATAAATATTACATCGAACGGTTATCAGCCCGGTGCGTGTTTTTTCAAAGCGAATTCAAAAGTTTTAGCTCAACCAAAAGTTTTGCTTATTAAAAACAATTCAAATCCGAACTTTGTGCCATGGGACATGCTCAAATTGGAGCTGCCCCAAGTCACAACATTTCTACAAATCGGAACCGATGAGAAATCAGCACGCGCAAACTACGAAGAATTCATCGTTCAAAAGCCCGCAGCACTCGCCTGCCTACTGAACCTTATTCAGGCAATGCAAGAGATAGATTTAGACGGGCACTCGCCATTGTCATACTTCAAGGCAATTTGCTGGGACAACACCATGGCTCAGGATCGATTTTTTGGATTCGCCGATCCAGCAATAATTCCAATCGTACGAGCGGCTGCGGCCAAAGGAGAATTTGCAGAGGAAAAAGACTGCTCGACGTTTCACAGGGGCGCGACGTGCAGTTGGAAGCAAATTGCATTTCCCGTTGCAAACGTTCAATTGACATTCCATGAAAATGACACCCGATTAATTGATGGTTTGAAATGCGTGCGGATTGAACCAGATATTGATCTATACAAAGATTTAGTTGAACACGGTTTCGCAGAAGTCTTTCCCAATCTGCTGACTCACGGACTCACCAATCCTTGCTCCGTTTTCTGTCTACGCTGGGCTACTGCCGAAGACTACGGGGGGGCGTTGTTCAATCCGGGCTATCAACTTGCCTAACTTTCTAGAAACGAAGTGGTTAAACGGGTTTTATATATTGATGTCATGACGATAGTTTTGAGTAAATCGCCGACAGAGTTTTGGGAGACCGCGACAGTTGCCCTCACATTGGCATCCGCAGTGCTGGCTTCAACTGGACTTGTTTTTTCCCTTTTGGAAGAGAGGCGGAAATTCTTAAGAGTGCTGGATCGAGCATTTTCAATCATCGGCGCTTTTGTCGGTGTTATGGCGGCACTCTCTCTCGTTCGGTACACCCAATACAACCGAATAGACGGGGCGGCAGCGAACACACAGATTCAACAGTCAGCTCAAGATGCCAAAACTGCGATTGCCGGTCTCAAGGTTGAAAAGCAGACACTCTCGAACACGAATCTGCAGCTTATATCCACGTCAAATACCGCCAAACAGTCTATTCGAAAACTTAACGCAGCCTTAGAGCAGGCTAATCGCGTAACTGCTCTCCAAGTTCTCATCACCAAAATGAACTCAGATGACGCCGAAGCATTCGACGAGCTTAGGAGCATGAAGAACTTTGACGATCCGGAGCAGGAAAAGATGGTCGAGGAAGCCGTTCAGAACGTGATTGGGCTGCATAACGCGCAAGGCTATGTCGGCGCAAGCAGCCTCTTTTACAAATACGCTCCCGGTGACGATGAGGCGGTCCAGATGCTCAGCTTGAAAGACACAGCGACTCGGAAGAGTGCCTTGCGCTGCATGTTGACCCGTTCGTTCATTCCGAAGTCTGGAGCGAGCTTATTCCATATAGCGACTACTGATCCGTCTCTCGATGCGAGGACATTGGCGACAAAGGTTATCAATCTTTGGGGGAACGACAACTTCACCGCATTGGACTCGGCTCCATTAGAGCGTTGGTGGTACATAACCGGTGGGGGAAAAGACCAGTTTCGATAATGACGAGTGGCCTGAATTCATACTCCTATTTTGCCCTCTCTTCGGTCGCCGATTTAGTCACCAGTTGCAGGGAATACTATGCCCTACTTTGCAGCATTGTGCAAAGTGGAATTTGTCTGCAAGCAATTCATAATAAGAACGTTAACAGTGATATGCGACACTATGCGATTTCATGCAAAAACTTAAGAAAACGGTTCCTAAGTCTGGTGCGTCTGCCAATTCCGCCACTTTCGCATGGATGGTTTACAGCGCGACGGCTCGCAAACCAATTCTAACAATGACGGCTCTAATGGTAAAAGTATTGCTGCAATGCGATCACCGCTTACCTCTTAGCGTGGCGTAACCAACCAGATCTTCACGCCGCCCACGAATGCACGACCCGGCATACGCACTCCTACAATCTCGTCATAACCGGTATTGCTGAGGTTCGTCATTTGTAGAAACGGCTGCACGCGTCCATGTTCATGAACGACGGAAACGTCCCACACCGGATAGGCCGTCTTCTCAAACCGCTGCTGCACGCCGACGCGCGTGTTAATCGTGACCCAGTGCCCCGCGCTGGCATACCAATTAAAGACCGCGTTGTGGACTGGATAGTTGAAAACGTACTCCGACTGCAGGCCATGGAGCACACTCTGGGCGCCATCCAGCCACGTCCACGAAAGATTCACCTGCTGGCTGTGGTTTACGTGCCAGATCAGCGAAGCCTCCGTGCCGGCGAACGCCAGCCCATCCAAATTTGTGGCGTGCCACTTCGCAGCCGGCGAGGTACGGACATAATCAATGAAATTCGACTGCGGAGAATAAAATCCTGTAACGGAAACGCCAACTTTGTCCCGTGGAAACCAGTCGAAGCCGCCATCGTAATTCCATGCGGACTCTGGCTTCAGCAGCGGATTGCCGATTGTCGTCGGGTCGCTGTAGTAAAGGTCGGTGTAGGTCGGCAAACGATATCCATAACCCGCCGAAGCGCGAGCTTTCAAAGTTGGAAGAATCCAGAATGCCGCTGCGGCCATCGGGCTGAACGCGTTATGGCCGCCGCTGAGTATCTCCTGGCGCCCTCCAATGGAAAGGCTGGCACGACGCCAGGAACGCAGATCCAGATCGAGATAACCGGAGCCCCAGTTGCGCGCGTGGTCTCCTAGATTGTTGCTGTGGATGGAATCGCCGCCGAAGTCGAGACCATAGTAGAGGCCATCTTCTTTGCGCCACGTCGATTTCCGGCGCGCAATCGCCTGCCAGCTTGTGTCGATATGGTTGTTCGCGTAGATCGCCGGGTTGGCGCGGAACAGGATGAAGTTATCCGTGTGTCGCCGATATGCGAAGCCGGCATTTGTTTTCGCGCCCAGATCCTGCTGAATAGATGCGAACCATCCCTTCGTGCGCTCGTATGAAGGATAATTGCCATAAAAATTATTCGCGCCGAAGGGCGTATCGCTGCCGGCCAGCAGAATGTCCGTTACTCCCAGCGGCGACGTGAGCCACGATTCCGAGCTGGCATTCTCATTCCGAAAATCACGGTCATACATAAACCCGGAAGAATATTCGCGGTGCCCCGCGACCTGCTCTGCCCACTTGCTGTGCGCATAGTTTCCGACAAAGGTCTGCTGATTTTCTCCAAAGCTACCCCCTCCGCCGGACACCCAGAGTGACTTCAGGTCTGGTCGCTGGGTGACGAAATCGACCACGCCGCCCAGTGCATCCACGCCGTAGAGAGTCGTGCCGGCACCATGCAGCACCTCAATGTTTTCCATTGCAGCCAGAGGCACCGGCAGGTCGAGGTTGTTATGCGCCGCCTGAGAATCATTCACGCGAAAACCATCGATCAACACCAGCGTCTGCTCAAACGATGTTCCGCGAATCGATAGATCCGCAGGATAGCCGCCAGAGCCTCGCTGGTTGATCTGCACCGACGAGTCCGTGCGTAAATAATCCTCGACGGTGTTGAACGCCAGCGGATGCTCCTGCGTATCTATCACCACCACGGAGCGGGCGGACTCGCCCAGCAGTACAGGGCTTGGAGAACCCAGAACTGTGACTGTGGTCCGCACCGGCGCAAGTTCTTTCGATTTTTGCTGAGCGAAGGCACACAGCGTGCCCATGGCGGCGAGAACTGCGAGAAAGTACCGGCGGTCTATCATGCGGGAATTGCCCATGCGGGAATTGCCCAAGCGGGAATTTCCATCGATATCGCTTGGTCCTGGACAAGAGCGACATGGGCAGGAGCGACATTGGGCGTGGTAAGGAGCAGCTTCTGTCCAATAAAGATGAAGTTCATTCTCGCAAAGAATGCTAGACGATTCGGGAACAGGACGCTGGGTTCGGAGTAATTGATCAGAAAGAAAAACCTCTCAGCGATCATGGAGGAATTCCGAGGGTGACGCAACGATACTTTTGTCTTATTCTAAATGATTGATCCGGTAAACTATATTTATCATTATGCGCATCGAAGCCTTCCTTCGCGAGAGTCCCATGTTCACGGTGAAGCGTGCGGCGCGGCATTTCGACGCGGTGGCGACTGAGGCCTTCGTTGCGGATAACCTTGGGTTCACGGAAGGTTTGGTCCTCGCGGCCATTTTCTTTGAGGCGCCCCGTCCCATCAAGCCGTCTCATCTCGCCGAAACCTTCGCCACGACACGCGGGAACGTGAGCCACGCCGTATCTTCACTGGAGGCAAAAGGCTTCGTGCAACGGAAGGTCGATCCGTCCGACGCCCGCGGATATCTGCTGGCGCTGAAACCGCCTGGCAAAAAGTGCGCGATGCGCGTGATTGCCGCGTTTGACAAAATGCAGCAGGGATTTGAACAGGAAGTCGGCCGGACCGCGCTGACGAACGCGCTGGAGGTGATTCGTGCGCTTGAATTGCGCTAACCCGTCCCGGGCGTCAGGCCCGAACGTTGGTGCGCCAGTTATGGTCTCTGGGACCAAGGTCCTTAAGTTGAAGATGGGCGATGGAAAGGCACTGTAGCATGTCGAGTCTGGCAAGCGCATTCTGGAACGGCAAGCGAGTTTTTATTACCGGGCACACAGGATTCAAGGGAATCTGGCTGTCACTGTGGCTGCAATCCATGGGGGCGATCCCGTTCGGATATTCCACTTCTTCTCGAAATCGCGCCGACGGACCGAAAGACCTTGTGTCGATGGAATCCTTCCAGGGCGACATCTGCGATTTGAAAACTTTGCAATCCGCAATGCACGCAGCGGTCCCTGAAATCGTGATTCACATGGCGGCGCAACCTTTGGTGCGGCGCGCGCTCCACGATCCAATCGGAACTTATAAAACGAATGTCATCGGTACCGCAACACTTCTGGAGTCTGTTCGTCAATGCGAGTCTATGCGCGCGGTCATCGTTGTGACGACCGACAAATGTTATGAAAATCGAAATTGGGATTGGGCCTATCGCGAAGTGGATCGACTGGGCGGCGATGATCCCTACAGCAGCAGCAAGGCCTGCATGGAACTGGTCATCCGTTCATTTCGAGACTCATTCTTTTTATCGAATGGTGTGAGCATTGCTTCGACGCGGGCTGGCAACATGATTGGCGGCGGCGATTGGGCGGAGGATCGGCTGATTCCCGATATGATGCGGAGTTTTGCGGGCGGCACTCCGGTGACCCTCCGTAATCCGCTGGCCACGCGTCCATGGCAGTACGTACTGGAAGCGCTCCGCGGCTATCTGCTGCTGGCAGAGCGCCTTTATGAAGATGGAAGCCGTTACAGCGGCGCATGGAATTTTGGGCCAGCGCCGACGGACATTCGTCCTGTGCAATGGATCGCCGAGAAGTTGGCTGGGGCGTGGGGTTCGGAGGCGAAGTGGAATGTTCAACCGGGCGATCATCGGCAGGAGGCACAGATGCTCAGGCTGGATTGTTCCAAGGCTGCCGCGGAGTTGTCGTGGAGGCCGTCGCTCCAGCTATCGGAGGCACTTGAAATGACGGTCGACTGGTACCGCTGTTTTTACGCTGGGGGAAATGTCAGAGAAAAATACATGGAGCAGATAACCACCTACTGCACCCGTGGGAATATCAAGCCGGAAGTTCACCCTATCCTCTTCGAGAGGGTAACTTGAACGCTATGCGTGCCACCCTTTCGGTTGCCATGATCGCACGGAATGAAGAGGCGAACCTGCCGCGCACCCTCGACAGTGTCCGATGGGTGGATGAAATTGTAATTGTCGATTCCGGTTCGACGGATCGTACGCCTGAGATCGCCCGTTCGTATGGAGCGAAGCATTCGTTCAACAGGGATTTTCGCGGTTTCGGTCCGCAGAAAAACCTTGCCCTCGATACCTGCACCTGCGACTGGATCTATTTGCTGGATGCGGATGAAGCGATGACACCGGAGCTGTCGAAAGAGATTCAGGATGTCCTGGAGAATCCAAAGTATGACGCCTACTGGCAGCCGCGGGTCAACCTTTTTCTCGGACATTGGATACGCCACGGCGGCTTCTATCCGGATCGTAAACTGCGGTTATTCAAGCGCGGTGTGGCTCGCATGGCGGGAGCGGAACCCCACGGATCGCCGCAATGTTCCTGCCCTACTGGAACCCTGAAAAACGATCTGCTGCACTATGCGTATCCGACCTTCCGGCTGTACCTGACCCATATGAATGGGTACAGTTCCGACAGCACGCCGATCCTGGTTGGCAAGCGGAAAACAAGCGCTTCCCTGTTTGCGTTTGCCGCAAACATCATCCTCAATCCAATTCTTACTTTCATTAAGAATTATGTGTTTAGGCTCGGTTTCCTGGACGGACGGGCGGGCTTTATCCTGCATCTGAACCATTCCGTTTACATTCACTGGAAATACGTGAAGGCCTGGGAAGCGGGTCAGCGGGCGGGTGCGGAGAAAAGATCTCTCTTCTCAGCCGAGCGCAAGGGCGATACGGAAAGCTGATGCGCCGCTGGGCGCAGCTATCTCCTATTGAGGGAAATATTGCACTTGACCTTGAATCCACCCACCCGCTTCATTGCTTATTGGGCCATACACCTACAGGACTACAGGCCTAGCCCACCAAGCCGGGAATCGTCCAGTCGCGGGAGTAGCTTGCCGCGGTAACAGGCATCCGCTTTGCGCCGGGTTTGGGTGATAGCTGAATCCCGGTATCTGTCCAGCGCTGGATTGCATACTTCTGGGAGCAGCTTTCGCATAACCAGAAGTAACGCCGCATGGTGACCGGCCGCTTGGGTTGCGAGGGGTCATAGGATGTCAGGTGGGGAAGGTTCGGCTGCCGTTCCATAAGAAATAAACGACCGCCGCGCAGATACTTCAACTCTGCTTTGCAATCTTGATTTGCGCATGCCATGTTCATAATCCCGCTCCTGCGCGCTTGCTGGTTGGTTACTAAGGTTAGATGGTAACCAAGGAAGGAAGGGTTGGCTAGGAGGCAGGTCACGTCGCCAAGTGATGAAAATCACTCTGCAACAAGCCTGCATCGCGCCAAAAATTGTAAGGAAGACTGATGGAGCGATCCGCTCGGTCCAGGAGATATCTCCGGCCAGCGAAACTGGCGTGGTCCCGGAGTCTGAGCTAACTTGATCGTACGCCCTGAATGTGAAGCCTGGGTAAAAAGAAAGCACGGCGATTTCCACAGTGGCCCCAAGAAAGTCTCAGCTCGTCATTTTCCTTCTGCCACCCACGGTTCAAAGCGCAGGGTGATTTGATCGCCCGGCCCTGCGGCGGCATGCACGTCCGCCAATGTCGCCACTCGCCAGTCCGCCGCCATCAACGTTTCCGGCGGATGGGTAGCCAGCACGGCCAGGACGCGGCACCCCGCAGCTTTGCCAGACGCGATGCCGGCCGGAGCGTCCTCAATGACAACACATTCTCTGGCTGCGGCACCGAGCAACGCCGCGCCATGCTGGTACGGCTCCGGATGGGGCTTGCCATGTGTGATCGTCTCCGCGGTAACAAAATACCTGGGGATGGTGATTCCGGCGAATGCCAAGCGGCTTCGCGCCAGCCTGTCTGTCGCCGAGGTCACGATCGCCCATGAGTCTTCCGGCAACGCCGCCAGCATTTCCCGCACGCCTGGCAAAACCACCAGCCCCTCGTTGTCCTGAACCTCCAGATCTTCAATTATGCGGAGTTCGGATTTGGCGTCGAGATCGGGTCGCAAAGCACGCACCGTCTCAATCGCGCGCCGTCCGTGCGCCATCTCGACGGCCAGTTCCGGATCCAGGCTTCGGGATTTCGCATAGCTGCGCCAGCTTCGTTCAACAGACCCAAGGGAGCTCATCAGCACCCCGTCCATGTCGAACAGCACTCCACGAACCCTCAGCTCCACCGATGTTCCCGCTTTCTTCAAGATTTACCTGCCCGCAACGCGAAGTCGCGGCCCGCAGCCAGCACTTTTTCCACCGATGCCGGCGAGCAGGATTCCGCATAGATCCGCAGCAGCGGTTCTGTGCCGGAGGCACGCAGCAACAGCCAGGTCTCCGCCGCATTCGGCTTCAAGGCAGCTTCCGGATTGCGCAGGAAAAATTTCTCCCCATCGAGGTTTTCCACGCGCTCTACGGGCATTCCAGCAAACTCCTTCACGCCGGCACGTGCGCGGGCAATCGCCGCATTCTTTACATCTTCCGCAATGTGCAGATCGATGCGGCCATAGTGATGCTCGCCATACTCCTGCTGCAGGCTTTGAACCAGTTGGCCCAGCGTCTTTTCTTCATCCGCCATTACGTTGGCGAGCAGCAGGGCATTCAGCAGGCCGTCTCTCTCCGGTAGATGACGCTGCATGCCGATGCCGCCCGACTCTTCGCCGCCGATCAAAATCTCACGTTCCAGCATCAGGTCGCAAACATACTTAAACCCGATGCCCACCTCGTGCAGCTTGCGGCCATGTTTGGCGCAAATCCTGTCCAGCATTCGGGTGGTATTGAAGGCACGCACTACCTCGCCGGGCCATTGCTTCCGCTCAATCAACCAGCGCAGCAGGATAGCGAAAATCTTATGCGCGTCCACCATGTTGCCGTCTTCATCGACAGCGCCGATCCGGTCCGCATCCCCGTCCGTCGCCAGGCCAGCCTGGCAGCCGTGCTCAACCACCGCCAGTTGCAGGGCACGAACATGCGGCTCAAT